>DGWW01000232.1 GCA_002395385.1 Myxococcales bacterium UBA4248
TTACGAAATACCAAAATGGCAAAAATCAACTCGCAGAATTTTTACGAAACACCAAAATGGCAAAAGTCAACTCGCGGAATTTTTACGAAACACCAAAATGAGTTTTTCACTCGATTGCCGAACATAAAAAAAAGCCTGTGCGTATTCGCCATCGGCGAATAGCACAGGCAAAGCGGCGTATGCGCAACGCGCATAGCTGCATCAGCGAGCAGCAGCGACGTGTCGTGACACGTCGCAAGGCGAGCAACCCCTGGGAACAAAAAAAGCGCAGGCAAGCAGTAGCGACGTGTCGTGACACGTCGCAAGGCGAGCAAACCCTGGGAACAAAAAAGCGAGCTGTATGGGCGACACAGATGGGGGCGCCCATAGGCGAGCAAATAAAATATATTAATATATATAATTTACCGTCCCGGCAGCCCGCGGATCAATTCTTTGAGCAGTCCTTTGGACATGTCGATCATCGTCGGTTCATGGACGGGATGGAGCTCGCGGCGTTTGGCGCGTTCGGCAAATTTTTCGCGCACTTCGTAGACAAAGTGCTCGATGATGATGGGATCGACCGGGTCGCCGTTGAGGTGCAGCGTGTTCGAGTGAAGGCCCATTTCTTCCGAGACATGGAAGAATTGCGCTTCGGCGATTTTGCTGGGCATGCATTCGTGGGGGCCGAGGGAAAGGACGGCGTCGATTTCGTGTTCTTTCCATTCGCAGATGGCGCCACCGACTGTGAGAACGGCTTCGCCTTCGAGCTGGTAGCGCACGAAATCTTCAGCGGCTTCGACCTGGGCATTGGCGCGATTGAGTCTGCCCCACCCCATGATTTTGCCGACCATGTTGTACATGCGCTCGAGGATGAGCACCTGGATTTTGGCGGTAAACCAATTTTCCCAGGTTTGCGGGATGCCGACTTTGGTATTGATGAATTCCTGGTAATCGAGCCACTCGTAGAACGGAGCGAGTTTGACGCGAATGCCGCGTTTTTGAAGCTGATCGATGACGAAGTCATTGGCGAAGGGATCACAGCGGACGTAGATTTCGCCGGTGACGAGGACGGTCGGAACGTCGCCGGGTTTGCGCAATGCCGTAAAGGCGGTGGCGGCTTTCTTGAGGAATTTGCTCAAGCCATAGAACGTGCCGAGAGCGATTTCTTTGGTGGCCTTGCCCATCGAAGCGTCTTGCTGGGCATTGGTGGTCAGGATTTCGTCGAGTTCGGCCGAAAGCGATTCATAGAGGGCATCGACGGCACCCGGGTTGATTTCGACGGGGCGCGCATCGTATCGCATCGAAAGCAGCAAATCGGCAGCGATGAAGCCGCAATATGCGAGTACGACGATACCGCTTGGGATGCCTTCGAAATAGTTGTTGTCGGAGGGCGACCAGACGTCGACGCGATTTTGGTAGCCAAGGCGTTCCATGGCGACTTTGTGCAAGTGGTTGTAGTTGCCGAAGCGGCAAGGGCCACGACCGCCAGGCATGACGAATGCGAAATGGCGGTTGGGATCGGGTTCATTTTCGATGCGTTCGACGAGCAGGCCGAGGGTAATGGCCATGGGGACGCATTCTTTGCCGGATGTGTATTTGCGACCGATTTCGAGGGTCTTGCGCGTCGGGAGTGCCATCGTTTCGGCGTCCATGCCGAGGCCGCGCAAAACGGCGCTGAGTGCGCGGGAACCGGGGCCCAGTCGAGGAATGACGATGGTCATTTTCTTTTCGGCTGCCTGCATCAGCGTGACGTTGCGTTCCTCGATTTCGGAGAAATTATGCGGATTTCCGATTTCGCCGCCCTTGGCGATGTGCTCACGGACGCAGTGCAAAAAGGCCTCGATGCGCGTGCGCGTACCGGCGTCGCCCGAGTGGCCGTCGGTTTCGATGACCGCGTATGGCTTGCCTTCCATAATATAATTGTAGAAATGCAGCGTGAAGCTGTCGGGCCCGCATGCGTAGTTCGAGCACCAGACGCTGTAAACATTCTTATTGCGGCGCACCTGATGGGCTGCGCGCAGATTGCGCTGGCTGTAACCCCAGTAGATCGTGCGGAACAACGGCACATCGGCGCCGAGGCGATAGCAGTCGATGGGGATGGCAATCGCGCCCTGTTCGCGCAGAATTGCGGGCACGTTCGAATTGAGGACTTTGTTGTGAATCGTATAGATGCGGCCCAAAACGACGACGGCGGGAATGTTGTGTTTTTCGCAGTATGCAAGGGCTTCGTCGCCATTCTTGAGCATCTGTTCGTCGAAAACGTGCTGTGCTTTGAGGGCCTTGGCAAAGGCGCCTTCGAATTTTTCGGCGACTTCTTTTTCGGATTGTTCGAGCAGTTCGGCGACCATCTTATGACAGGTCTTGCGGAACTGCGCAGAATCGATGTCACCGGGCTGCGTGTCGATGAGTGGCGAGAAGAATCGCGTCGTATTGAGGGATGAATTCTTGGAATTCTTGAGATCCCAGTAATTCATCTTGGGGGCAGCCTGGACGATTGGGCAAAGAACGGAGCGGTCTTCGTCGAGCATGGCCGGAGTGCTCAGGAGCATCGGCTGGAACAGGATATCGGGCTTGCGATCCATCAGGGTCGATGTAATGCCGTGGAACAGCTGCATCGGTGCGCAGAACGGGATATTGGCTTCTTCGATGCCGCGTTTGAGAATGGCCTGGTCTGCCCTTCTAAAGATATCGAGGCGATACCCGAGTTCCGCCAAAAACGTCGCAAAGAACGGCAGCAATCCCTTAATTGTGAATTCTTCGCTCATGGCGATGAGCGGCGCGCCCTCGTTGGCCGGGAGATTGGCAATGAGTTCATCGATATAATTTTCGCGGGCGCGGAAGGGATCCGGAGCGAGATCGGGGAGCTTGATGCGTCCGGTGCCCTTGTCGTACAGCGAGCATCCGCCGCCCCATGTAAAGCGTGACTCTTTGCCTTCGAGACGGGTCAGGATGCGCTCGATGCGGCATTTGTTGCCGGCACCGCCGCAGCCCTTGTTCGAGTTGCAGATAAAGCTGTCTTTCTTGATGATTTCGGCGCCGAGGAAACGGGACATATCCATGCTGACGAGGGCGGATTTATCCTCAGCGGGATCGAATTTGTAACGTTTGGCGAGCAATGCTATGCCCTGCGCGCCGATGGTGCCGGGATTGGGGGGAACAATGACTTCGCTGCCAGTGCGGCGTGCAACGGCGGCGGCCAGCGCGTCACTCGAGAACGGCATACCCTGGCAGAAGATGACTTTGCCGACGGTGCGGCTGCCTTTGACGCGGTTGAGGTAATTCTGGATGATCGAGTCGTAGATGCCGGCGATGATTTCTTCCTGTTTTTCGCCGGTCGCGACGGCTTCGTCGATAATTTCGGCCATAAAGACGGAGCAATGCTGTCCCAATGAACATGCGGAATGCGCGTTGAGCGCGATTCTGCCCAAATCGCGGACATCCTTGACACCTTCGAAGCGCTTGCCCTGTTCCTCGATGAATGAACCGGTACCTGCCGAACAAGCTTCGTTCATGGCTGCGTCGATGACGCGACCGTCGTCGATGCGGATATATTTGGCATCCTGTCCACCGATTTCAAAGATGGTATCGACGCGCGGATCGTAAGAGACGGCGCCCTCTGCGTGTGCGGCAATTTCATTTAGGATATAAACTCTTTCGGAGCCGAAGCAGACGCTGAGCAACGAACCGACGATTTCGCGGCCGGATCCGGTCGAACCGACGGCAATGACGGGATTTTTTGCCCAATCGGATGCGAGGAACTGCCGCGTCAGATCTTGGGCTGCGCCAATCGGATTGCCCTTGGTGTTTTCGTAGGCGTCCCAGACCATGGTACCGTCGGTGGCGTCGATGGCGACGACCTTCGAACCGGTCGATCCCATGTCGTACCCGAGGATGAGCGGTGCATTGGGGCGTTCCGAAGCAGCCGGGCGCCTGAGCGGCGGCAATCTGCGGACATGCTTGAGGGATTCGGAAATATGCTGAATATGTTCGATGTGTTTTTCGGTTTTGACCGAGAAAATATCGTCGAGCGTCGTCGGTTTTGCATCGTGCGAAGCCGCGAGGCGCGCGCAGCCAATGGCGTCGATATACAATCCAAGATCGTCGTCGAGCGTCAGCATCTCGAAATCGTATTTCTGGCAATAGCGCTCAAAATGCCTGCGAATGCGGACGCTCTGCATGACGCCGCCGGTCAGCAGCATGCGATGCGGGCAAAGTGCCGGCTTAATCAGCACCTGGACGTTTTCGCAGACGGCATCATAAAGGCCTGCAACGATGCGGGCATGCGAAGTTCCTGCATTGGCCAGATGGGTCATATCGGTTTTAAGAATGACCGGGCATCGTCCCGACAGCGGCGCGGGATCTTCGACATCCTCGCACAGTTTGCTGGCTTCCTCGACGGTGAGCCCAAAACGCTCGACGAGCTGCATCAAAAAGTTGCCGGTACCCTGCGAACATCGCGTATTTTCGCGGTAAATCTCGTGTGTTTCGTCGCGCATTTCGAGCACCGAAAATCCGTGCGACCCAATCGAAACGATGGTAGCCGGCTTGTCATCGAGCAGATAACGGAACCCCGCGCTGCGAGCCTGTTTTTCGGGAATCTGCATGATTTTAAACAGTCTTCCGAGCCGCCCGCAGACGCCAATGGCATCGATGCCGTCAAACGAAAACCGCTCGAGCGCTGCGCGCAGCGCCTCTGCGGGCGCTTTTCCGTGTGCAATGCGTTCCTTGCGAGCAATCGTAACCTGTCCATTATCCTCATGAAGTTCAACGACCTTGAGCGTTTCTGCCCCGACGTCAATCCCGACGTATCGTTTCATATTTATTCCTTTATGCGCCCAAAATTGCGCTTAAATGTTAATCCACCTGAATGACGGGAAATGGTATCCATTCCCGAATAAAACCCGCGCGCCGCATAGCAAATTTTATGCCTTTGAGCAATATTTATATGTTGCGCGTGCTATGGCCCTGCGCGCCATACGCATCGCGCAAGCCGCTATTGGCACGGCCAATACGCGGCTTTACATTTTGGGTGGGGGTATGCCTACAAAATTGGATAAATGATACACCAATGGGGGAATAAATGGATAAACTCGTGGAAGGTAGTTTTGCCCAATACACAGATTGTCATCTCGCAAAATCAAAACCTTATATCCCCATTGAACATAATTAACCCAAAAACACGTGATATTGTGCACTAATCATCAAGCTTTTGTTGAACCCACTCACCGCATGTGTCAATGCCTTTGAGCGGAAAAAGACGATAGACAAAATAAAAGATATCCTGTTTATCGCCAGGCGCAATCGCTGTGACAGGAAAGACGGTCTCCAAATACCAGCCTTTTCGAAGATCATGAAAATTGATCTCTAGTCCATAATCGAAATCATTCTCAAGTCGTCGCAATTTTGCGATTGACTTATCAAAGTTCACGAAATCGACAGAATAATAGAAAGAGATATCCTTATCTTGGCCATATCGATCATATCCCGGACGAAAAGCGGATAATGGCTCTATCAACACATTTCCACGATTTTCACCGCTTAGAATGATGCTTAATCTGAATTGACCTGGCTCTTTCTCGTCTGTACCTTTGGACGGATGAAATGAATAAGTATAACAAATCTTTTCATTGCGGTGATTGACATCAAGATGCCATGACCACAATATTTTGTCATCCGTATCTTTTTTACATGAATAACGCGGTCTATAAGTCAGGTATGTAGCTATTTCTTTTTCATCTCTACGATTAAAACGAGAGATGGATTGCGGCAGATTTTCATAATACCATAAACAATCTGAATGATATTTATTCAAAACTAAATCTACAGAATGACCTGATGCGATCTCTTCAATAATTTTTTGCTCCACTTCATTGCTTTCTTCTGACTCACTCATCGTCAGACGAGTCACAATCCAAATGACTGCACCAATCACACACACCAGAAACAATATCCAATATATATTTCTATTCTTATGCTCCGCACCGTTAGCCTCATTCTGTATTCCTGTTTCAAGAGGTACACCGCACAGCGGACAAACCTGACCATCGAATTTGGTCCATTGGTGACAGTGAGGACATTCAATCTGCATACATCTTTCCTTAGGTGATTGAGTGAAATTTTAGCAGAACAATCTCTACAGCCATCTCAGGATGACAGCCACCTTCAAAGTAGCATCGCACCCCGAATCATCCCAGAAATACGCCCGAAGCGTCAAAACGAGCAAGGATTTGCAAACCGCCACAGCCGAAACAGAAAAAGGTCTGAATACCAATTGGGAATTTATGTGCCATGGTGATTTCCTCCGCTTGCTCGCCTGAGATGTTTCACAAAACGTCGCTACGGCTCGCAGGCACCATAGCTCGCTTTTGCACCAA
>DGWW01000063.1 GCA_002395385.1 Myxococcales bacterium UBA4248
AACAAATCCGTTTGTAAAAAAATGTAAGACCTGTATCAATGAGAAAAGCAGGAACTATCGGCGGCCGTTGTGTGAGCTGCCGATGAAGGAGTCGGAGGAACCCGGGCGGACGAGTTTGTCGGAGGAGCCGGGGGCAGCGGGTGCACCTGGGTTGAGCAGGCCGAATCTCGAGGAAGTGGGATCCCAAATTCTCTGGTTTTCGACGGCGCGGTCGAAACCGCCGCCGGTGAGAGCGGGTGCATCCATGGCCTGATAGGCTTCGGCAAACTGTGGGGCACGGCCGGGGGCCGGTGCTTCGTAGATGACTTTGCGATTCTGGACATCGACCCATCGTTCATCGAATGCGGGGCGAGGCTGTGCGATGCCGAGTTGTTCTGCAATTCGGATTTTGGATTCGAGCTTTAATTCGCTGTTTCCGGATGACGTAATGATTGAGAGTGTAACGCGGGCGACGCGAGCCGTGGGGATGCGGAAGTAACCGCGACCGTTGCGGCGTGCGGGTGTCGTGAAGGACTGGAGAATATTGCCGGAGTGATCGTAGGCCGTGAGGAGCCATCCGTTGGCGCTTTCGAACGTGGCATTCCAGTAGACGAAGAGGGTGCCGGGGTCGCGCACGAGTGCATAGAGGCAGGTTCCGGGGACGAATTCGGGGAGAATGGCACCGTGGTCGATGAAGATCGAATCGGGTTCGACGGGAACAGGTTCTTCGACTTTTTCGGCATCGAGTTTTGCATCTTTTTTTGCCGATTGTTCGTCATCCTCTTCTGATTCTGCGTCCGTTGCTTTTTTGGCTTCGAGCGCATCATCGTCGGCAATTTTATCATCGGCTTTTTTGTCGATTGCTTTGCCTGTTTTTACGGCTTTGGCTGCCTTTGGTGAGGCCTCTTTTGCGGTATCAGATTTGGCTTTGGCACTGGTTTTGGCATCTTTTTTGGCTTCAGCAGATTTATCGGATTTTGCCGCATCTGATTTTGCAGTTTTGGTTGTTTTTGAGGATTTTTCGTTTGCGGCATTGGCAGCGATAATGGCGTCAATCAGTTCATTTTTTTTGAGTGTACTGGTCTTTTTGATGCCAAGTTTTTCTGCTTCGGCGCGCAGATCCTTGACAGTCATGGCCGTGAGTTTTGTTTTATCCACGTTATGTCTCCTTATCGGAATTATACATCAAGTACACAGAGTCAAATTGGTTTCTCTGTGAGGGTTGAGGTTTCATATTATAATGATGGCAGAAAAGCCCGCAACCTCATATTTTAGAATTCCCGCAGCAATTATCGCGACCATGGGAATACATGTAGGTGTATAACTCACAATGGTGGTAGATGTCCAATAAATAGTGAATGGTGTGTGTGATGGAGGAGGGATGAGTGGTAACAAAAAAAGTTCGGATGTAGAGTATATGGATTGAACTCGTTGTAGATGTTGAGTATATTAAGAAATAGCGCTCTGCGTATGCATGTGGAGTGATGTAGGTTAAGGTCGGATATGAATTATCAGCCAGGTGATATCCTAGGTGGAAAATATAAGATATTGAGCGTCATAGGTGGCGGTTCGATGGGCATGGTTTTTAAGGCCGAGCACATGAGTATCCGCAAGCCAGTGGCAATCAAAGTCATGCAGGGTGACTATGCCCAGTCGGAAGAGTATCGCGAGCGATTCATGCGCGAGGCTCGTTCGGCAGCATCCCTTGAGCATTTCAATATTTGTACGGTGATGGATTTTGACATGACCGAACAGGGGGATGCTTACATCGTGATGGAGCTGCTTTCGGGTGAGACGCTTGCGGAGCGGATTACGCGTCTGGGTGTGTTGGATCCTTTGTCTGCCTGTTTGATCATGCGTCAGCTGATGAGTGCTCTTGGGTGTGCGCATGCCAAGGGTATCGTCCATCGTGATGTCAAACCGGATAATGTTTTTCTCATTCTCCATGAGGATCGCGATGATTTTGTCAAGCTGATCGATTTTGGTGTGGCGCATATTGAGCATCCCGAAGGTGCCAACATGAAGCCACTGACCCAGATTGGGCAGGTTTATGGTACGCCTCAATATATTGCACCGGAGCAGGCCCAGGGAGAGGTTCTGGATTATCGTGCCGACCTCTATTCGGCTGGTATCATTTTTTATGAGATGCTGGTCGGTGTGACGCCTTTTCAGGGATCAAATTACCTTGAGCTGCTCGTCATGCATGTGCAGACGCCACCGCCTCATCTTCCCGATTCGATTCCGCAGTCGGAGCATCTGGATGCCATCATTCAGTGTTTGCTTCAAAAGAATCCGGCGGACAGGTTCCAGTCTGCCCAGGAAGTTACGCCGCTTCTCGATGAAGCCATCATGTTGCTCACCGTCGATAATCCGACCTTTTCGAGTGTTAGTTTTTCGTCGTATTCGGGATCACTCGCCGTCAATATGCAGAAAATGGCGCTGCAATCCTCGACTTCCAATGAAGCAGCTGAGCCCATCAGTGCCGAAGTCGCCTCGGTATTGCCGCAAACGAGAAGGCAGAAACAAATTTTTATTCTGATCGTATTGCTGTCTGCTCTGGCAATGGTGGTCGTCTTTCAGCTTGGATTGGGCATTTATAATCAGACGAAACAGCTGACGCAGCCCGAATCTGGCGAACTCGATCATATTCAGATTGCAATTGAAAAACTGAGTCAGGAAGGGAAAGTCGTCAAAATTGAGGATGAGATAAGAAAACCCGAGCCTTACAATATCACTGAAAAAGAGTTTCGTGTGGGGGCGGATGCAGTCCTTTCGTCAGATCCTGAACTTGTTACGGCGACTGAAGCTTATCTGAGCAAAAAATACAATGTTTCTTTCTCTTCTTTGAACAATGTTAAGGAAAAATACTGGGGCCATCCTAATTTTGTAAGGCTCTATCTTCTCAATTGCTATGAGCTCAAAAAGGTCAATGCAAGAAACGAAAAGGACAGGGCGGAATTTGAGACTCTCACCATCGACACGTTGACCCATCTGTTTGCCATTGAACCGCTTGCCGCGTTAAACCCGGCAGTCATCATGATCGGGAAGGATCTGTTTTCGTCAAAAAACAAAGATAAAACTAGGATTGGCGATATTTTGATTGAACAACAGGGGGACTATACCAGAACGGCATTGGCCTGGCTGATCATCAAGACGCCGTATGATGGGCCAAATACCGTGTGGTTCAAAAATATGGTTGAAACGTTCGACCAGCTTAAAGTCGATCCGTTTGGCTACAATCCCCCTTCTCGGGCAAAAAATGATGCCACAGGCGATGCAGATTCTGAGGACGATGCGCCTTCTACCAAAACCCCGGAATGGCTCGTTAAGGCTGTAGAAGCCTGGAGGATCAAGCGAGAGAATTGCAGGCCGATGCTTGATGCGTTGCAGAATCTTGCCAAAATGGATGAGTTTGAGAATGACGTCTATCTTCATGTCATCCTGCCGATGTCAACACAGCTGCCTAAACTGAGAAAATGTAAGAAAGGCAACAAGAATTGCGAGGAGTGCAATACACTTCGCAGCTGGATTGATGACAGGGCTGACTACTATAAGGAACAAGTTAAGAAAGGTGAGTTCCTGTGATGGATGTTTCGCGAGCAGGCTGAGCTGTTTTGTGTTTTTCAGCTTTGCCTGACGGCATGCGCCGAATTGCGGCTATTGGTCTGCGACCAATACGCCTTTTGTTCGCACCTATGTTGCACATACGGTGCGAATTTTTTTGTGGGGTCTGCTGTCCCCGGGTGTGGAGGTTACTACTCAGCCGGGGGCTGGTTTTGTTTTTACAAACGGATTTGCTCAGGCCTAACGGCCTTCGCGATTCCAATTCGAGATGTTGAATTCAGAATGCGGAATGCGGAATTGAGACGTATATTGCTATCAGACGTTACTAAAGGCAGAAATTATTCAATTCTTTAGGTTATTTCTTAAGAATGCAACGTTAATTTCGAATTCCGCATTAACAAAGTGAGCATCGTTAGATGCGAACAAATCCGTTTGTTAAAATAAAAAGAAAGGCGGCTGAGCAGTTACACAATAATAACAAAAATCACTCAATTTCGTGGACGGGATTCAATTTTGCATGTACAATTATATTTGGGTTTGTGTGGATTTTTGAAACCTAACATGAAAGGGAGTCGATATGTCAAACGTCAAATTTTTCCCAATCCTTGCAGATTTATCGGTTGCCGGAAAGCAACATAAGCTTCCGCCGGAAGACAGTTGGAAAGCGCCGCAAAATGGCGGTCTGGAAGCGACGGGCAATTATGTCAATGGCGTCAAGATGGAAAAATGGGGTATGGGTGTTGAAAGTGCAGATGGCGTCATGTCCTATTTTGCGACCCAGGATCCCCAGAAATATCATTTGGATACAGCCAATACAATGACCGAATATTATCAGGATTTTGTCAAGACGATGCTGAGTGCGGTCGAATATGCTTTTAATCTGTGGAAACCGACGTTCGGTTTTTCCGGCCTGAAGATTAATGGGCCGGTTGCCGTTGGCAGTGCCGGATGTCTCAAGAGCAGCCAGCAGTTTTTCCCTCTGTTTAAGTCCTATCCCGGTTTTCCGGCGCCCTCTTCGAGCAGAAAATTCTATAATAAATGGCGCGATGCCGTCGGCAAGGGTGTCGAAAAATGCCTCAATAAATATTTCGATAACGTGACGGTTCCGGGGCTTCCCTGGTATCCGGCTTTCGCTGCATTTCCCGGTCCGGTTGCGCCTCCGATGCCCAATGTGACATGGCCGCTCATTTCCTGCCCCTCCAGTGGTTTGACGGACATTACGACGATGGAACCCCTCAAACGTGCCATCCTGAATGAATTTGATGATGGCATTGCAGAGAAAAATCATGATGAAATTCATGACACGATCTTTGAAGCCATTGCGACTTCTTTGGCTACCGGCTTCCTGACCTGGGTGTCTACGCAGATGATCAATCTGGTTATGGGAACGGGCCAGATTCCTACGTTTGCGCCGCCCGTCGTTCCGGTAGGGCCGGTTGTCAATGGGCAGAACCTGCCGAATCCCGGGCATATCGCGATGTAACCCTTTGGAAGGGTCGTAAAGAAAGCCGCATTTTATGCGGCTTTCTTTCATTTTATACAGGTGCGGCGTAATCCCGCATGGCGAGATTAGCCGCACCAAAAGCGCGCATTGGCGCAGCCAAAAGCGCGAGTGGCAATGCGTATGCCGCGCATCAGCGCCGGCATAGCATGCCCAAAACCTCGACATGGCGCGTTTGAGGCATCATATCAAAAGCCTCAATTCGCTGCAGGACGTAGTGATCATTGAGTTCTGCGACATTGCTGGCAAACGATGCCGGATTGCAGCTCATGTAGAGGATGGTCGGAAAAAGTGTCTGTTTAATTTTCTCGATAGCCAGTTTACTCAGGCCTTTGCGCGGAGGGTCGAGCAAAAGTACATCCGGCAGCGGCCAGTCGGGCCAGTTGGTCTCGAGGTTGATGACTTCGAAATGTGTTTCGAATGGATCGCCTTTGGATGTCTGGCGCGCGGCCTCGATGGCGGGAGCATTGAACTCGGCACCGTAGAGTTTTTTAGAGGGGTGAAGTGTGCGGCCAAAAGCACCGGCACCGCAGTAAAGATCCCATACGACATGCGGTCTTGAAGGAAGCCAGTCTCGGGCGGCAGCATAAATTTCGGCTGCCATTTGGGAGTTGAGTTGTGTAAAACCGGAGGCAGAAAACAGAGAAATGATGTTGCCATGATGTTCCGGGAGGCGTTCTTTGCCCCACAAGGTATAGGCTGCTTCTGTCCGGATGGCATTGTTCGGTGAATCATTGATAGAATAGGAAACACCGCAGATTGAGGAGAAATCCTTGAGTCGATGTGCAAAGGGATTGAGCCATGAAGGGGTATGCTCCTGCGCGCTTGTACACACAATATCGACAAGTACCTCCCGCTGATCATTGGCAAATAGTGAGATATAACGGATAGATCCCTGGGATTGGAGTTCATTGCGGTAGGCGGGAATGCGATGCTGATTCGCTGCTTTTACGATAAACCGGAGTACCGAATTGAGTGGCTGGCGCAGAATATGACAAAACTGGATGGGGACAATGTCGTGGGATCGGTTTTTGTAAGCGCCCAGGCAGAATTTCTGGTTCCATTGGGCGGCAACGAGATCCGTTCGGTTGCGGTAGTTCAGCGTCTGGCTTGCGGGGTGAAATGGGACCGTCCTGATGTAGTTAATGCCGGCTTTCGAGAGCGCATCCAGCGTGATTTGCTGTTTGAGCTGATTTTGAGTTTGGGCAAGGATGTGCATGAGGGGACAGCCGGCACATTGTCCGACTGTAGGCCAGGCGATGGGACAAACCGGGCGGACGCGGTTGGGGGAAGGGACCAACAACGCATCACAGCGTCCCCAGGCTTTTGGGGCGTGGGGGCTTGAATGCTCAATGTGATATCGAACCTTTTCGCCGAGGAGTGCACCGGGGATCGATACCTGTACGCCGCGTTCAGTGATCAGGACGCCATTGAGCTCGTCATCATATTGAACAATCTGACCTTCCACGATTTATTCCCGCATGAAATCCTCGCCTTCTTCGTAGCGTCGCATGACGCGGCCGGCGGCGGAGGCTTCGGCAACGCCTGCATTGTAAAGAATCGCACTGTCGAGCAGCACGCCCTGGGTTGCTGCATTAAAAGCAGCAGTCAAAACGGCGTTCTTGATTTCACCGCCGCTCATCTCAAGTTCAGAGAGCCATTCATAATCGATGGGTTCTGCCGTGAGAATATCGGGAGGACACATGTACCGCCAAAGTCGTTCGCGCTCGGGCTGCTTGGGCATCGGAAAATAGACTTTGTAGGTGATACGACGTTCGAATGCGGGGTCGATGGCATTTTTGAGGTTGGTGGTCAGAATGCTGACACCTTCGTAACGTTCGACCAGCTGCAGCAGGACGTTGACGCTCATATTCGAATAGCGGTCATTCGATTTGGAGACATTTGCCGTTCTCTTGGTAAAGAGTGAATCGGCTTCATCGAAGAGCAGGAGCTGCATGTCTGGGCGTGCCTGCTCAAAAATGGTGGTCAAATTCTTTTCTGTCTCACCGATGTATTTGTCGACCATGGTGGCGATATTGATGCGCATCAGGGAGAGCCCAAGTTCATGTGCGATGGCTTCGGCGCTGTGCGTTTTGCCGGTACCTGGCTCGCCGTCAAACAATGCAATGACGCCTGTACCACGGCGAATTCTTCGCGACAAACCCCATTCGTAAAGAACGGTACGGCGGTTGATGGCAGACCCGATGATCTGCTTGATTTTCATCATGATATCTTCGCTGACAATGACATCGGTGAGGTCAATCTCCGGGTCAGACACAAAAGCCAGGTTGCCGATGTTTTTGGTCACCTGGACGGCGGCTGCTCGCTCGAGGGCATTGTTGTTGACGAAAATCTCATTGGCATCGTCTTTGTTGGATGAATAGTAGGCCAGCTTGGTGGCTTTTTGAATCTGGAAAGGCTGCAAGGCCATGCGTTGGCTCAATGCACGCAGATCGACCCGCGACTGGTTGAGATCCGGCAGCTTGAGGTGCTGCTGCCAGAAGGCGATGGCATTGTCCTTGAGATTGGCATCCATCTTGACCTTAAAAGTGATGGCCGGCTCAATGACGGGATGAATCTTGACGGCAAGATCACAGCAGAATGCACACACGACGGGATGCAGTGACAGCTGACGGGCAAAGATAGAGGCGAAATGTTCCTCGGTAATGAGCGGGCCTGCATCTCGAACGCAGATGAACGCTTGAAGAAGTGAGGCATCCGAAAAGACACCCTTGAGGTATTCTTCACAATCGACGTAATTGACGCCGCTCAGAGGGCTGCCCTGAATGACGACCACGGGACGGTTGAGCTCGGATGCCAGCTGTTTGACGAGCGTACCACGGCCGCTGCCCGGGAGACCTTCGATGAGAAATCCCATAGATGGAATAAAATTGAGATTGTCTCTCTCGAGGTTGGGTTGTCTGCAAAGATTGTCGCGTTCGAGATAATTCTTAAGAATGTCGAGGGTCTTATAGTGCGTTTTGGACAGGAAGGTTTCTTTGTTGATATGGGGAAACAGCAGCTCGGAAAATTGCACCGAAGATGCTGAGAGCGATTGGACACCCACGAATTGACGGACAATTTGCTCGGAGACGATGATCTCATAACTCAGGGGCTGCGTCGGTACGTTTCCCTGGACCACTCGGATCAGCCTGGAGGCTGACATTCTTGAAGAAGGGGCTAACCTTGCAATGAGTTCAGCTCTTTCTTGTGGGTTGGGATTGAAGAAACGCATAATCGCGTTGGGACTCATGTATACGACTGTCACTTGGTCCCAGGTGGCCCGCATGGCATTTCTGAAATTGGGATCAATTTCATGGCTGGCCATCAGCCATAACAGGAGAAGATCTATATTATCGATGCGGTAGCGCTGCTTGAGTTCATCGTCAAAGAGATAAACGCCCTGAGCCCTTGCCGATTCAAAATCAATGGTCAATATGGCTTCAAATCGTTCGATAAAAGCTTTTGATAATTGCTTCTTTTCGGGGCCGCCTGTGACACCTTTGTCGATATATTCGAGAGAGCGCGCCCAGTCACAGAACAAAGCCGTAATATTTCCTGCATGATAGGAGTGGTGAAGCGCTCGGAGTTTTTCTTTATTTTCAGGATCAAATTTAAGGGCAACGAGAGGACGTTCAAAAATCTCAAAAATAGTTTCTATCACGGGATCCGGACCGGGATCTTCTGGCGCAGGCTCTGTCGCTTCCGCTTCAGCCTCGGGATTCTCTTCATAGACTTCTTCGATGAGATTGTAGGGATCGACACTCAAAATGAGACTGAGTTTTTCGAAAACACCACGCATGCTTTCCTGAGTATCAGGAGACATCAGGTGGGCCGCCAGAGAGGTGATTTGGCTCTGGGGAAGTTTTGCCATGAGTGTGAGACCGGATGGCGTCGGGAATGACTGCAATGCCGGGGCTCTGTCTTCAATCGCGCAGCAAATCTGTCTGCTGTAATGTATTTCGCGCTCCCGGATGCGCTCAGGCGTCATGAGTACGCCTTTCTTTCGCGTGATGGGGAGCTCAAGCACTGTTTCGTTGTCTGCCCCCAAAGCCATGAAATTATTGTACATCATCGTTTCCAAAGAGACGATGGTCAGGCTTTTGGGCGTAAATGGCTCTGTTTCTTCCGAGCGAGGTGAGCCAAGTGCAAAGTGCTTTTTGTTTTCTGGGTAATTTTCTACCGGAGGCGCTTCTTTGGGAGCATCGACCATTGAACCTTTTTTGCGCGTGAGCCGTACGGTCGGCACATTGAAGTCAATGGTATTGATGTTTGGATTTGGCGATGGGCTTGAAGCCTGCTCTGGTGCAGATGGTGCATCGGTTACAGGGGGCGCATCGACTGGAGCATTGGAAGATTGTGCATTGGATACCGGAGCTGCCTGGGAAGGATTGGAATCCTGTTGAGATGACTCGGTTTTGGGGACAATTGTGCCTTTTTTACGCGTCAGAATCTTTCGATTGGCTTCGTAAAGGGGGATATTTTCTTTGGGCGTCTCAGAAGCTGAGGCAGAATCTAATGGTTCTTGCGGCACCGAAACAGGCGGTTGATCTGACGGTGCAGGTGCATCGATTGCTTGGGACGCATGCACGACGGAATGTTCGGGCGTTTCCTGAGAAGCGGCCGCTTCATCATTGGTATTGGCCTTCTTTCTGGGGGCACGTCGTTTCGGGGCAGTTTCCCCTTCGACAGGATCGCTCGTCGAACGTTTGTGGGTGCGCTTTGGGCTGGCTGGAGAATCTGATTTCTCATCAGACGAATGGGACGAGGACTGTTCTGAAGCAGATTCCACGGGGGCCTCAGTGACAGGGGATTTCTTTCTGGAAACGCGTTTTCGTGGGCGTTCTTCCTCAATGGTAGCGGCTTCTGCCGAAGTTTCTTCTGACTTGGGCCTCGTATTGGAATCCTTTTTCTTTTCAGCCATTGTATTCACCTCTGAGGTAAAAATATGGGCGCGAAAATTCGCGCCCATAGAAATCTCAAAAAGAATTACTTATCGCTCTTTTTTCCAGCGCTTTTTTTACTTGAATCCTTTTTATCCGAGGTCTTGTCAGTCGGTTTTGAGGTTTCTGATTCTTTTGTTTTGGCGCTCTTGCTGTCCTTGTCCTTTGCCGCCGCATCCTTACCCATATCTTTGACCATATCTTTGAAAGCATCTGCAAAATCGTCTTTGGGCTTGGGTTTGGCTTTGACCGCGTCTTTTGCCGCATCTTTGGCAGCGTCTTTCGCCGCATCCTTCGCAGCGTCTTTGCTCGCGTCTTTTGCCGCATCTTTGGCAGCGTCTTTTGCCGCATCTTTGGCAGCGTCTTTGCTCGCATCTTTCGCAGCATCCTTCACTGCATCTTTGTTTTCTGCATTTTTGGTGCTGGCGTCTCTGACTTTTGCGGGTTTGACCGTAGAGCTTGTGCTTGTGCTTGTGGTGCCGCGCTCGGTAATCACGAATTCAACACGTCTGTTCAACGCACGTGCTTTACTCGTCTTGGCAGGATCAATCGGTTTATCGGGACCATACCCGATTGCACTCAGACGCTCAGGGGCAATACCTCTCTTGATGAGCGCGTCGACAACTGCTTGAGCTCTTTGGCGGCTCAAAATCAGATTGTGCTCGTATTTGCCCGTGTCGTCGGTGTGACCTTCGACCGAGAGGTGTTTGATGTCTGGATTGGCGCGGATCGAGGCTGCAATCTGGTCAAGCAATGAGTTGGATTTCTTCTTGATGGTTGCTTTGTTATTGTCAAAATAAATCTTGTCGCGGATTTCGATCTTGTCTTCATGTACAAAGACGATCTGCTTGCCTTTGTCAGGGCATCCATCATCATCTTTTACGCCGTTGATGGTCTCGGGTTCCAACGGGCATTTGTCTATCCCGCTGCAGACATTGGCATATTTCTCAAGCAGATTCTGTTCCGATACCCAGGGATCGCAAATGCCGTCGTGATCGTTGTCGGGATCCGGACAGCCGTCTTCATCTTCGAAATCGTCCAGATCTTCCGCTTCTTTCGGACATTTATCGACACCGGAGCAGAAGTAAAGTTCGTAGAGCTCATTTTCGCCCACGAAAGATGCGCACAGACCATCCTCGTCTTTATCGGCATTCGGGCAGCCATAATACTCATCTTCACCCTCAAGCTCCGGACATTTGTCCGAAATCTTGCATTGGAATTGTTCTGCAAGTGCCTGGTCATCGATCCACGGATCGCACCAGCCATCTTTGTCGGTATCGGGATCCGGACAGCCATTGAAATCACCCAGACCGGTTCTGTCCGGACAGAGGTCTGTCATCTTGCAGTGGAACTTGCTGGCGAGTTGCTGATCGGTTACCCACTCATCACACCATCCGTCATTGTCGTTGTCCGGATCCGGGCAGCCTTCGAAGGAATCAAATCCCGCATCGGTCGGGCAGACATCGGTCATCTTGCATTGGAATTTCTCTGCAAGCTCAGCATCGATTAACCATGGATCACACCAACGATCCGTGTCCGCATCGGGATTGGGGCAGCCCTCAAATTCCTCAAGACCGGGAAGATCGACACACGCATCCTTGCGATCCGTAATGCCATCTCCATCCGAGTCGGTATTGATCGGCGCATACTCCATGCCTAAAAGAATATGGTAAAGCGGATTCTTTACGCCATTGCCGATACCAGCACCGCCGCCTGCGGTAAAATCCAATCCAATCGGTGTATAGACTTTTAAACCGGCAAGAAATTCCGCCGAATTCTGATGGTCTTTGGTCGCTTTGTCGCTGAGCGGCGTTTCGCCGTATATTTCACCGCGAAGGTCGAGCCAGTCTGCAATGACATGGTAATTGATACCGAAACCATAGTTAAAGGCGTGCGATGATGTATAGTCCAGAAATACGGCTTCTTTGCGAATCGTAAAGCCCGTATTGAGCATCATTTCCACCGGACCGATCTCATAGTCAAGCGCTATATACGGACGCCCCCAAAAAGATGGACTGCCGATAAAAGCACTTTGTTTCCCGGTCGGAATGCTCAAAATGACACCGGCACCCAAACCAAAACCATTGTAATCTTCGCGCTGTAGGATGGTTCCTTTGGCTCGAACCTGCATGTCTCCAAAGACACCTTCTTTCGGATCGACAACCGTCTTCGGAACAAAGTCAAAGTCCATATTGTAATTTTCATAGACGACAAATGGAAGCACGATGCCAACTTCGAGAAAATCCAACACACCCAGGGCTGCCGAAACATTCATCGTCACCAAGTGTTCAAGACTCGGACTGCAGTCATCACCACACGAAAATTTGAGCGGGGTCTTTTCTGAATCGACCATCGCCTTGATATCAAAATCAAGGTGTTTCATGGTTTTCGTCGATTCAATACTGAAAACGCCTTCACTGCCTGCAATTGGATAAAACTGACGAACATCAAAGCCATCGGCATAAGCCTGTGAACTGGCACAAACTGCAAAAAAGGCTGCCAACAGGCAACGATGTAAATTGAATTTCATACTATCCTCCGGAAGAACCAAGATCGAAGCGTGAATATTCTACTCGATCTTGCCGGTTTGTGACTACATTTAAATGTTTAAAGTCACTTTAAAATGCATTTTTACTTCGCAAAGCAGGGCTATTGCCATAAATGGCAATACGCCCTGCGCTGCGCGCCTGTGCTGCGCATACGGCGCGCAATCTTTTTAGTCTGTGATAAAACGATGCAAAACGTTCGATGCCGCAGGGACATCCTCACGTCTGACCACGAAAGTGACTGCATTGGGCTGGATAAATGTCGCCAACGGCTCGACAGAAACACTCTGTACCGCCGCATGAATCTTGCGGATAAAGGATGGCTGCCTGCCGAGATCGTCACCAATCATTGTAACATTGAGCACATTTTCGTCTGCAATGTCATTCTCTTTCAGATTCAGTTTGGTGACGAGCGCCCGCGAATCCGTACAGTTCCAGATATCGATGAGTGCCTCCGCACGGCGGCCGCTCACAGACATGTCCATGACTTTGATGCCTTCACAGGTTTCAAGCGCTGCCATCCAGGATTCTGGCGATGCGATCGCACAGCTCAGATACATGGCCTTCTTGGCACTGACGATGGCGGTTGGCTTGATTTCCGCATTCTTTAAAATGTGGTCCGGCCAGCCATCCGGCCGGATATACGTACCTGCCGAATTATCGACATGCGATTTCTTGGCATAGAGCGAGATCTGGTGCCTATGGGCATATAAAATGGCCTCGTCGTGCAGCACCTTGGCACCATGCTGGGCCATCTCAAGCATCTGCGCACTCGAAAGCTCATCCAGTTTCTGAGCATTCAAAACGACTTTGGGATCGGCCGTATAAACGCCGTCGACATCGCTGTAGATCTCACAGGCCTCGGCACCAAGCGCACCTGCAAGTGCGATAGCGGTCATATCCGAACCACCGCGACCGAGCGTCGTTATCTCATTCTTGTAACTTGTACCCTGAAAACCCGCCACAATCACGATCCTGCCGCGCTCCAGCTCATCCTGGATGCGATAGGGACGCACCGAAATAATGCGCGCATGCGAATGCGAATCGGTCGTAATGATCCCCGACTGGCTCCCCGTAAAACTTATCGATTCCGCACCGCGCTTCTGAATGGCTATTGACAGCAGCGCCATCGTCGTGCGCTCGCCAGTACTCAGAAGCATGTCGAGCTCACGGGCTGGCGGTGTCGTCGTTATCTTGGCTGATAACTTCAAAAGTTCATCTGTCGTATTCCCCATTGCGGATACAACGACAACAACACCATAGCCTTCTGCATGCTTCTTAACTACGCGATCCGCTATGGCTTCGAGCTTTTCAATGGTGGCAACCGAACTGCCGCCGTACTTTTGTATGATGATGGACATTTTTTAATTCGTAATTATACAGGTATTCTCTTGTATTTCTAAGGACTGGAGACATGTTGGCTTTAGAGTGACATTAGAGGGCACATTCAATTCCGCATTACGCATGAATCAGCTTTTCCCTTTAGTTTTGCATTCCAATTGCACATTGCACATTGCACATTGTGAATGCCATTTCATTGAACTTCAGAACGGCCCTTGAGTTTTGCATCCCAATTATCAATTATCAATTATCAATTGTTAAAGAGTCGCCCTTTAGTCTTTCATTCCAATTGCACATTGCACATTGCACATTATGAATGCCATTTCATTGAACTTCAGAACGGCCCTTGAGTTTTGCATCCCAATTATCAATTATCAATTATCAATTATCAATTGTTAAAGAGTCGCCCTTTAGTCTTTCATTCCAATTGCACATTGCACATTGCTAATTTAAAACAATTCCGCATTATCTCGTCAAAATATGGGTTCTCCCGCATCTTGGACACTGAACTTCGATGGATTTAGAATCCTGCCAGAGCTCCTCCTGTTGGGACTGTGGCAGATGCTCTATCATTTGCCTGATCTGACGGATATCACAGCGACAGCCATAATAAAAAACGGACTCGTGCATGAGCTTGAGGTCGCCTATCATCGAACCAATGGGGTCGCCTTTGGCCTGCGCAAATTTTGCTTTGATTTCGCGAGCTTTTTCGGAGAGCGTGTCATCTGCTTTCTCTTCTTTGACTTCATTTTCTCTTAGAAGTTCATGAAAGAGAGAAAATAAATCGGTTTCGGAAAGCCCTTTGACAATATCCCATTCCGCATTCGGCATGCTCAGTGCCATGAGCGCCTCTTTGCTGCTGATGGCAATGCGAGCCGGGAGCTGCTCTGATTCATCAAAATACTGTTCCACCAACAGATGTGTCGAAACATCCCGGGGAATGAGAGATGTTTGGCGCATTGGGGAATTGGGCGCTATCCGCTGAACTGCAAACATACCAACCGGATCCTGGGATGCCTCGGCGGACAAAAGACTAAAACGGGCACATACCGCACCTTCCGGTTCGGTCGCACAGAACAATCCCCACGGCTTCAGCGGAATGCGTATGGTCCATCCCCAGGACTCACGCTCAACTTGAGATTCTGCTGCTAACGTTGCAGCCACGATGAGATCGTCTATCTCGTGCTGCTGAGCTTCGGTTAGCATGTGCTGAGCCATACCGCATGTTTCAAAATACTGGCGACGTGAAGCAAATAATTGATCAATACCCGACGTATAAATCCAGGAAATATTCTTCGACTCCCATAGATAACGACGGTATAAAGCAAGCGGTCTATCTTCCATTACGATTGCCTGAACCTTAAGGGAATGTATGTCGTGTTGTGAGGGTCACCAACGAGCTCGGGTGGAAGAAGCATGGGGCAGAAATAAGAGGGAATTTAGAGATAGGATATATTGGAAGTTAGTTTGGAAGGAAAAAAGTGACAGGCTTAATGCTTCTCCCGCCCGAACTCATTCATGACATAGGAGGATTGCCCTCCCGTACCACTTTTAGATCATGAGCGCTTTTGGGGCAAGTGATTTATTTGATCTGTTGTAACTGTTCAGCCCCTATGCTTGTTTTTCTTCGAAAGCTCATATTATTCTTTAATGCATAATGCATAATGATGAATGCATAATGAAATGTTATGCCCAGAGAATTTGGACGATCCTTTTGGTTTTGCAAAAACATTCAGCA
>DGWW01000018.1 GCA_002395385.1 Myxococcales bacterium UBA4248
AGAGAGGTAACCCTGGTGTTACCTGGAACTATGCCCTCCCCCCCCCAAACAACCACATGTACCCCCACGCAACCACCAACCGTTCGTTTTTCCCAAAAGAGCTGACTAACCATAGCGAGTGCTAGGACAGAGCCCCGACAGAGCAGTAACAGTAATTTCATTTTTTTTAACGATAGCGTGCGTGACGATGTGGTCATCGCTTTTCATTCCTTCTTCGTTGATTGAGCATCCCAATGCGTCTGCACAACAGCCTCCCTAATCATTGCAAACAAATACTATGCGGACCTTCCACGATATAGGCATGCGATGCTGCTTCAACAACAAAGGTCGTAGCTAAGTCGCATCCGCATGGCAAATTGGGTCATTACAGTCTCCGAACAGTATCTAACTATAATTTTTCAATGACTATATAGATTATTTGTTAAGCCCAAAGTTGTCCATACGGCTGAAACACCGATTCATGTCTAATAAGAGTCTGGTAGAAGGATTCACCAAAAATTAGATATGTGGGTATATTCGACATCAAAACACTCGGATATACAGATGATGAATTGCAGTACATATTCGAATTGAATATATAAAAAAGGCAAAAAGCACTTTTTATTCTCAAAACAGTGTCTGTATTAGCCACTTACGTTTAAACATTTAACAATACGCAAGCTATTTGAATATAAATTTTAGTTTATATTCATTATAAACTGGCACTATTATTCAAAACTCAAATGTCATTTATCATAAATTAAAATGTTTGCATTCATTATAACAGAGCCATATACAAAACAAAGACAGGCGCACAAACGACACATCAGTATGGCTCATCGATATAGTAGCCCGAATCAAACCCCTGTAACATTGAGCAAAGCATTATCAACGGCAGCCCGACATCCATTAAAATCATTTCCAAGCAAATGTCGAGCTTCATCGAGATCTCTGTTGGCAAGTCGTTCATCCGTACGCAGACAACCGCGCATTAACCAAAAAAGACCATTTTTGGGGTGTTTTTCAATAATAGTATTGAGTTGTTCCTCAGCTTCTCTGCGACGTCCAAGACGAGCAAGACTTTGAACGACAATAAGTGAGAGTGCCTCATTATCAAGGACGTGGCTCATAAGATAACGCAAAATAAACTCATATTGCTGTTTCTCAAGCTGCCGTCCCATAATATCACAAAGTTTGATACCAGCACGTGAAAAATGTGGATCCGCATTCAAAGCAAATGTCAGATGTTCAACCATACGCCCAAGGGGGGGCTGAATTCCTTCTCGCTGAGCTCTGCGCTCCAATTCACGCATACTCATCCAGTTGGAATAGGCATAAAAATTCTGAGTTCCGAGCATTTCTGTCACTCGAGGCAGCCATGCCTCAACAGAATACTCTGTAAAATGGCTTAGAATGCGAGAGCCAAGCCGTAAAATAGCCAAATGAATTTCTTCTCTCGGGCTGGTCTCGTATCCGCAAAATAGCAGATTTTTAGAGGCAATATCAACCATATTGACACTCAGAATAAGTCCGCTTTCATCGTCCATGATGCGACCCGTCAAAGCGATATCTCCCCGAATTGCGCGAGTAGCATCCAATATCCATTGCGTTTCCGGGAGAGAATAAAAAACCGCAAAGGCGCATGCATTTTTAGAGACGGAATAATCAATCTCCCCTTGTTCACGGACGACAAGCATTTGCGGCACAGTCACGAAACTGTCATTCAAAGCGAGGATCTCAGCAAAATCCTCACATACCTGGCGACTCAGGCTCGAGAGTTGAACATCAAACCCCGCCCCGGTCCCCAGGGAGTAACAAACGACAAATCTCGCCGCATTAGCCATCAAATCACCCTAAAAAAGCACAACATCAACGCGGACATTCCCCAGACCATCAATGCCAGGTATGGCCCCCTGGTTATCATGCTGATCATTTATCTCATTGATGATCGGCATCACGCAATTCGTCAGTCCATCATCTGCACCGTTTACGACAAAGTGATCATTCTCATCCAAAACGAGGAAAAGAACACTCGCATTTGCTTCACGCATGCAAGATTTAAGCGATTCACGATTCGTATACAATATCGCCTTAAATTCAATATCCAAATCTTCGTCAATTTCCAATTTGGACTCGCTACCATCTTCGGCAATTGCATTCCAAACTGGCCAGAATCCAGAATCTTCTTCTGGAAGCAACGGGATACGAATCGAAAGATTTTGCCTGTCCGGTTTAAAGGTCACACCACGAGACTGATATCCAGCAACTGCGACACCAACACGGAAGTTACGGGAATCGCGTTTTAATTTAATATTTAAAGGAGTCTGTACACTACCACCCTCAAATTCGAGTGCTTTTGGCAGATCACCTTCCTCCTCAGCAAGAGTGAAAAATGCAAAACCACCTTCCGGAATGGTTGTCACACTCAGATTGACATCATCCTTAAAATCCATCGTTGCCGGTGTATATTTACTCATCTCAACGGGAGGCATGTCATTCTTCATGGCATTGGCTATTTCTGCACTCAGACCAAGCATTTGGATATCCTGCTTCTGATCTCCAAATGTCGTACAAATATCACCTGCTCCCTGAAGAGCACCATTGGCAGAAATCCAACACCAATTGTTCGAATCTTTCCCGGCGAAAGCTGCAAGAATATGCAAGCTCGTATTTGTACCGCTGTCAAATCGACCAAGGGTCAGAATATTGCCGCGGGATGAAAGTACATAATTCCCTGTTGCATGAAGTCCACAATTGGAACCAATACATGGGATGCTTGTTGCTTTCGAATTCATTTGAATGATCTGCTGCGTTCTGACATCATAAAGGAACGAGCCAGACCTGTCCTGTAAATAGCTACTCAGGCCTACCCACTGTAACTGCGCGGAAGCAATCGCTTCCGGGAATGGAATAATAATGCCATTGCGCAGTTCAATGATACCCGCAGAACTGGCCATATAAGTACCCTTTCTGTCAGGTGTGACCCAAGTAATCGGTGCTGATGTCAATTTCTGAGGAACTCTGTCAACCACATTCATCAACACCATCCCTCGATTACCCCAAAAGATAACATCATCCTGATGGGGATGCATGACGATCCCGCGAATATCAATATCATCCAGGAAAGAGCTTAGGCTTTCAAAAATCACAGAAAGCGCACCATCTCCAATTCGCTCAAACATCAGCTCACCAGAATCATAGCGCCACATCATCCCATTACGGGAAAATGCATGCAATACACCTGCAGGGTAGGAACGCAAAAGGGTAACAGCATTCCCACCAACATCACCATGCTGATAAAGTTCACTGGTTCCATCTTTATAACGAACCAGGAAATAAAGCTCATCATCTGACCAGTCAATGCTTTCAATGTCCGAAACGGCATGCGAAGTTTTGATCGTTCCGATGGTATTGACTGTTCCGGATTCCCAGGCAACAAGATAGGACTTGGAATCATCCAGAATCAAACCATAACGTCCGGATACGGAAATATTCATTGCCTTTGCGGCAACATCCAGGGATTCACTCCGTATAAAGCTGCCATCATGCAAATTCCACAAATTCAGTTTCGTTTCGTCTGCGAGTTGATTCAGAACTACGACATTATAACCGTCATTGACAAAAGCAATGCCTTCTGAAGTGACTGGCTCACCTCCCTGAATCGTGTTCACTGTCCCATCCGACATAATATCAATTGGTGCGCCTTTGCTTACACCTGTAAAGACTTTATCCGATTCAACAGAGGCAACAACATGGAAATCGGAAGACAATCTCTGCGAAAGTTTCTTTTCGGTTTTCTGATTGCGGCTATCGACGTGGATCCATTTATCCTCTGCAATCAAATCCAATCCTGATGCCGTCCGAATCAACTGAAATGCTTTGGCACCTGAACGAATGGCTGAATCATCACCCAAATCAACGGGAGCCTCACCATGGATACCATGTCCCTGACGGAGAACGACATGCCCCTCAAAACGATACAACAGCCCCCAATTGTTATCATCATTCGCTGTACAAACCGGTCCAAATCGCCTGTTAAAATCAAGTTTCGGTGTATTGAGAGAAGCAACCGTTTCGTGACCATCGACAATCACATGAATCGAATCCTTGCTAATGTAAGAATACTGTCTCGATGTCATGCCATTGCAAACAAATGCATCATCGGGCAATGGTTTGTCCGTTGATTTCTTGGTCTTGGGGTCAAATACACTCAGACCAAGCGTCGTCATATTCAGCTGTTTAAAATAGGAAACCTTTCCATCGGGGGCAACAGCAAACTCATTCCCAAGCATATCCGGCAAATTCGCTACCAAAACCGGATTCATGCCTGATTCTGCTTTATCCAGTGCAACTTCGTATAAATTCTTCTCAGAATCGACAAAATACAACTTCTTATTATCTTGTGAGATACGCACACTCTCACAGCCAAGCCTTGGCATAAAGCCGGAAACATACTTGCCGCGATAATTCACTGCACCATTTTGATTGGAGCACATCGCAACAAGACCATCCTTTGTACCATACAGATGGTCATAATACCCCATCTCCTGCTGGAATGCACCTTTCTGTGCAAAGGTCAATTCTGGACCTTGCAGGCTGCGGTACGCAATGAAAGAAATCATCGCAATCAATGCAACCAAAAGCAATACTGCAAACCAGAAAAGTTTGTGGCTCTTCTCGGCAGGATAAATGATATCCGATCCAATTTCAATATCACTCGTAATGACTTCGCCTTCCGGATAGACCTTGCCCATTCGAGCTCGCTCGCTCAGGCGGATCTCGGGAATCGACTGAGCACCACCTACATCCTGTGCAGTCACAATTGAATCTTCGTCCTGCCCCTCTAACTTGCCATCCAGCGCCAAAACAGCTCCGCCTTCGTGAACAACATGGGGCTCTTCCGGTTTCTTATCGGCCTCATCCGATTGAGAGCCCTTTTCGGAATCCTTCTCTTCATCGCCATAGACGTCTGCCATGGCCCCCTGGAGCATCGCTAAAAGATCAGCCGCTTTTTCATTTAACTCATCCTCTGCTTTATCTTCAGAATCTTTCGCACGGTCTAACGCATCGGATTCCTTTGATATGGAAGAAACTTCTGAGATCAGCTCTTTCACCGAATCCGATTCTTTCTCTTTTTTCTGGTCAGCAATGTCGGAGGTTTCATCCTTCTCGTCTGACTTGTCTGAAGCAGACTCTCCATCTTCTTTCTTTTCTGAATTATCTTCTGAAGCCTTATTTACCTCGATCTTATCAGCGACTTCGACCTCTTCTGCATTATTCTGTGTCGCATCAGAATCATCCATCTCAATACTTTTACTCGTTTCTAATGATATTTCGACCTCAGGCAATGCCTTATCTGAATCGACGACCGATGTCTCAATCTCACTAAACATATCGGATGGATTTGCCAAATGATTGGTTTCATCCTCTTCCTTTTCAAAACCGAGCTTCGTTTGCTCAAGCGACTCATCCACATTACCGTCAGAGCCCTCATCAATGGATTTCTGTGAAGACTCCGCCTTTTCATGAGAACGTGCATCCCCCTTGCGCGAATAATTCGCTACAAACTCATCATCCAACTCAAAGCTGAGCATGCTCTTGGCAATCTCTTTCGCCTTGTTGGCAGTAGCCTCACCACCATCATCCACCGCCTGTTTCTTGCCTATCATCGCAAGAATCTTATTGCGGCTCGCTTCGTCAAGCTTAGGCGCTTCCTCCTCGCCATAAACATCTTCCACCGCCAGACCATCTAAATCAGATTCTCTGTCAGAAACATCCTCCGTATCCCCGACTTTCTGCAAATCCGACTGTTCCGCCAAAGCAGCCTGCCCCTCCTTTTCTAAAGCCTCGGCAGCCTCACGCTTCTTCTCTGCTACGCGCGCATCCAACTCATTCCAAAGCGCCTTATCATTACTAAGATCATCCCAATCCAAAAGACGCCCTATTGTCGATGCCAACAACGGATCATCCCCCCCCGTACCTGATTTTTCTTCCATTGGCTTGCTTGCTTCTTCCCAAAGTGAGTCAAATGAACTATCATCCATCTCTTCACTCATGAGTAAATCCAAATTCGAGGTCTTCTGTGTATCTTGATCCATTGACGTTTCTTCCAATCATACGCCAAAATTGGCACTTTAAAAATCGCTGACGAAGATGTTCTCCAAAAGCGTATCCATTACTAATGACACGTTATTGGATTGTCCGCAATCCATATTCTCACAACCTTTACAATAACTCAAAAATTGGTTCTTATACTAATAAAATGATCTTTTTTGCACCATGGCTTTTTGGCACAGCCAAATACGCCATGGGTTCGCCGCTATTTGTAACACAAATACGCGGCGAACTTTTTTTAAAAACCACCTCGATGGTGATATGGATAACCCTCCAGAAAAACACGTACCTCATCGGCCGTGCGAACAATCTTCTCCTCATTCTCCGGATCGTCCAATATCCCGACAATCCAATCGGCAATACGCTCCATTTCTGGCTCTTTTAAACCACGTGTCGTCACGCTTGGGGTACCAAGGCGGATCCCGCTTGGATGTCTCGGCGGATTCGGATCATACGGAATCGCATTAAAATTACACACAATGCCCGCACGCTCAAGTGTCGTCGCAGCCTTTAGACCGTCGATATTTTTAGCGCGCAAATCGACTACCATCAAATGGCAATCCGTGCCACCACTCACAATGCGAAGTCCCCTGTCCACCAATGCCTGTGCCAAATGCTTGGCATTACGAACAATCTGATGACCATACTCTCTAAACGACGGCTGGGCTGCTTCATTTAATGCAACTGCAAGGGCTGCAATCTGGTTCATGTGAGGCCCCCCCTGAATCCCCGGGAATACCGCACGATCCAATGCCTTGGCATGCTTTTCTTTACACAGGATCATACCACCGCGCGGACCTCTTAATGTCTTGTGCGTCGTCAATGTCACAATATCTGCGTAGGGAACCGGATTCGGATACGCACCCGCAACGACCAGACCCGCAACATGCGCAATATCTGTAACCAAATACGCACCGCAGTGATCCGCTATCTCACGTAGTCGCGCAAAATCAAAAGCTCGACTATACGAAGTTGTACCAATAAACAAGACTTTCGGCTTGACTTCATCGCAATACTTCTCAACCGCATCATAATCAAGACACTCCGTTTCCCGATCAACTTCCACCTGATGCGGCTCGTAAAGCTTGCCCGAAAAATTCACTTTCCAACCATGCGTCAAATGACCACCTGAATTTAAACCAAGACCCACGGTCCTGTCTCCTGGTTCACATAATGCCATGTAGGCCGCCATGTTCGCCGGTGAACCACTGTAACTCTGGACATTCGCATGCTCTGCACCAAAGAGCGCACAGGCTCTCTCACACGCAAGCGACTCCAAAGCATCATTATTGGCCTGCCCCTGATAATACCGCTTCCCGGGATAGCCCTCGGCATACTTG
>DGWW01000264.1 GCA_002395385.1 Myxococcales bacterium UBA4248
ATCCCAAGGCAGAAGATCGGCTTACGGATATTCAGACCATCAGAGAACGTTTGGAACAATTCAAACTCGGCAATTACCTTATTGCGACAAAACGCGGGCATGCACTGAATGCTGAATACGAAGACAAACTTCACGAGCTCACGTCAGTATTCGAACCGGGAGCCATAGAACTCTGGAAGGATCTCCCCGATACTTCGCCGAGGTTTGTCCCATTTGCATATCAACAACAGCTAAAGAACGTCACAGGATCGATTACCGCTGAACTCCGGCTACAAATTTTCAAACATACGATTAAGCAGAATTGCTCTGTTCTCTTTTGCAAATATATCCGCCCCACATGTATCGCAATAATCGTATTCATTTTATGTTTCTTAATGAGCCGTTTTTTTGGGTGGATAAAAAACATCGATGTTCTTATTTTTGATATAATCCTTTCGGTAATATTTACAATTATTATATTATATAGTTTAGACGCAGTTAATCCCAAGGACAAGAACGTTGCTTTTTCAAAATCCAAACTACATTTAAACGAATCCGACTATTCAATCTATTCCAGCCAAATCTTAAAACTCATAGAGAAAGGCAGAAAAACAATTGCTACCATTATAGATATCCAATACGTTCCCATTCCGGACGATTGGGTTATTGCCCATTCGAACCCACGGGAAATTCCTCTGGAATCGCTGCAGCCCCATCCCAAATTTGTCATTCGCTATCGATTTAATCCTCCCGATGATCTGCGGGAAGAAGATATTATCCATGAATATACGACGCATGAGCTTCCTAGTGAGAAACCGGGGGATCTGCTCCCCATTCTCTACTACATTAAACCCCTTAAAGAGCAGGATGTCGTCTACAGCATACCTTATCCCATTCCCCTGCACGATTTGGTGGAACCGTCATTGGTCGTTGATCACTCAAAATCAGCATTTATACATCCTCAAATCGATATAGATGTATCGCTTTCGGCAGAGGCGCAATCCACCATCTATAAATTAAATTGTGCTCAATCGCTCGAAGAACTCAATCAAATCATCAAAAGATTAGATTTTAAACAGACCTCTTCTGTTGAAGAATTTACACAATTTTTCATAGGATCAGATTATACTGAACGCGAATCATCTAATCATGCAAACCGATATCACCTCGATGACATCTATGCATATATTCATACCTTCAAAAGTTACTTACAAATAAAATCAACCTCTTTTATTTCAATACATTATAATTGTATAAAACAATTCGATTCATTAATTAGATTTATAGTAAATTCAGGGATTAAATATATAGTGAAATCAGATGAATCCGAGCCACTCATTGAAACGATTGCAGATATACTAGCACAATATCTCACAGAGACACCCGCAAACCAGTTGAACGACATGCCTCAAATGCTAAGTCAATTCATTCGAATCGAACACTATCTGAATAACAACTATGAAATTAGCGCATCCAATAAGCTTCGAGATGCATTCCTTAATATCTACAGATCAGGGGAAATGACGTGGGAAAGTAAAGAATTGCTAGAAGAATATAGAGATCAGCGATTGCAATGACCATTTTTGGCAAGTCCGCCATGGTGGGCACATGCGCCAGCCCCCTTCGTCGTCGTATAAGTGCCATCGCAGCATTTTGCGCGGTATTCGCAACCATTTTTTGCCATGCCGCCATGGTATGAGCATGTCCCACTACCCGTAGAATACGAATAAGTGCCGTCGCAGCATTTAGTTTTGGGCAGCGAAAAATAGACGACACAACCGAGAATGATGGTGCAGATGAGCAAAAGGAGCTTGAGTTTTTTGCCATCCAAAAAACAGAGACAGGCCAGATGCATGCATAGCGATGCGAGGATCATGCATGTCCCGACTTTGAGCGAGACGAAAAAAATCGCAGCCATTCCGCCAGCAGCAACGAGCAATGTCAGGAGCATGGCAAAGGGATGGCGAGCAGCGTAGAGTTTTGAAGGTTTAGACACTGCAGGCGTGTCATCGGAGATTCCCGTGCTGCCGATTGTCAGATCCATGGCAACAGCTTTCGACCGATAATCATCGTCTTTTAATTGTACTTTTGGTGTCTTCGCAGGCTGCTCTGAATTGTCAGACAACAGCGCCTCGATTTCTTTATCGATTTCGGTCTGATCTATTGGATCGGCATTTTGATTCGTATGATGTGGAGATAATTCGGGCATGATTTTTAACTTAAAAAAGAATGATGAAAAAATCGACAGAGGATGCGGCACACCTCAATAGGGCGATTTAACCACAAGTGCATTTTGCTTCAACTTTTTATACTCCTCATCCCTCATCCCTCAATCCTCATCCCTCAATCGGATTGTAGGGAATGGGAAAACGTGCTACCATGCCATGTGGCTGTTTTCAGCCATCACAGACCGAGGTTTGCCGCATGAAAAGACTTTACGCACTATTGTTCGCACTTCCACTGTTGCTGTTTCCGTTGACGGGATTGGCCGAAGTATCGGTGTACACCCAGGGATCGCCCGAAGTTCAGACAGAAGATATTTTCCCAATTCTCTCTGATTCTTCCGGGTATGTCGAAAAATGGGAGTTTTATATCTATACGCGTCCCTACGAAATCCGCATCAAATTTGAAATCTCCAATTTTGCTTTCAGCAAAAATGAAGGCAAAGTCAGTGGATACGTCAAAAAATTTGGGGATGACGGCAACGCAGTACAGGAATACAAAATATCCAAATCCTACAAAAGTTCGCAATGGACGGCCTCGAAAGATTCGTTAAATCTGAAATTCGGTGACTACACGCTGACACTCGATCAGGCTACGAACGAATTTCATCTGACCGGGCTTTACGAAAAGGGAACGTTTGACGTCGTCATACCGTCCAATTACTGGAAACCCGGAACGGGCAATGTCATTTTTGGCGATTCCTCCAAAAACATCTTTAAATACGCCATCATGACCTATCATCAACCCGTCACGTCATCAGTGGTCGTCGAAGACGGCGTTTCTTTCCGCAACGAAGGGCAGGCCTACGCCAATCACTATGCCACGACAATGGCAGTTTATGATATGTTCGATGAGGTTGCCGATTACAGAAAACGATCGGACGATCTCCTCGTCGAATTCCGATATTATGTCCCCAATCAGAAACATCAGGCGCAGCCATTTGGATTTATGTTTGTCGCCTGGCAGGGAGTTCCCATTCTCTCATCGACCCATATCGATCGCACCACACTGGACACCTGGCTCGACGAAGAGAACTACAGTTATGAGATTGATGCGCGCCAGAAAATTGTCGCGCCGGATGACAGTACCTCGGGAAACCGCGCAGAATTCGTGATGAACACAGCCGATCCGGTTCCCTCCGATCCGTATGCGAATTTACCCACGTTCCAACGCAATGTCGCATCACGTTTTGCCAAACCCATAGAATACAGCATAAAAATCCAATGGGACCTTCTTTTGCATGTCGACGGCATGGATGCAAAAATACCCGAATCAGGTTCTTATTCCTTAACGCGCATGCGATAAGTTGGGGACGCGTATTGTGTGCTACACAATAGCGGCCCCGGCAGGCCGTATTGGCTGCAAGCCAATAGGCTGCCTTTCATCACTGTTTTCGCCATTCGTCGAGTTGTGCACAAGACCGAGAACACCCTACTGTACAATGGGCGGAACACATTTTTTTCGGTGTGTAGAACTGCTTTTTGCAGTCTTCAAATGTGTATTCTGCAAGCGGTTTTGAGAACAAATTGCGCTGCTGAGAGCACCAGTGGACCAAGCCGAACTCATCGATATAAAGATATCGGCTGCCCGAACGGCACTTAAAATCGGCCGAACCTGTTTTCATCATCACCGTGCGATAGTCGTGTGCACTGCGAAAATGATGACCCATCATTCTACGAACATCTTCATACAATTTCATATTTTCCGGGCTCAGTTTGAGCTGTCCCGATCCGTCATGAAGCAGCAGAACGCGTGGCGTAAAACCGTGATCGATGGCAAACTGCATGACTTCAAGTACTTCTTCAGCGGGGGCGGACCCGATGACGCCGCTCATGACGACCTTAAACCGGGCGCGACTGGCAACGACTTCGAGTTTATCGCGAAGTCTGTCCAAAACCTTGACCGTAACATCATTGGGTTTGACACCGTCCACACTGATTTGAAGGTGCTGCAGACCCGCATCGTTTAACTTGTCCACAATCTCTTCGGTAAAGAGCGTGGCATTAGAAATCATCTGTACTTCGGGAATACCGATATCACGGGCATAGCGTATCAGACTGAAGATTTCCGGATGGAGAAGTGGCTCACCGCCGCTAAATTCCAGCGCAAGTGTACCCAATGCTTTAAGTTTGTCGATTCTCGTGCGCAAAATGTCAGCCGGCACAGGATCGGAGGTATGATCAAACTCATTACAGTAACCGCATTTTAGATTGCACCTGCGCGTCACAATGAGCTGAGACAGAAAAGGTGCGTAAAGAATATGGTCCAATGGTGAGTGATCGTTAATTCTGCTCTGTATGTCTTTTTTAATGTCTGCAAATCTCATAATTATTCCTCATCTAGTTTCAGGAGCATGATTTAAGACGTTCTTTTATAAAGTGCACGACGCACTCCGCCCTTGCATCCCAGGTCATGGACTTGGCATCTTGTGCGGTTGCCGCGCTCAGTCGATCGAGAAGAGCATCATCATCCACCAAAGCATTAAAGCCTGCCAATTCGGCCTCTTCGTCATCGGGCTTCACAAGCCAGGCATTTTTATTATGTACAAGCAATTCGGCGGTATCAGGAGCAATTGGTGCATAAATTGCGCGCCCTGCCCCGAAATAGGAATATAATTTGATAGGAAGTACCGTGTTCCCGATTTCAGTAAGGGGCTTCAGCGTTGGCGGGATGATTACAATATCAGCGGCATACAAATAAGGTGCCATCTCGTCAAAACGTTTCCATCCCACAACATGACAGTTGGGCATGTTTTCGACGATGGATTCAAACTCACCTCTCCCCGTGCTTCCCACAAAAACGAAATGCACATCCGGCCGGGCTTTGGCGAGCATGATCAAATGGTCCAAGCCTTTGTGCATGACCATACGTCCGGAGTAGATGGCAATTTTTACATCCACGGGAAGCCCTAATTTTTCTCGCGCCTGTGATTTGGAAAGCACCGGTTCGAAAAGTGATTTGTCGTATCCATTATGGGCAACACACGTCTTTTTTTCATCGATCCCAAGTTCGAGATAGTGCTGACGGGCATAATCCGAATGATAGGTCATGCCGAGGAAACATGGGTCTCTGAAGAATTGGCGGAACATTGGCCCCAGTGCGGGGTGCTGTTTCGGATAGTCCCTGAAAGCATCCAATACCACGGGAATTCTGAGTGCAAGGGCCATCCATACAGCGGGGATGTTGCGCGTGTAAATGGCATCAAATTGCCGCATGACGCGCCAATATCGTGCACAGACGAGAGGATGAGCTATTTTTTCGATAATGCGATTACACGGAAACAACGAATGATAAAGCTCAACTTTAAACGGTCCGTCCACATGAAAGAATTGCCGGATTTCTTCGGCATCCGTATTGGTCTTGTGATTATCGGCCGGTAAAATCAACGTCATTTCGACATCCGGCTGTTTCGCCATGGCTGAAACGGTATCCACCACCTGTGCGACATCCGCTTCGATATAGGGCAGAATCTGATCAAATATATAAGCGATTTTCATATTGTTATACCCGATACTTAGGTGTGTACCAACAACGCTGCGACAAGAATGACACAGCGTACACAAAACATCTACCCTTTTTTTGTTTTTGCGCGGATGGATGCTAGGAGCCAAAAAAAATCTGCCAGGCGCGTACTTCGTACGTAACTGGCAGATTTTTTTGCAGCTGACGACGCAGATGCCCGTCAAAATCGAAAAAAACAAAAAAAGCCGGCGATTCTCTACTCTCCCACATAGTCACCCATGCAGTACCATCGACGCTAAAGAGCTTAACTTCCGAGTTCGGGATGGGATCGGGTGTGGCCTCTTCGCTATTATCACCGGCAAGATTGTTGAAGAAAGCAATTTCAAGAGAGGGCACATCAAGCTATCCCTTCCCTCTCTGGCTTAGCTCCAAAGGG
>DGWW01000040.1:0-3879 GCA_002395385.1 Myxococcales bacterium UBA4248
GCGTATTGGTGCGGCGCTATTTCGCTACCGCTCAATACGCGCTCGCGGCGCGTGCTATCTCACTTCGTTCGATACGCCGCGCCAATAGCCGCGAAGGGGGACACTTCCCCCCGACAAAACAGAACCTAACATTTGATAGAGGTAAACATGCGGCATCGTACATTCATTCCTGCAATACTCGTATCGGCGCTCTGTATGGGGTGTGCAGCCGCGCAAAACCTAAGCGCCAGCAATGCAGAGCAAAGCAATCTAGAGCAAAGCAATTACGAGGAAGCGATGAAAGCGACAGATTTCGATGGCATCGACTTTTTCTCACAAAGAGATGTTCCACCGCTGCACAAGCTATGCAACAGCAGCCATATTGATATCCAGGCATTGCGCGATCTCGTGGCCGGCGGGGCAGACGTCAACCAGGTATACCAGGTGCGCATGCCTGGCGGTGATCGGCTGGGGCTCACGCCCATCGGCATCGCCTGTTACCGAAAAGATATCGATGTCGAAGCCATCCGCGTGCTCGTTGAACTGGGGGCTGCGCTCGATATACCGAGTATCTATCTCACGCCTCATGGCAATCGCGAATTAACGCCGCTCATTGCCGCATGTGACCGCAGTGAAATCGACGATGAGGCCGTGCGGGTGCTTCTCGAACTGGGAGCCGATATCAATGCGACCGCCGAAAATGGCGATACCGCCATCATGGTGGCTTCCGATCGGCGTGAATTCGACGCCGCCGTCATCGAAATGCTCATGGACAAAGGCGCCAATCTGAACATGGCGGCATACAACGGCACCACTTTTTTGAGCGCCATCATGCGCGACGAAAGGCTGACCTACAAGGCCATCGCCATGGGTGCCCGGACGGATTTTGTCGATAACATGAATACCGATGCGCTGGGGTTTGCATCTGCCTGGGGGACGCCCAACCTGGTCAAAGACTTCATCGGACGCGGCTTCGATGTCAACGGGAAAAATACATTGGGCGAATCGAACCTGTTGGTCGCAGCCTATCACAATCGACTGGATGTCGTCCAGGTGCTGCATGAGGCAGGCGCGGATCTTACGGCCAAAAGTGATGCAGGCGAGTCTGCGCTGATGAATGCATGCTCAAACAAAAAAGCGCTTTCTGTCGTGCAAAAGCCGCAGCTGGATCTCGTCAAATATCTCGTCAAACACGGGGCCAACGTCAACGAAGAAGACAACACCCAATGGACTGCGCTCGATTATGCGGCTTACAACAAAGTAGATGCATCGGATGTCATTGCGTTCTTAATCCAATCGGGTGCCAAAGTGAACCACCAAACCCGCAAGGGCAGCACGCCGCTCATGCTGGCCAGACATCCCAACAATGCACGCATGCTCATAAATAAAGGGGCAAATCTCAAACTAAAGGATAAAGACGGCAACGGTGTGCTCATACGCGTGCTTCAAAACATGGCGTTTGGGGTTGTTCCCGTCATTGTCGAAGCCGGTGCCGATGTCAATCAGCCCAATCGCGAAAAATACGAAAAGTGCATCAAAGTGGAAGTCGTCAGCGATCGGACGACAGCCGGACTTTGTGCCACGAATGAAGACGGGTTTTCGCCCATCCATTATGCCTGGAATCCCCAAACCATCGCCTACCTGGCCAGACATGGGGCAAAAATGAATCCCCAAAACAACATCGTCGGCCCCATCAGCCTGTTTTGGAACGAATCCTATAACGACAATTACTTTTGGGATTCTGATTCGATGGCAAAAGACCTCCACCCCGAACAAAAAGGTGACATCCTGCTCGCCTACCTGATGGCCGGTGCAAGGCCGGATTTGCTCAGCCCGACCCCAGAGGAAATCACCAAAGCCATTGAAAATGGCGATATCTCTTTTAAATCTGACAGCGACCAAAAAGATTTTTTGAATCTGTACAAAAATGATCTTTTTATCTCTGCGCCCCTTGATACTCAAAAAGAAATCATGGAGGCCGCGCTCTCCAATCGCTTTTACAAAGGCATTGTCCTCAATAAAAAAAGCAAGATCAATCAATTGCTCGAAATGGGCGTCCCTTTGCCCGATAATGCCATATCGTTGTTCTTTGATTACTGTAAATACTGTGATTATTCCCCGCTCAAACCGATCATTCAACATGGCGGCAAACGCATCCTGGATCGCACAGACATGTTTGAGATCGATAATGTGAGTACTCATACTGGCGTGCCGGTACTCATGGCAATATTGTCCAAATGTCCGGATTATCTGCAGGATGCACTCCATGCCGGTGCCAATCCGAACATTCCATACACAGGCTACTACTTTTTAGAGGTACCTATCGATCAAAAGTGTCACGGCCGCAGTATCGCCTGTGCACCCTTTTATAAACTTAGGATTGGCGGCATAACGACGCCCATGCTGGCTGTTGGCAAACCTGAACAATTGCAGATGCTCATTGATGCCGGTGCCGATGTCCATGCCAAAACCGACGAGGGCTACACGGCATTGATGTTTGCCGTGCTCTTTCGGAATGTCGAATCCGTCCGGATGCTGATCAAAGCCGGTGCCGATGTCAACGCACGTACGAAAGAACTCCAATCGGTACTCGATCTGGCCATCATCACAGATATCAAAGAGATCATCGATATATTAAAACAAAATGGAGCCAAGTCATCGGGTAATGGCTATACTCCGACAATTGTATCCTAGATGAACGGTCTTTTGCAGGGGCGGGGCAAGGCATACACACAATCGCGAGACAACGAGCCGACATGATGAAATCAATGCATCATGCCGGATGCCAGCTTCCCACACATAAAAAGATCATGCTCAAAACGACGAGCCCGAGATCGATAGCTTTATCCTTTAAATTTTTTTCTTTAAGTATCCACGCTGCAAACAAAAAAGAGACGAGCACACTCGCCCGGCGAACCATCGAAACAATGGCAATCATCGCCCCATCGAGACTAAGGGCATATAAGTACGAAAAATCTGCAATCGACAAAAAGAGTGATATGCCTAAAATCGTCCATCGCCAGTGAAATGGCTGAGTTTTTCGATGAGGCAACCACAAAATGAGCATCATCATGCCCATGAGTGCACACTGATAAAAATTATAATAGGTCTGTACAGCCACGCGATCGAGGCCAATGCCTCCCGCATCGGGCGATGCCATGAGATATTTGTCATACAAACCGCAGCATGCCCCGAGAATACAGGCCAATATCACCGAAAAAATCCAACGGTTATGCCTAAAATCGATACCTTCTTTTTTACCACTTTGGCTCAGAAGATAAAAAGCTGCAATTGCAGTCAGCACGCCTGCCCACTGCCATAGATTGAGTTTTTCGCCAAAAAGGCATACAGCCCCCAAGAGCACCATCACTGGGCGCGTCGCATTGATGGGCCCGACGAGCGTAAGGGGCAAATGTTTAATGCCTATGTAGCCAAAAAACCACGAAGACAGCACGAGTGCAGATTTTATAAATATATATCCCTGCTGCGATAAAGATGTCGGTGGTACATAAAATAGGTTGCCATTTGGGATGAGTGCTGTATGCGAAGCGATCAACAGCGGCAAAAATAGCAGGCTCGAAAACAATGTATTGAGAAACAGCACAGGAACGACGGCATTCTCCCTGAGCGACTGTTTCTTAAATACATCGTAAAATCCAAGGAGCAATGCCGATAAAAATGCAAAAGAAATCCAAATCATTATTAATGCGTAATTGAATATGCAGAAATAAAGGATATCTCTAAAGATTAGAGAAAAAGGCGTTCTTAATGAGCAATGAGCAATGTGCAATGTGCAATTGGGATGCAAAACTAAAAGGTGACTCTGAAGCTAAAATAACCTTCATTCTTCAGGAATAAATATGAGAACCCTGCAATTGCTCACTGCTCACTGCTCACTGC
>DGWW01000040.1:3991-5877 GCA_002395385.1 Myxococcales bacterium UBA4248
ACTGCTCACTGCTCACTGCTCATTATTGTTTTAAAACGGTATTCAGATCAGAATAATACACTGCGCGTGGGTTTTCATTACCCTCGGTGGCAATCCAGAGCTGATTGCCAGTAATGGCAATACCTTCGGGACGATAGCTCCATTTCTTGTCTGGTGCTTTTAATAATGATCCTAGTTTATCTGTACTTGTAATGCGCAAAGCGCCGGCATTTCGTGTAGATGTAAGCAGGAACTTGAGTGCACCGCTTGCTTTGGTAGAAATCGCGCCCTGCAGATTTCTTTCACCCGAGTACCATGCACCGTCCGGTTGTGCGACACTGATTTCAGAACCATCGGTTGCCTTGGCCTTGACAGTCTTGAGTTTGCCATTGCCAGCAAGTGGCCAGCGCACAATGCGCCCATTAAAGGCATCCTTGACATATTCGCCTGCCAGAATATGAGGTCCATCGCCTTCGTCATACGAAATATAGGAGAATGTAATCTTACACGAATCGTTTGTACCGATTGAGTCTGCATTCGAATAATAAGCACCTATCTGCGGCAATACATATTTATAACCATACGCACAGAATTTGGAGCCCGATTTTCCCAACACAGAATCGCACGCATCATCTGTCGAAACCTGCAGGATATTTCTCATATCAAATACGCGCAGCCCTTTGCTCGACGCACTGTCTGCTTCGTATAAATAAGGCCATACCAATGCCAACCCACCAATATGGTTTTGTACATTGGTGTAACTGCCATCCTTATTGGGCTGAACGAGCAACACATGGCGATACTTGAGATTTCCAGAAAGATCATTTGTATTAATGATGGATATTCTGGTTCGTTTATTATCGGTATAATGCCACCCGACAATGGCGACTTTAAATCCACTCGATTCGCCAACGGTCATGCCCTGGGGCACCCAGCTGCCGGTTTTGACATCACCATCATTCCAATACCATCCTTTTTTATATCCAGGCCACGAGCTAAAGGATGTCGTTAAGAAGTTGGAACTCTGTCCGCTTTCTTTCGTTTTTGTATAACTTTTTGCCAAGGCTGCCGTAATAGTCTGCATCTCACGATTGTAATTCAATTTATCGATCGAAACTGCAGAAAGGCTCTTTTTAAGCGTATCAATATATCCTTCGTAGGCACTCCAATAACGGCTTCTGAGCAAATAACCGCCGTAGTCAATGCCCAGCATCTTACTGGCATCCTTGGGGCCGCCATCGCGCTTAGGGCAAGCGCATGAAGTCTTAATCGTCAATGTCTTGGCGGGACAGGTATCCCCCGAACCATCACATTTGGCGTCGACATCACAACTTCCGCTTTTTTTGCTGCAAACATAGGAATTCGGCTGTTTCTTATCGGCCGGGCAGTCGTTCGATTTGCCATCACATGTTTCCTGAATATCACAGACACCTGCCGACTTTCGGCAAACCATACTTGTCGGCTGTTTTGCATCGGCGGGGCATTCTATGGACGTCCCATCACAGGTATCCTGGATATCGCAAACGCCCGCAGCAGAACGACAGACCTTACCGGCATCGACGGGCACCAATGTACAGGTCAAAGCCTTACAAACGGCTTTGGCACATACCGGGACAGTACCTTCATAGGCACAGGCAGCACCTTCGTTAGCAGGATCTGCACATCCTTCCAGCACAGGCTCTTCAGGGTCGGGATCGACGGGGTCGGGATCGTCGGGATCGGGATCGACGGGATCGGGATCGACGGGATCGGGATCGTCGGGGTCAGGATCACCGGGATCGGGATCGACGGGGTCGGGATCGACGGGGTCAGGGTCACCAGGATCGGGATCGACGGGGTCAGGGTCACCAGGATCGGGATCGATGGGGTCGGGATCGATGGGGTCGGGATCGACGGGATCGGGATCG
>DGWW01000098.1 GCA_002395385.1 Myxococcales bacterium UBA4248
AATGCGGAATGCGGAATTGAATTTGCCCCCCAAATGTCACTCTAAAACAAACTTTCTTTATTCTTTAGGAATAACCTCGAGAATGCTCTAATCATTCCGAATTCCGAATTCCGAATTCCGAATTATTTCTGCGGTGTTGCTTTCAGACTCGCTTTGCCGTCTTTGACATAGACACTGAAACGAACATTTTTGCATTTATAGGTTTTGATCAGGCGTTCTTTTTCGCGTGCGAGACGGCTCACAAACTGTTCAAGCGTAAATTTATCCGCAACTTCACCGCATTCTTTCTGCGTTTGAACGTATTTGTCATAGAGCGATTTGAAGTATTCAGTTTCCGATAGGGGATCGATATCCACGCGGCTTCCTGTTACGGAAAAGACACCCGATTTTGACAATCCCCGATTGAACTCAAAAGCGCCGCTTTGTTTGGGATCACTGTTGGCAGGCATATCAATTTCGGAAACATCTCTTGCACGGCGTTTTAATGCTTCGAATAGCGAGTTTTCATCGACACTGCTTTGTTTTTGGGTTTGCTTTTGTGATTTTACAGTATCCGGCGTGTTGGTAAAGGCAACGCCTTTCATCGTATAGGAAGGCATTGCTTTAACATTGTCGGCCCCCTTCGTGCTGCTCTTTGCATTGGGAACCGGCTGAACTTTCACAGGTGCATCCGTTTTTGTTGCGGGACGCGCCAAGCCCGCCATTTTAACCGTGCTTCCCCGCATTCCTTCGGAGGCTACATTCAGATTAGGGACAGCTATCACATCATTATGTCCGGCAGGTTCTTTTGGTTTCTCGGAAGGAACCGTCCATTTCGGTGAATTCATCACCGATTGTGTGTCATTGATAAGGTTAAGGACACTATCCCCCAAATTGACTTTGGAACCATTTACATCCGAAGAATTGTCCGAAGCTTCCTTTTTGGGTGTAAACAAGGCATCAAAGCTGTCGGCAATCTCATCCCAGCCATCATCCGTCAGTGAATCAAAGAAACTGTGTGACTGTTCACTCGATCTCAGAACAGCGAGATTGTGTTCATCGACGGGTGCCGTCACACGGTTGGTTTCAGCCTCATTGCCGGAATCTGGTTTTTGAAGTGGAATATTGGAACTGCTGGGGCCTTTGGCAAAATGAACCGGACTATCGACCACTGTGTTCGATGCAGCTTTCGAAGCCAAAGCATCTTCGAGACGTCGTTTTTCTTCTTCCAGACTCAGGCGTGCAATTTCTTCTTTTTTAAAGGCAGATTTCGATGCTTCGAGTTCTTCTTTAAGTTGACCGAGTTTTCCGGCATTCTCTTTCGAAGCAGCTTCTGCCAGTTCCAGTTTCTTGAGGATCTGCGCTTTTTCTTCTTTTTCAGCAGCCAAAGAAGCCTTTAATTTTTCATCTCCATCCGATATTTTTTCCGGTTGTTTTTCGGCGTTATCTTTCAGAGCCTGTTTGTTTTCGGCCTGAATTTCTGTTTCCTTTCGGCGCGTACATGCCGCCCCCAGCAAAATCATGATCAAGCCAGCACCAATTGCCATGCCCCATGCTTTAATCGTGAATTTCTTTTTGGGGGCTGCCTGAACGGCAGCGGATTTGGGAGCGGCTACCGCCCCTTCAGCCATGGAGGCAATCGACGTCAAATCACAGCCCGAATTGAGTTTTGACCGCACAAAACTCCATTTTTTGCCACCGGCTTCAATTTCGCCCGAATCACCTTTTTGGCTGGCAAGTGCCGCCTTAATCGCGGCAGACGCTTCCATCGGTGTGCATTCGGCCGCATCGAACAACGCAAAGCTGTCGACCGCCTGTCCACCGCACATCACAAAGGATTGTTTTGCTGCATCACAACGAATATTGTCCGCCATGATACTTTTGGCTTCTAACATGCTGTAAAGGCAGGCTTCGCGGGAATCGTCCATACAGCTCCACGCAGCCAGCATCAGTTTGCCGTCTTTGGCCAAATACTTCGTCCCCGAAGTGTCATCGGTCACCACCTTCATATCGACATTGGCTTTGTCCGTCGCCTCTATCACGCTTTTCTTAGCCAAATCGACGATTGCGAGCGTCCGTGCGTCTTTCAGTGTCTGATTGGATTTCATTTTATCCAGCACACTCGATTTTTGCTTGGACTCTGCTTTTTCTTCAACGAGATTCGGTCCCACCTGTGGCGAAACAAGCTGTATTTTGGCCAGCGAATCCACGTCCTGCTGCACCTCATCATCCGTCGCCAAAACCTGCAATTCTGCGCCAACGACCAAATCATTGGCATTCAAAAGCGAAAGCACGGCTTCATGATAGGATTTGCCTGGCTCACCCGGTGCGACTTTAGGAGCATCGCTTGATACATGCTCACTGACCTGTACATTTTCCTGACTCCAGCCCAAAACGGCACCGGCAGTTATCATACCAGCAAGAACGATATAAAAATTGCGCTTAATCATCGACCGACTCCCCGTGTGAGATGAAACAATCTGACTGTATCAAAGTTCTTTATAATTGAAAAGTATAGATAATTTGAAATGCTTCGCTTTTGGGGCGATGCCCCAATACGCTTCGCATGCGCTGCTATTTAAAAATACGCAGCGCACCGTATGATAATAGGTGCGCGGCAAAGGCGTATTTCGGCGCATGCGCCGAAATAGCCGTGCCTCCTCATAAAAAATTAACGCCGCAGGATTTTTTTTCGCAATTTCGAAGTAAAACCGCGAAATTCATCGGGAATGATGAACCGCGCCATCAGTCCAACGAGCACGAGCCCCAATCCGCCTGCGATGGTCAATGCGACCAAATTGTTCAACATCAGCGTCAAATCGAGTGACAATTTGCCAAACACCCAAAGCCCCGCATAGCTGCCGGCCCCAGCCAGACCGCCCAGCATCAGTCCGATTGCGATGGGTTTGAGAAGTTTATAGGGCTTAAAGATCGCATTTTTACGGTGGTAAAAGATGACCATCCCCGTCGCCTGAAGTGCCATGCCGATACACGATGCATAGGCAAACCCCTCGATGCCATACCAACGGCTCATCTGAACGTAAATCGGAATGGAGAGGATCGTCACAATCGTCGTCAACGCCATCGGACGCAGCATGCTCTTATCGGCATAAAAAGCACGCACGCTCACCATCTGTATCGTCCAGAACACGATCGACAAGGTCAATATGCGCAGCACCATTGCCGTTGTTGCCGTATCCTGTGATGTAAATGCGCCGCGTTCGTAAAGCAAAGAGACGACAGGCTCGGCGAGTACGATGAAAAAGCCCATCACAATCATGGCCAGCAGGATGACATTTTTGAGCACACGGTGAAGGGTCTCGGCAACCTTGTCGTATTCTTTCCGAGCGGAAAGCTGCGACAAATAAGGCAATGCCGCCTGCCCTGCCGCCTGCCCGATGAGCCCGATGGGAACGAGTACGAGCTTTCGCGCATAGCTGAGCCACGAAATCGCAGCCGTGCCCAAAGTCGATCCCAGACACCTGCCAAGCCACTCATCGACCGTCGTCAAACTCACACCGATGAGTAATGGAAGCGTAAGCAAAACGTACTTTTTAAAGTCGGGATCGAAAAATCCGAACTCCGGCTTGAATTGGATTTTTTTGCGCACAAAGAGGAGCGGCAGAAGAAAAGGCCCCAGAAAAGCACCGACGAGCGCACCGATGGCAAACCCTTTCATGCCCATCGTCCCGCCCAATGCAACGCCGCATGCGATAATACAAAGATTATAAATGCTCGGTGCAATGGCAGAAGGCACAAAGTGGCCCTTTGCCATCAGGACGCCAAGCATCAGTGCCCCAAGCATGTGGAAGAATTGTCCGGGCAGAATGATCCGCGTCATTTCTACCGTTCGCGCAACCTGTGACGCATCAAATCCCGGAAATGCCAGCTGAACCAATGGTGTCGTAAAAATGCCGCACAGAATAATCGCAATCGTCACAAATGTCCCAAGGGTCGTGGCGATCATCGAAAATAGGCGCTCGGCCTTTTTGGGTTCATTTTGCGCCATATATCCGGCAAAAAGCGGGATAAACGTGATTGAAAGTGTCCCGCCTGCCAAAAAATGGTTCATGATATCCGGAATCAGAAAAGCCGCATTGTAAGCATCGGTATCTGCTCCGGCACCTGCCTGATAGGCAATGACAGATTCGCGCAGCAACCCAAGCAATCGCGAACATAAAATGCCAAACGCCAGAATGAGTGCCGCCAAACCGATGCGCTTGACGCGCTTTTGATCGCCCGTACTATTCGAACGTTCGCGATGATCTTCGGCTCGATCTTCGGAACTGCCGGCGTTTTCTTCGGACTGGGCTTTGGAATTGACGCCATCTTCGTCCGATTGGTCTTTCGAATTGACGGTATTTTCGCTTGAATCGCGGGATTCTTCCCCGCTGACATCCTGTCTCTCTTTTGGGTCGTCCATGATTTTTCTTTCCATTGTGCATGTTTTTGTTCAATGGGGCATGCATTTCTATCGTGGGGCCGCGCTCAACCACAGCAAAATATTACGCCCCCAGGGTGCTGTATTCGCGATTTATATAACATCTAATCACTGATCACTAACCACGAATCACAGATCACTGCCCTCTACTGTAACTGTTCAGCCCATCCCTTGACTTTCAGCCAAGAATGTGTATTCAATTGCATAAACATACGAAAACGTTAAGGAATCGTTCGGAATGGGGGAGGGGCCCCATTTCGCACAGGTTTGAAAAAACGTAAAGTATTATAAGATAAAGATTGAGGATTCCAAAGGG
>DGWW01000193.1 GCA_002395385.1 Myxococcales bacterium UBA4248
GCATTACGCATTATGCATTATGCATTATGCATCAGATCGTCATTCACCTTTAAACTTTAGAGTTCACCCCTAGTTATGAAAACGCCTCTCATCCGTTCCATCCTTTGTTTCTGTTTGCTCCTCATCGCACTGGGGCTTACCGCATGTACCAAATCGCCCGAACAGGTTCGTGAATGGTTCCATGATAAACGTGCCCCCGTTAAAATGAAGGAATTCGTTCAAAATCCTCGTTTTAGTCTGGATTCAAAAATTGAAGCCATCATGGTTTTGACCGAACGAAACAATTGTACTGTAATCCCCGAAGCACTGATGCCGCTCAAAGCCGATGAGATCAACAATATCACCGCTGGTGTCATCAAGCGTTTTCATCAGTTGCTCGAAGAAAACCCGCCTTACGAAACGAGAGTTAAGGATGCGGCTTATTATCTGCTTCAGGTCGAACCGGATGAAGACAATCGACAGGAACTGCTTACTTTCATTATCAATTGGCTCGACCCCGAAACCAGCGCAAATTTCTTCCTTTCGATCGAAAAAGCCGGCCGTGTGGAACAGCGAAAGCTTTTCGATGCCATAGGACCCGAAAATACGCTTCCTATCTACAAGAAGGCGATCGTCAAAACTATCAATGAGTTTGAAGAAGCGCTCAAAAAAGAAGCCGAGATCGAAGCAGCAAAAAAAGCATCCGGCAAAAAATATAAAGTCCTCTCACGGCCCAGTGACAGGCTGACGACCACGTTGTCGACAACGCTCAATAATTTGGCCGATCTTCAATTGCCGGGCGCAAACGACATGGTTGCCGACATTTTCCTTCAGCATATTGAGGCTCAGTACCCCAATATGCCCAGAACTTACGTACTGCCGTTTGCCTCCAACCCCTCCGAAAAACTTTTGCCGATGGCCAAAAAGATCATTACCGATCCCGAGTATAAAAACGTCAATCTCAACTATTACAAAGACGTGATGCTCGCTACTTATTATCGGAATGTTCAGAAAAAAGCCGGTGTTGAGGTTTGTACAACACTGCTTCAGTCGGATCGTACCGGGTATATTCGATGGGACTGCCTTGAATTGCTGACGATTGCCAAAGGCCGCGATGGTTTTGCTCCGCTGATTCAATCGATTCCAAATAATTACGATATTCTTAAAATTCCAGAAGATCACCCGACTTTTATCGAACAGCCTTCGATGACATTCTGGAACTCACTGCGCGTCTATTGTGCGCATCTTCCTCAAAGTCTGAACAATCAGATTCCTCTAGAAGTCTTTAGACAGTTGGCTTCCAAGGGAACGATGGTGACGCGGATGCTTTCTCTGGCATGTTTGTCCACCTTGGGGGTCGAGAGTGATGTCGCTTTGATGAGTGGTCTGGCTGATGAAAAAACAGACATCAAATCGTGGGGTATGCAAGTCTCGACATTGGGCGAGTTGGCTGGGTTTACGAGTGCATTGCTCGAAAAACGACTGACGGTGCTCAAGATGGAAGCAGACGCCAAAGCTGCAAAAGAAGCCGCCGCAAAACCTGCTCAGGCACAGGCAAAACCTGCTCAGGCTGCGCCCCCGGCAGCTGCACCCGCTCAGGCAGCGCCCCCGGCAGCCGCGCCCGCTCAAGCCGCGCCACCGGCAGCCGCGCCCGCTCAAGCCGCGCCCGCTCAGGCTGCTCCTCAGGCTGCGAAGAAATAAAGGTGTCTCCCAATGCGTAATGATTTCGACGAAATAGGCATTCTTGGCGGCGGTGCCTGGGGAACAGCGTTAGCTCGTCATTTGTGTCTAAAATTTGGGCATGCACGCATTTGGGCTTTTGAGCCGGAAACTGCAAACGATATTAATCAGAATCACATCAATTCCCGGTTCCTTCCCGGGATTGCATTGCCCGAATCCTTGACAGCAACCAGTGATCTACAGGCTTTTGCGGACGGCATTACCTTACTGGTCATCGTGGTGCCAAGCCATGTCCTGAGAAGTGTGCTCTCAAATCTCGCTTCTTATTTAAAGCCGGATATTCCCATTATCTGCGCCTCCAAGGGCATCGAGAATGACACCCTCATGCCCATGAGTGATGTCATCGAATCGATACTTGGAAAGCAGGTTCAGGCGCATGTTTGTTACCTTTCGGGCCCCTCTTTCGCCATGGATCTGGCGCATGCACTGGCAACATCTGTTAGTATTGCAAGTTATAATCAGGATTTTTGCAAAAAAATGCAGGTCCTGGTGAGCAATGATATCCTGCGGGCTTATACTTCTTCGGATGTATTAGGGGTTGAATTGGGCGGTTCTCTTAAAAATGTCATTGCCATTGCTGCGGGTGCTGTCGCAGGACTAGGTTTGGGACACAATGCTGCGGCTGCCATCGTCACGCGTGGGTTGGCAGAAATGACGCGCTTGTGTGTCAAACTCGGAGGCGAGGCTTTGACGCTTTCGGGATTGAGTGGGCTGGGAGATTTGGTATTAACTTGTTACGGTGATTTGTCCAGAAATCGAGATCTCGGCTATAGACTCGGCAAAGGTGAATCTTTCGAAGATATTCAGCGTTCCCGCATCACCGTTGCCGAAGGGGTTAAAACTGCAAAAAGTGCCTTTGCACTCGCCCAAAAGTACGATGTCGACATGCCCATCGTACAGAATGTCTATGCTGGACTCTATGAGGGAAAATGCCCGATCGATGTTGTTCGCGAACTCATGAGCCGCGAACTCAAACATGAACTCGAATGGAGATGCTCCGGCAGCGTTGAATAAGCACTGCGAACAGACAGAACTCGCTTTGTAATACTGCTTCCCGGAATAACTTCATCAGTGGAGGTTCCTATGAATAATAGAATACAGAGCATGTCCAAAATGAAATTAGCGACGATCGTTGCTGTTGCCGGGCTTGCCATGACCTCATGCGTGTTATCCGAACCGTTAAATTACGGCGAACCATGCGAAGGAGTCACTTCGGTCATTAGCCCCGCCAAAGGCGAAGTCATTTGCACACTTGATGAAGCAAATCCTGAGGGAAAATGCGGAGAATATCAAAAAATTATGGCAGACGGTTTTTGTCCGCACGATTTCAAATGCCAAATTCCATCGCTTGAAGATGGCGAGGTCTTTTGCCATGATGGCTGTAAAGAAAACGAAATCGTGTGCGACGGAAAATGCGTTAAATCCAGCGATCGTGAATACTGTGGTGCAAGGGGAACGTGTGACAGTAAAGACGAAGACAGCAAGGATTATCGCGGCAAAAAATGCAATGAAGGCCAGAGCTGCAAAGCTGACGGAGATGATAACTATAAATGTTCGAACGATTTGGATTGCGGAATCGGTACTCACATCAATCCAGATACCTCTAAGTGCGAAATCGACACCAATGAAAATTGCGGTGAGATGGGCAACGCTTGCGTCGGTGACGAGATCTGCTCGGGCGGGGTTTGCGCCGAATCCTGCAACACGGGCGAAGACGGCAGCGTTAAAGAAATTGCATGCGTTCGTGAGGGTGAAAAAAAAGCTGTTTGTATTGATCCGATGACCGACCCAGATTTTTGCGGTGCAGATGACAACTGTGAGCATGCTAGCGTATGTAAAGGAGATAAGCCTATTTGCCACGAGGGCGTTTGCATGGATGAATGCGAGATCGAAGCGAAAACGTCATGCAAGTCGTCCGAAGGAAACATACAATGTTTTGATCTAAATACAGATATCAATCATTGTGGAGATTGCAATCATGCGTGTGATTTGACAGTTTCCGAGAATGTTCAGGTAACATGCGAGTTGGGGCAATGTAAATATGAATGTAAGGACGATTATACAGACTGCCAGACGGATGGTTCCGGTATCCCTGTGTGCTACAATTTAAAAGAGGATATCGATCATTGTGGCACATGTGATAATGTATGTTCCGAACCTTTGATTTGCACAAATGGAAGCTGTGTGCCAAAAACATGTGAGAGCGATACCGTGTGCCAGGCCAATGGATGTACAAACAGCAATACCCAATGTGGTAAAGATTGTCATGACTGCACATCCGAAGGCGATGCTGCTGATGGTATTTGCAATGAGAGTGGGGCATGCGTGATAACAAAATGCAAAAATGGATACGCACTGTCGGCTGGCAAGTGTATACAAATCGGGCAAACATTTTGTACAAAAGCCGATGGTTCATCCTCTGAGCATAAGGATTGTACAACAATGGAGGGAGTATTAAATCCAGGTTGTGATCAGAGTTCTGGAACGTGCGTCGTCGAAGCCTGCAAGGAAGGGTATCATTTATATAATAAAACATGCGAAAAGAATGATAATAATCATTGTGGTAAGCATGATCAAAAATGTCCGGGAAGCAGTACGGTTGAAAATGCTTCTACTTATACATGCACTTTGGATGGTAAATGTAATGTATCCGCATGTAAGGATGGATTCAGATTATCGGGTAATAAATGCGAAAAATGTGATGTAAAGCTTAAAATGTTTGTAGCGCGCGAAACACAACTTCTCGATGGTTCCGTAACGCTTCCTGGCGGATCTACAATCACCGTTCATTATAAGAAAAAAAATTCAGGGAAAGATCCATATGGTAAGCAAAAATATAAAATTAATATTTCATATGCCAATGGTGATGGTCCAAATAATAATCTCAATAGTTTTAATAATGCTTGGATAAATGCAGACTATGTTAATTATCTCACAAAAGTTAAGTCGAATGTCACTGTGGCTCCAAATGTTACGTTGAACAAAGGTTGTGCTGATAGTGATGGTTATGCGAGAATTTATAACACGATGAATTGTTCTGGCGATACATTGGATTATTGCGATTATAATGTTGAATGTGAGGGTAATTTTTATGGATGGGTTAAAAGTTCAAACCGTAATTCATTGGATGCATTTATTCAAAATCTTGATGTGATTCCAGAATGCTAATGTCCCGGTTGGAATTCTTTATGAAGAACTGGTGTCAAATGAATCATATAGCCAACGGTTAAATCTAAGCTTATGCAATTTTATCTTTTTGGCATGTCTTTCGATAATTCCCATCCAATTGCTCATTGCTAACTGCTAACTGCTAACTATCTTGGTGAAGGCCGTTAGGCCTGAACAAATCCGTTTGTAAAACAAAAAATCTAAACAATGCTGAAAAGTGTTACTACTCAGTCGCCAGCCTTGTATG
>DGWW01000351.1 GCA_002395385.1 Myxococcales bacterium UBA4248
ACCGCCGGCATGGAGCACGGTCATAATGACTTCGGCTGCCGAAACCCCTTCTTTTTTGTGCATTTCGGTTGGAATACCGCGGCCATTGTCGCGAACCGTCACGCTGTTGTCTTCGTGAATGGTAACAATGATTTCATTACAAAATCCCGCCAAAGCTTCATCGATAGAGTTATCGACGACCTCATAGACGAGCTGATGCAAACCGGAAATATCGTTGACATTTCCGATGTACATGCCCGGACGTTTTCGGACAGCTTCGAGGCCTTCCAGTACCTGAATGGAATCGGCAGTATAAGCTTTAGAACCATCATCCTGATGCAAATCGTGAGACAAATGGAGCTCATCAGTCATGCGTAACACCTTGTAAAATAAGAGAAAAATTTATTTGGAAGCACTCGTCTTGAGCCATCCAAAATCGGCGTACATAATACCACAAATCCCCACATTTTTGGCTAAAAAAATGCCAGTTTGTACGACGATTTTCTATGTATGAACTCGCTTTGTGGCGCCTCTGTGAGGTCGCCACTACAGCTCGTCTTTCGGGCTATTGCCTATGGCAATACGCCCGAAAACTATTTATCATTTCCATACAGGCAGGCGTTGTAATCGGTATTGAGTTTCCATCCGCACGAACCTTCGATGCATGCGCATTCTCGCGGGTATTTTTCGTGGCATGTGATATCGCGTTCGACTTTTTGTGTTGAGTCGCGATCGAGTCGAACGCCGCCTTTCATCTGGGAAACGGCTTTAAGGGTTTCGATAGAATTCATGAGTGTTTCGTCTTTGGCACCATCGTGAATGACAATATCGAAATGTCCGTTGGCTACAATTTGTTCGGGCAGGGTAGTGGCCAGAACTTCATTTCCCAAAAGAACGACAATGAGTTTTCGGTCTTGTGTCCACTGTTTAAAGGTATCAACGACGGGATCCGCCAATTGAGCGGTCAAAATAATATCGCCGTTGTCCGTACGATAATCGAATTCTTTCCATAGACGGATGGAAATGCGTTGTCTTTTATCGACAGGCCAAAACCGCAGATAGGAGATGGTATCGAAGATGACATCGTACCCCCATAAACGCTCGATATCATCGTCGTCGGAAACTTTGACATCCAGGGATGGTGCGACTAATGTCCAGGTATTCCGTACATCATCCTTGGACAAGACATCTCCGGAACGGATCTTTTTTTCTGTGAGTTTTCCGACACCTTTCATGGTGCGCAGAGCGGAGTCGGGATCTGCGAGTTTATCGAACAAAGCCTGAGAATAAGCTTCGGCATTGGGATGAATGCGTGCAAGTCCAGATTGGGAGATGTGATTTAAAGTCGTTTCAATGCGTTCCCTTTGTGCCTGTGTAGCCATAAAGGAAAGCGTCCATTTGCCGGCAGCATAGCCTCCGAGACGGACAGTTTCAGATTCCCGAACGGTGAGCAAATCAGAGACAATGCCACGAACGACGGGGATGTCGTTTTTATCATCCATATCCAGAACAATTCTTTGCTCACAGTACTCGGGCTCCGGCATAGCACGGCACATGGTGTTATGACATCCGGTCACCATACAGTCAGAATCAGAAGAACAATGATTGCTGAGCACTATACGTGTCTTTTCGACTTTAGCCTGAAATTCGGCTTCTTTTTTTTCATCATCGTTGCAAGCGCCAAACAAACATGTGAGCAGCGCGATGGCAAAGAATTGTATAAAAAAACCGTGCGTAATTTTGTTCATGAATCAAGTGCGATGTGTGCAGAACAGATGAACAACTTTAGAGACGTTTTTTTGCATCTTCGAGTTGTTTGCTTGAAAGCCCGACGGCATCCTGAATGACCAAAGATTTGACCAAACCAGTTTGTCGTTCAATCCCCTGAACGCTGACGACGCCATCGGCATCGATACAGAATTGAACTTCAATTCTGGGTTTTCCAGCGGGCATTTGAGGAATATCCGTAAGGAGGAAAGACCCGAGGCGTGCGCATTCGCTGGCGATAGAAGAATCGCCTTGTACAACGGTAATTCTAACGAATCCCTGATTATCCTCTGTGGTTGTAAAGATTTTGGAGGCTTTTGTCGGAATGGAAGAGTTTCTTTCGATGATTGTGGAGACTCGATTTCCGGCAGTTTCGATACCGAGGTTGAGTGGGGTTACATCGAGGAGGACGACTTCTTCAATTTCCCCTCCGAGAATACCGGACTGAACAGCAGCACCGAGTGCGACGGCTTCGTCGGGATTGACGCCGTGGCTGATTTTGTTTCCGAAGATTTTTTCGACGCGCGAACGCACGATTGGCATGCGTGTCATGCCGCCGACGAGCAGAACTTCATCGAGGTCATCCGCAGTAATACCGGCTTCGCGAAGTGCATCTTCGCAAGGGGCATTGAGTTTGTCGATCAGAGGACGGATGAGGTTTTCGAGTTCTTCCCGCATCATCGAGAGAGAAAGATGCACCGGTCCTGCAGGTCCAATTGCCAAAAATGGCAGATTGACATTCGTCTCCGTCAATGTAGAAAGTTCGCATTTGAGCAATTCAGCAGCTTCGCGAACGCGCTGAACAGCCATCTTGTCCGAAGAAATATCGATTCCCGTTTCTTCTTTAAACTGATTGGCGAGATATTGATAAATCACGGCATCAAAATCATTACCACCGAGATGATTGTTGCCGGCGGTGGCCATGACTCTGAAAGTTCCGCCACTGCATTGAAGAATGGATATATCAAACGTACCGCCGCCAAGATCGAAAACGGCCACATATCCCGTGGAGCGTTTCTTTACGCCAAATGCGAGTGCTGCGAGCGTGGGTTCGTTCATGATGCGAAGCACTTCGAGGCCAGCAAGCTGACATGCATCTCGCGTTGCCTGACGTTGGGCATCATTAAAATAGGCAGGAACTGCAACCACGCACTGAGTGATCGTTTCGGAACAATAGGACTCGGCGCACTCTTTAAGTTTGCGCACGATCATGGCGCTGATTTCCTGAGGGCTGTAACTTTGGTTGTCTATCTGGACCCACGCATCGCCGGATGAACTGGGGACGATCCGATAGGGCAAGAGATTGATCAGGGATTTGACATCTTCATCATCTGCACGACGTCCGATTAATCGCTTCACACCAAATATCGTGCGTTCCGGATTGACGGCAGCCTGCCTTTTGGCATGAACCCCTATATGAGTTTCGCCTTTGGTTGTAAAAGCAACCATCGAAGGCGTCGTGCGCTGTCCTTCGATATTGGCAATAACGACAGGTTCATTACCCTCAATGATTGCAATACATGAATTCGTCGTCCCAAGGTCAATCCCCAGAATTTTTCCCATAATTCATCCCTTTTTACCGTGGAAACACACATTGACACACACACCGCACAAGCAGGCGACATGAATATCGAATTATAATTTTTTTATGATATTTAGTAAAGATAGAATAAAGGTTAATACCTAACTGTTGGTTACTGTTCAGCCCTGAAATACTCTCCTGGTTCCCCAAATACTTGAAATTTCTTTAATTCATAATGCTGAATTCATAATGCTGAATGATTTTGCAAAACTAAAGGCATTATCCACATCCTCTGAGTATAACATTTCATTATGCATTCATAATTATGCATTATGCATTA
>DGWW01000194.1 GCA_002395385.1 Myxococcales bacterium UBA4248
TAACTGTTCAGCCCATCCCTTGACTTTCATCCAGGAATGTGTATTCAAATGCGTAAAACATACGAAAACGTTAAGGAATCGTTCGGAATGGGGGAGGGGCCCCATTTCGCACAGGTTGAAAAAAAAGTAAAACATTCAAAATATAAAGATTGCGGGTTCCAAGGGGCTCAGCCCCTTGGCGAGGTCAGGGGCAGAGCCCCGGCTGAACAGTTACACATCTGGCGTATACCAATACATCTATTTTGTATCTGTATCCTATTGGGATTGGGGAGTTTTACAAGCTCCGCCTTTGCACAGAACATTCCGGAACAGTCATCTCAACGAAGTACTCAGCCCTGTGTTCGCATAACTGATATTGAATTTGAAGGTTTAAAACGCACCAAAAAAGAATATGTGACGCATGAACTGGTGCATCACATCGGCCAATGTGCGGAAGATATTGATCTTGGTGAGATAGAAACCGAACTGCAGACGATCGGCCTATTTGACGAAATTCATGTCGAAATGCGGCAGACAGGCATGAGACAGGCTGTTCTCGATGTATCATTTAAAGAAAAATGGTACTACATTCCCATTCCCATGATTTCTTATGTCGATGAATTCATGGGCGGCTTATTCTTTATGGATATGAACGCCTTTGGTGAAAACAAGAAATTCATCATTGGCGGCTTCGGCTCCAAATCCAAGGCGCGCGGCATGATCATGTATTCGACGCCATCACTTGTCGGCAGGCCAGGACTCTCATTTTTTGGATCGATCGCGAAAGATAATGTCACCGTGCATGATATCGACAAACGCGAGGTGCTGGAATACCAATCGATCAATTATATGCTCGGCACAAAGATCAACTATAAATTTACGCTTCATTCGAGCGTCAGTTTGGGTGCCGGTTATCAATACGGGGATAATACGCCTAATAGCAAATATCAGAAAAACGTCGATTCCGAACGTGAACTCTCTCTCTCTGCGTTATCTTTAAATGCAGGTTATCAATATGTCGTTTCAGATTGGAACGGCTGGTTCATGTCGGGGATTCGCGTATCCGCAAATGGCGAGCTTGCACTGATCGATTCGGACATCCTCTCCCCTTCGATTGAAATCAAGGCCAGCTATCAACGTCCGATATTTGTCGATCGACTGCGCATTCTGGCACACGCCGCCGGTTATTACGCCTATCAGACAAGAATGCCCATGTATAAAAAAGCACGCACGGTCGGTGCCGATTTTCTGCCCAATAAATTTATCTCACCGATCTTGTTGGGGGGCGGTGCCGGACTCGAGGTCGGAATTTATCGCTTCAAATGGGCCTCGTTCAGCATCGGAGCCCAGTATCAGGTCGCCCTTGCACAGGATTGGGACGAATCGATGGCATTTCATCATGGCTGGTCTTCGGGAGTCAGCGTCAATCTTTCGAAGATTGCATTCCCGGCGTTCAGTCTCGGCGTCGCACAGGATGTCACCAATGGGCAGTTCAAATTTGCCCTGGGCATGGGCATGTCGATGTAACACGCTTTTTTTCGGGTATTCGGGGCGTTGCGGGGTGAGTAACCCCGCACGGGGGGTAGCGGCGTATTGGTGCGGCGCTATCTCGCTGACAGACGTGTCGCGACACGTCTGTTCAGCTCGATACGCGCTCGCGCGCCGGCTATCGGGCTTTCGCCCGATACGCCGCGCCAATAGACGCGAAGGGGGCTCGGCCCCCTCACACATACTTTTTCGTGCAAATGGTATTTTTTTTCGCTAACATGCGTCATTGGTAAATGTACCAGCATATTTAAAAAGGGAGTTTTGAACATGAAAAAAATCGCAATTTGCCTGATAGGTCTTGGATTTGGTTTGGTGGGTTGTGACAGCGACGATTCAAAACCTCAGTGCTCGCCCGAATGCACATCCGAGCAAACGTGTATCGATGGAAGCTGCCAACCAGCACAAAATCAGCCCACAGAGATTGATGATGGGAAGCCGACGGACAATCCGCCTGTCGACAATCCGCCTGTTGACAACCCGCCAACGGACAACCCACCTGTCGACAACCCGCCTGTCGACAACCCTCCGACGGATAATCCACCTGTCGACAATCCGCCGACAGACAACCCGCCTGTCGACAACCCTCCGACGGATAATCCACCAACGGATAATCCACCTGTCGACAATCCGCCGACGGATAATCCACCAACGGATAATCCGCCTGAAGGCAATACGCAAACCTGCGGCACCAAAACATGCACGATCGAGCAGTTATGTCTGAATAATCAGTGTGTCGACCGCAACAATAAAGCAGTTAAAGGAGTCACATGCGATCCAAAAGTATTTATAGAATCCTGTGATAACAACAATTTAGTTCATTGTGAATGTGATGAAGAAACCAAAGAATGCAAAACTGCCGTTTCGGAATGCAACAAGCTAACGTGTGCTCTAATGGTCAAAGCAAATTATGGCATGTGTGCCAAAGCTGACGAAAAATGCAAGGCAGAAGGCGAATTGACGATGTGCTATGATATCGAAAATGGTTTTACTTCATACATTGAATATTTGGATTGTACTTTGGCTACAGATGGAAAATATTATCCATTCAGAACAGATATAAAAGATGTGGACTGTATTGGTACATGCCTGGACAAGTACAGTTGTAATCTAGGCGAAGAAAAGTGCGATGCCAATTTTAAAGATTATTGCGATGGAGAGATTGCAACCTATTGTTCAGAAGGAATCGTATATCAAATGAATTGCGCAGATTATGGTGCAACATGTTCGATTAAAGATGACGGTTCACTTTGCGATTATGGCGGCTAGACGATTTAGACACTTGATGACGAGTGTATAACAAGTTCTGAGCTTGGAGCTTAAAGTTGTAGATTTATTCTCAAAAGCTCCAAGTTTAAAGCGCCAAAATATGATCAACACAGGGCCGTACAACAACCAATATTTAATCTGGATTCATCATTGAAATGCAGTGTTCAAGCAGCGCACTGCACCCCTGCATAATATCGCGGTAAGTTGTTTCGAAATCTCTCGTATACCAGGGATCGGAGACATCGCGATTTTCGCCGGTATATTCGAGCAGGAGATGAACCTTGTCGAGTTTATCCGGACCGACGATGCGGGATAAAATCTGTCGGTTCGAGCGATCCATGATGATAACGAGATCATAGCGAGCAAATTCAGTTGAGGTGACTTTATGCGCGCGATGGTTATCAAAAGGAATCCCGTGCGATTGCATGACGCGTTTGGCAGGCGGATAGATGGGGTTGCCGTATTCTTCGTCTGACACCGCCGCCGAATCGATGGTAAAATCCGCCTCACGACCGGCCTTTTTGACCAGGTCTTTCATGATGAATTCAGCCATGGGGCTGCGACAAATATTGCCGTGACAGAGAAAGAGTATTTTCATGATGTCAAATGCGATTGTTCTCTGTGACTTATTTAATGTGACTACTCAGCCGCCAGCCTTGTTGTTTTAACAAACGGATTTGTTCGCATCTAACGATGCTCACTTTTTTAGTACGAATGTTAGCTGGATTGCAAGGGCAGAGGCTAAAGTCAATACAAATACCGTAGAGAGATGGGGGAAGGCCCCATCGGGATATAAATTTGCTGGGATTACGAAAAATGATGAAAAAACAAATAAATGATTGTGGATTCCAAAGGGGCCGAAATGAGTACCGTCCAGTGAACGGTGCGAATTGAGGGCACCGAGAGCAAATCCAATGCCACATACAGTTTCCCCTCGCCATTCATGGAGAGGGGAAATGTCACGAAGTGACAAAGGGGTGAGGTGGTGCGAGAAACGAAGCGGATTGGATATTGCGAACGGCAAGAGACCTTTGGTGGGGTCCGGGGCAGAGCCCCGGCTGAATAATT
>DGWW01000181.1 GCA_002395385.1 Myxococcales bacterium UBA4248
CGAGAGATAAGTTGGCCGGGGTTACGAAAAGTGATGAAAAACCAATAAATGCTTGTGGGTTCCAAAGTGCTCAGCCCTTTGGCGGGGTCCGGGGCAGAGCCCCGGCTGAGCAGTAACATATAATTGCCTTTTGGGGCGCTGGCTATCGGCTGCGCCGATACGCCCGGCGAACGCGGCTATCCTCACGGATACGCCGCGTTTTCTATTATTCATTCACACGTTTAAATAAAATGTCTTCACCATAATGGTCGACACCAATCCCTATGACCTTCTTTTTATCATATTTAGGCGTAATTTTTGTTCCTGAAATAGGTGGATCCGCCAACATAAAAGACCATTCCAAACCGTCATTGACTCGAATCAATTTACCATCGTCAGCCTCAAACACGACCTGCTCTGGTTTAATTTTCTTTTTGTCTTTTGCACTCTTAATGACAATATCTTTATCGAGTGCAGGATCGTAATTCGTATGCCAAACCAGACGTGACTGCCATGTTCCCGCATCGAAAATGATTTTATCACCGTCCAGACGAATGGCAATATCCCCCCATTTTTCGTGATGATATTTCGCGATCAAAGGTTCATACTGCAATTCAGATAAATCATGATTGAGTGAACGTATCGAATCGACACTCTTAAGATCGCCGATAATTTCACTTAAAATCTCATCCGTCTGATCCTGCTTTAACAACACATCAAAAACTTTCGAACAGAATACACGTAAAAATGCACTTTCTGTGTTGGCCAGTAAAACGAGAGAAAGTTCTCTTTCAGGAAAAACTGCAATCAATGTCTGATAACCACCACCCTCATGATCATAGACAAGCGCACTCATTTCTCGAATATCATCTTCCGTAAAGCCGGATGGTTTCGGTGTCTCTTTGAGATATTTTAATATATCATCGATATTTGACCATAAATCATGACCATCCGAAGCTTTTTCTGCCGCCCCTTTTGCAATGACCGCCCTCCCCCTTTCGATATGACGACCATGGGGTTTGGCAATATTGCCTTTCGGTTCTGTCGATGTACTCGACATCCCCAATTTTTTTATATCATCCGATGATATGATCAAAGGAGACTCGTCCTCTTCAAATGGCATCGAACCCGAAAGATTAAAAAGCGTCTGTGGCGTCACCGGATCTTTCCCACTCACTTCGGTCGTGCCAAATCCCTTTGCATAGACAACATCCCCTTTCTCCATCATGCCGACTGCGATGCCTGGAATTTCCAGGGATTTTCGCAGTTCTTCTATCCCCGCGTCGAGCAATGTAATCGTCTGTGCGTCTAAAGTGGATTTTGACTCATCTTCTTTGACAGAAGGTTCTTGAACGAATGATTCAGTCACTTCTGTTAGTTCATCTTTCACAGACGCATCATCCTCTACGGTTTTGGCTTTGCAGGATACCAACACCAAAAGGATAATACCAATGAAGAATAATTGTTTTCTCATCTGTTGTTTTTCTTCCTAAATAAACAAGTTGACATTCGATTGATCAGCCGCGCCAAGGTAATAGCCAACACCGCCGATTTTAACACCATCAATCAGTTCTTCCTGGCGAATTCCCATCACATCCATCGACATCTGACAGGCCACAAGTTCAATACCATTTTGAATGGCACTTTGAATGAGGCTTTCTAAAGAGTCGATATTTTTATCTTTCATCACTTTGCGAATCATCTCTGCCCCCATGCCGAGCATGTTCATTTTTGAAAGTGATAATTTTTTACTGCCCTGAGGCATCATTTTACCAAACATCTTTTCGACAATATTCTTTTTAACATCTACTTTTTCGGGACGTCGTAAAATATTTAATCCCCAGAATGTAAAAAACATCGTCACTTTCTTGCCCATTGAGGCAGCACCATTTGCAATAATAAAGGATGCGATGGCCTTATCCAAATCCCCGCTAAAAACGATGATTGTTTTACCATCTTTATCGACAGCATTCGCAGAGCATGCAACTCCATCCATCCCCTTGCGAATCCATGCACGAACCAGTCCATCCGATTTTTCCCGTTTTATCAGTGTATTGCAAGTACCTTTACACCACGATTCGCAGTCATGATAAAATCCGGGATCGGACGCTTCGACTGCAACGACCTCCCCGTCTTTCATAGTATCAAAATGTTCTTTTAACCGCATCAATGGGCCGGGGCAGCTCAATCCTGTTAAATCAAGTTTGCTGTCTGCATGGATCGCTTCTTCTGGATGAACATCTTTTTGTATATCACTGGATTTGCATGAGTTTTCCATAATTCTCCTGTTTGCAGCTTCTATATCAAAATTCTGTGCCGCTGCCATTTTATAACCACCAGACAAATTGCGTACTTTGTACCCCTTTTGTTTAAGAATGCGTTCAGCATAATAACCACGCAAACCAACCTGACAGTAGACGATATAATCATCTGACTGATTCAATTCTTTCAATCGGCCTCTTAAACTATCGAGCGGGATATTTACGGCATCATCCAAATGCCCATTCTGATATTCCAGTTCAGTTCTCACATCCACGAGATGTGCACCATTCTTGAGGGCATCCGCCAAGTCACGGTATTGGATAGTTTCCGATACACCATCGAGAATATCTTCGGCCATATAACCAACCATGTTGACTGGATCTTTTGCCGAAGAAAATGGCGGT
>DGWW01000001.1 GCA_002395385.1 Myxococcales bacterium UBA4248
ACCTGCTAACACTCGTACTAAAAAAGTGAGCATCGTTAGATGCGAACAAATCCGTTTGTTAAAACATACAAGGCTGGCGACTGAGTAGTAACGAACAGTTACTTTTCAATAACTTTTGGCTTTATTAGTTTTAAAAAGGGCATTAAAAGCAATCGGGTGTTTTTCTTCTTCATCTACTTTGGAACGGAGATCCAATGGAAGCGAATCAAGTTGTTGAATTACTCAGAGACCGCATGCGATACGATGTCATGGGGCGCGATAATGTGATCGACCTTATTCTCGTTGCTCTGCTCGCAGACGGGCACATCTTGCTCGAGGACTTTCCAGGAAGCGGCAAAACGACACTTGCCAAAGCCCTTGGTGACAGCATCAGCGAAAATGGTGTTCAGGAAAACATGTCGGCTTTCAGGAGAATGCAGTTCACGCCAGACCTGCTGCCTGGTGACATCACCGGGGTCATGGTCTTTGACCCTGAGGCTTCTCAGTTCTATTTCAGACGGGGCCCCATCTTCACCCATATCGCACTCGTCGACGAGATCAACCGAACTTCACCCAAAGTGCAATCCGCGCTCCTCGAATCCATGGGCGAAAAACAAGTCACCATCGACAATGCAACCTACAAACTGTCGGATTTATTCTTTGTCATTGCGACACAAAACCCACTCGATGCAGTCGGAACATACCCGCTCCCCATCGCACAGCTCGACCGATTTATGTTCAAAATTCGCATGACCAATATCTCACGCGAAGCCGAACTCGAAGTCATCAAAAGCTGGGGACGCCCAAGACAAAAATGTAACATGCCAAAAGTCACGGTCAATGACATTCTCGATGCGCGAAAGATTGTTCGAAATGATGTGGCTGTCACCGATGATGTCATGGAATGCCTCGTCGATATTATACGCACAATTCGTGAAGACTCACGATGCCTGCAAGGTGCATCCACGCGTTCGCTCGTTCAGGCTGTACCGGCACTCCAGGCCTACGCCTTTATGAACGGACAAAGATATGTCTCTGCAAAACATATTGAAGACTTAGCTATCCCACTGTTCTCACACAGACTTCAGCTCGCACCCGGTACCGGAGATGCTTCCGTTGTCGTACTGGATGCCGTTGCCAAACCACTCAAAAAATTATCCTCCAAGACCATCGGCCGATAGGATACATCATTTCTCAACAGAAATAACAATTCCACAAAACTGCCGCTCTTGATGTGCTTTTAAAATCATGAAAAAACTCTCAATCTTTATCATCATCTTCTTAGCTGCATGGCTCGGCCTCTTTGCCGCACACGCATGGGCTCAGACAACCATCTTTGATTCAGCGACAGAAAAAGATGCATACGATGAAGTCGTTCATGGACACTATATCAAAGCACGACAACTGGCTGAAAATATCTTAAAGGATAATCCCAAATCCATCGGTGCGACCTACGTACTCGCCTACGTCTTCTGGATGGGGGAGGGAAACCACATGCGCAGCATGAGCCTCCTCAAATCGGCAATCGAACAGTTTGAATCTACTTATGCCAATAATCCCGAAGGCGTGCCTGCTTCGGCTGGAATGCAGGTCTGGCATCAGCGTATGTACAAAGAGTTAGCTGATATTTATGCTGAACTCGACATGCGTCAGGAAGAACTCGATACACATCAAAAGGTCGCCGATCTCTACCATGCCAAGCTTTCCGAAGATGCCGTCTGGCCACTGATTAAACTAGCACGGTTTGACGAAGCTCGCGCAATCGCAGAACAATCTATCAAGGGACAAGATAATTTTTGGGCTGATAAAGCATACAACGATTTGACGGCTCTCGAAGATGCAAGACATGAACATCTCGAAGCTTTCCATGCCAGCCAGCGCTCCGTCGATTATCATGCCGGACGCTCATGCGTCGTTCTCTTAAACCACGCCAGAAGTCTCGCCGTATTCCTGGAACTCGACAAAACCATCGAATACTACCTCAAATCCGCAAGCACCAAAAACGGAGATTGCGTGCACAGCCCACTTGCCGCACTCGCTGCCGTCTATCTGTTTGATGCACAATGGCAAAAAGCTATCTCGGCACTCCTAAAAGCAAGAAAACGACACATCGAAAAAAGAATGTTCATTCAGACTGAAATGATTGAACGAACCACCATGGCTGCTATCCTCTATGCCATGGGATTTGCCGAACGCGCACAGGCACTCATGCAGACCGTCATCAATGCACCTGCACGTCTCGGTTATGACAGCCTGCTCAAAGAGCAGGTCGATATGGCGAACAATGTCATGTTTTATGCCATCTCTCAAGATGCACTCCGACGAAGAAAGGAATTCATTGACGCATACAAAGAACTCGAACCCTTTTGGCTCTTTAAATCCGATGTCCGCTCAAAAGTATGGGATCTGCAAAAGGAAATCGATAACCTGAACAGACGGCTGTGGTCATCCGCACAAAAAGCTTTTAAACAGGCACTCAATCCAGAAAGCTTAAAATCATTCCTCGTGCCATTCTATGCCCTCGAAGATCCCTCTTACACTAGCGCCGTCGTCGATGTGCTCGGCAGAAGAACCGCCGAATTCTTCATGATTTACCAGGAAGGAATCCTAAAACCCAAAGAACTCGACGCGATGAAAGTCGTGTTTGAATTCATGAGAGCTTACATCGCCTGGCGCGATGGCAATTACGATAAGGCACTCGAATACGTCGAACTTGTCGAAAAACATATCAAACCGAGAATGACTCTGCTGCTCAATCAAAATCGACTCATACACGCAGACATCCTCGAAAAACAAGGAAAAATGCAGGAATACTTCCTCAAAGTGAGCGATGTCTATCAGGTATTTCCTGCCGCATTAAGACAGTACGATCTCAAACTCCCTGTCTTGTTCGATTCATCTATGCAGACCAACGAAGACCTCATGGATGCACAAAAGGTTTTGACCAAATCAACGCGGTTTAATGTAACGCCGGATGCACCATTCATCATCTCTGGTTCGGTCAATGATCACAATCTCGTACAACTGTGCTTGTCTTCAAAACTCGGCCAAAGATACGCATGTTCATCGACAGATCTCAAGGATTATAGCGGCGATCCCGACCATCTGCCCCATCTTGCCGAAATTATTGATAACTTCCAGCATGCGGCGTTCACACCAAAAGTCGATTTATCACAGGCTGACTTACACTCCCTCGATGGATCACCTGTCAAAACAACTGCCGACGATGCACTCAAGGATTTACTCAATACCGCACCATCCCTCCAAAAAGCCGAAGAAGATTTGAGCGATCTCGAAGAATAAAATGATCTGACTCAAAAATTCGCCTCAAACGCATTCTCGGGTTACCACATGCAAAGCACTCATTTGAAGGGAGGCTCTGCATGAAATCCAAATTCTTCTTCTGTATCGCTGCCATAAGCGCACTGCTCTTCTCTACAACTGCTTTTGCACAGGACTCAAACCTGCTCGCATACGAAAGTTCACAAAAAGATACCATCACAACTGTCGATGATGACATCAATGCTGCACTCGCTGCACTCAATGAAGTCAATGCCATTTTAGATGCCAAAACACCAACCGACACTGGCGATGACAATATCATTGATGTCGAGGCAATTATCGCTGCTGCCAATACTCCCGAACCGGCAAAACAGGAAACAAAGCCGGTGATCGCCGCCAATAAAGCACCAAATGTACAGACGGCGCCGGATAAAACAGAAACAGTTCAGGAAATCGCTACAAAAAAAGAAGTTAAACCGGAGCCCAACCCCGAACCGGCAAAACAAGAAACAAAGCCGGTGATCGCCGCTAATAAAGCACCAAATGTACAGACGGCGCCGACAAAAGAAGAAAAAACACAGGAAACTGCCGCAAACGAAGTAAAAAACGAATCACCCAAACCGGCACCCACCGTAATCGCCGCCAATAAAGCACCAAATGTACAGACGGCGCCGACAAAAGAAGAAAAAACACAGGAAACCGCCACAAACGAAGTAAAAACCGAATCACCAAAACCGGGACCCACCGTAATCGCCGCCAATAAAGCACCAAATGTACAGACGGCACCGACAAAAGAAGAAAAAGTTCAAAAAGTCGCGGCTGCTCCAGAAATTAAACCGGCACTTACGCCCGAGCCGCCACAAAATACGAAAACGACCATTGCAGCCAATACCGTAAAAACAAGCGAAAAAGCAGTAGTCGCCCCCGATGGCACCCGCGTCACAACTAAGCCTCAAACAGCCTCACCTGCCCCCAATCCCGCAAATGCGCCACACACGCTCTCCATGAGCTACGTCATGGCCATCTATCAACTCAATGGCGTCGATCTTTCATCGATAAAAAGCCCTATGCCCACAATCGGCGAACTCTATCAGCACGCTTTTACAAACAAACTCGTCTATCAAAGCACAAAACCTGCCATCGGAGACCTGGCGTTCTTCCATAACACCGTCGATCGTAACCGCGATGGGCGATGGAATGACTGGCACACTCTCGTCGGCATCGTCGAAAGCATCGACAAAGATGAAACGATCACAATCCTGACTTACCAGACAAATAAAATCGAGCGCATCCAACTCAATCTGAAATACCCTGAACTCCAAAAAGGCAAAAAAGGCCAGGTTTTAAACACACAGATTCGACCAAACGAAGGCGCACAAAAAGGAACGACAGCCAAGCTCTTTGCCGGTTTCGCCAATCTTTTGGGCAATGCCACCAGCGTTACGGTAATCGACAATTGGGCCCCTGGCATGAAACTTACAAAATAATCCATATTTGAGAAGGACCGCGCATTCGCGCGGCTGCTCGCTATTTCGCTTCGCGAAATACACTCGCTCAACGCCGCTATGCCCTTGGCATACGCGGCGTTTTTTTCTATCCATGCGGCCTTCGCGTTTTTAATGTGTAATACGTAATTCCCTCATCTCTATTAACAGCGAGCATCGTTGGATGCGAACAAATCCGTTTGTAAAAAACAAAAAAATCAGCAGTCATTTCCATATCAGCGGCGCATTCAGTCCACTTCATCATCTCATCCACTATTGTGCATAAAACTTTGCGAATTCATCTTCGTGCGTTTTGCGCTTCTCCACAAATAATGCTAGAATATATGGGGGGATTGTTTACGTCAGGAGCTGATTATGAGGAAAAAGTCTATTGCCAACCCCATCCTTCTGCTGTCATGCGGAATCGTTGGGTTCTGTCTGGCTGGATGCGTCCTGGATGAGATCAAGTATGCAGGTCCTTGCCCCTCCGAAGGAACAAATGACGAACTATCGTACATTGCATACGTTTCGACACAGGAAAACAGCAGCCAGACAGACGACAATAAACTAACCCGGTGTGAACGGGGACAGGACTGCTATACGGACGCTTTTCTCATTAACCACTGCCCTATCGACTATCCCTACTGTCACCGCGATAATAATAATCAATTTTACTGCATTTCCAGCTGTCCACAAGGACAATTTGCATGCGAAGGCAAATGCATCAATCCACAGAAAGACCGTGATTTCTGTGGCGCCCAAAAAAGTTGCTCAGATAAAGAATACGGTTGCTGCACAGGATGGACCCAATGTGACGACTGGCAGGACTGCAAAAAAGGCAAATGTGTCAATAAACCTCAGGAAGAAGGAAAATTGCGGTGCAAAGACGGCACCCTGGAACTATATACCGACGGTCAATGGATAATGCAGATGCACTGCCCGAACAATATCTGCGACGAAAATAATGAAAATTGCGCACTCAATGACAAATGCAGAATCACAAATCAGGCTGGAAAAGACATCACGATTGAAAATGGACAAAATGCATGCAATTCTGACAATTGGATTATCAGATGCATCGATGGAGCCACAGAACTGCTTAAACAATGCGTTAACAATGAAAAATGCGGAGTAGATTCCAGTAATGAATACAAATGTCTTGAACTCAGTGACAACGATTGCATGCTCAACGATACGGTGATTAAAAGTGGAACGACGATATGCGAAAATGGAAAAAATCTTACCACCTGCGTAGACAGCATTTTGGACTCACGGACCTGTCCCATTGCAAACCCGAATGATCCTCTGGCTGAAAAGAAAACATATTGTTACAACGCACAATGTGTTATCCCTATGAGCTGTGAATACAATGGTAAAAACTACCAGCATAATGAACAATTCTGCGAAGGATCACGCATTCTGACGTGTATCAATAATAGTATCGACTTAAAAAATGCTACAGATTGCAGCACAAGAAATGATGGCCACGTCTACTGCCGGGATGCACAATGTGTCATTCCGAATTCATGCACCAAAGATGGAACTGAATACAGACATGGCGCTGCATACTGCGACGGCCAAAAACGTATACAATGTCTCGATGGTACACTCAATACTGCAGAAATCTGCAATTCTAATACAATCTGCACACCCGAAGGATGTATTCCACACTTTGATCATATCAAAGACTTAAATAAAAATTATAATAATCTCATCAACCCGGAAATCTGTCATACTGACGGCGAAATCTATTCTGCTGCCGACATTGTCATTAAAGGCGTTGTCACGGCAAAACTCATTACAGGCGGCGGACTTTTTAATGCCTTTTTTATTCAGGATCCCAATATCAAAGACGGTATTCATGCGGGTATTAAGGTCTACTGCGGACAAAGTATCACTTGCAGCTACTCCAATTCGAGCGAAAACAAAGAGATTAACGTCGGTGATTATGTTCAGGTAACGGCAAACAGCATCAATTCTTATTATTGCCAAATGCAGATTGCACCCAATCCCAACAAAACAGAAAAAATTAAAATAGAAAAGCTCGATTCAACATTCGACATTACCCCCGTTCAAGTCGATGCAAGCATTTTCACTCAGGAAGCTGACCTTCAGGATGTCTCACAAAAGGATATCAATTCTATAGCTAACAATATCTATAATGGAACTCTGGTGACAATTAATCCGACAAAAATCAAGGAGATTGTCCCCAAATCACCGACAGATTCATCCACACTGGGCTGGACTTTTATCGATGAAAATAAAAAGATCGGACTTGTAGGAAATGCTCTTTATAAATTAGAACCGGAAATCAATCAAAACTACCAATTAACTGGAATTATTTATTATTACTTTAATAAACTTCAACTGGCACCAAGAAATCAAGATGACATCGTTACAATTGTACCATGCCACCCAAACGATAATACATCTGTATGCAGAAAATTCGTCGATGAAACCATCCTTTATCAATGCCAAAACGGAGAAGTCACCAAACAGGAAAATTGCACAACTTCAAACCAAATCTGCGATCAATCTGACCCCAATCACCCCAGATGCCGTGAAGCTGCAAAGTGCTCCATGGGCAATAAGGAATACGAAGAAGGACAAACCGCATGTGTCAATACATCCAATGCTTTTTATACATGCGCTTATGTATCTGAAACACAAACAAGTGACTGGGTAGGTGGTACTTCTTGCAGGTATGGCTGCAACCCCACTTCTGCAAGCTGCTATAAAGCACCTATCAACGAATGTCAGTTTGTTTCTTTTCCAGAAAATAATATCACAGGCGAGTTTTCTGTACAGGGCGTCATCAGAGTCAATCCGCCGGACGGTGCCGCTTTTAGCCCCAAAATATTGTGTATCTCAAAAGATAATAGCAATATGAATATCGAAAATTGGCCTTATACCGGAATCACTACGCAAAATTATTCATGCAACAATTGTGGCCACATGAGCGAGTATTTTTCAACAGTTACCATGCCAAATACGGATGGCGATTATATATGTGTGGCGGCTGTTACGGTCACCGGAGGAAAAAGATGGCTCTGCCCCAATGACTCCGGACGACCTGTCGCTTTTGACAATAAAAGCCAGCTCTCACAACTGCTTAACCCAAATTGCCCGCCTGAATGCGCTTACCCTGACTTGAACGGATGCAAAGAATCATGCACCGAAGAAGAGAAAAAACTCCCGCTCGATCTATTCTCAAGATCTTACTCAATATCAAGCCCTGTACTTGCCTACTGGAGCTTCAATAACGGCGGTGAAATCGAAT
>DGWW01000297.1 GCA_002395385.1 Myxococcales bacterium UBA4248
ATAATGCTGAATTCATAATGCTGAATGATTTGTAAAACCTAAGGAATTTCCAAATCCTCTGAATATGACATTTTATGATGCATTTGTCATTATGCATTATGCACTAAGGAATGAGTTGAGCTTTCGAAGAAAAACAAGCATAGGTACTGAATGGTTACAAAAATCTATTTTGGTCTTTTTTTGTTTTCGCGCGATAGCACAAAAAAGCCTGTGCGTATTTGCCGACGGCAAATAGCACAGGCCAACGCGGCGTATTGGCGAAGCCAATAGCCCGTTCCCCCAAAATATAATCATATATTGTATTAATATTTCTATTTTGGTGAATGACGATATTTTTTAAGATATGAAATCCAATAAGTCTGAGCAGATGTTGACGTTGGGTATGGGAATTTGATATCATCAAGGATGGTGCAGAGTAGGTCGGCTTCTCGAAGGATGCTGTTTTGCATTTTAGATATTCAAAGCTGAATTGTTTTGTTAACGCCTTAGGCATGGTCAATGAGCAATAGAATTTGCTCCTGGGAGGTTATGTGATGCATAAAACATATTTGTGCACGAACGTTGGTGATGAAGCAGAGGCAAAAGCGGCGTCTGGCATTTGGCTAAAATCTATGCGAACATCATTGACATGTTTATTGGCATGTGCGGCGCTATCCCTTGTGGCAGCTTGCAGTGATGATGGTAAGAGTGATGGCAAAGGTGATGCATGCGCGGGTGTGACCTGCAGCGATCACGGTACTTGTGAAGTCAAAGAGGGCGCGGCGGTATGCAGTTGTGATGAGGGGTATCATGTCAAAGAGGGCGATGCGACGGCGTGCGAAGTAGATGATCCTGGCGAAGTTCCTGTTTCTTGTGATGGGATAGATTGCAATGACCACGGTACGTGTGAAGTCAAGGACGGCGCGGCGGTTTGCAGCTGCGATGAAGGGTATCACGTCAAAGAGGGCGATGCGACGACGTGCGAAGCGGACGAACCTGGCGAAGTTCCTGTGACTTGTGATGGGATAGATTGTGGTGGCCATGGTACGTGCGAAGTCAAAGACGGCGCAACCGTTTGCAGCTGCGATGAGGGGTATCACGTCAAAGAGGGCGATGCGACGAAATGCGAAGCGGACGAACCTGGCGAAGTCCCTGTGACTTGTGATGGGATAGATTGTGGTGGCCATGGTACGTGCGAGGTCAAAGATGGCGCGGCGGTTTGTGGTTGCGATGAGGGGTATCATGTCAAAGAGGGCGATGCGACGACGTGCGAAGCAGACGAACCAGGCAATCCAGGTGATAAAACATGCACAGATGCCTGCGAAGCCAATATTTTGCGCTGTTCGGGCGTCAACCGAGAGCGATGTCTGCCGGATGAAAATCAATGTCTGCAGTGGCAGACAGAAGTTTGTGAGGATAATACACATTGCGACGAAAACACGCTGCAGTGTGAACCAAACGATTCTAGTGACGACCCGAAAACATGCACAAATCCTTGCGAATCAGGTGCCAAACGCTGTATTGATAATGCAGTTCAGGCCTGTCTGGCTGATGAAAATGGCTGTAACATCTGGAAAATAGAAGAACAATGCGGCACCAAAAAATGCGATGAAAGTTCCTATACTTGTGTGAATGTCTGCACCGATAGCTGCACAAAAGGAAAGAAGCAGTGTTCCGGGCAGAATGTCCAGGAATGTAAAGTCAGCGGCAGCGGATGCACAGAATGGGTCACCGTCGAGAATTGTGCAGACAAGAAACTGGCCTGCAATGCTTCGAACTTTACCTGTGATATTCCATACGTATCCCCCAATAGTGTCGATAGTTTTCAAATTATGTACAACTGGGGAATTTACGCTTCAGATCTTACCGAAACGGATGTGAAGAACATCAAAGATGCCGGTTTTACATTGGTTCCTCTCTCCAATCATCCAGGTTCAAGCGATGATTACGATAAATACAATGCGGCGATGGAAAAGGCCATTCAATTGTTGGATAAGGAAAATATCAATGTCATTGTCAACGACTTATCATTTCAAATCATCCGATGGTCGACAGACTGGTCTGAATCATCCACAAGACCCACTAAAGACCGCATCGCCAGCCAGATTAAATTTTATAGTCAATTTAAAAATGTCGTTGGCTTTGACGTAAGGGACGAACCCTGCCTCAAAGACCTGGACAATATATATAATAATTTAATCAAATTCATCAGTGCGAACAGCAAAGAGAGAGAAATCTATATCAATCTGTTTCCTGATTATGTCAATGTGAGCGGATGCTGCCTGCAATCCGAATATTCGACATATCTTAGTCGCTATGTGGGCGCATTTAAAGGCACAAAAGCTAAAGTATTAAGTGTGGACTATTATCCAAATAATTTGAGAACTTCTTCTCAAGATGTCCTCAATGAAAAGCGCAGCTTCTATGATGCTTTAAACACAATCAGAACCACGGCTCATAAGAACAATCTCATTCCAATGAATATTTCAGTGAGTACAGAACATGACAATTTTAAGAAATTCGATATGAGGGAGATTGCCTGGCAGATCGCTTCGGACATCGCACACGGTATGAAGCGGATTTCTTATTTTACCTATTCAACCATGAATGATTCCTCTTTTAAGCCAACAAACATGGAAATGATCGATCCAACGACGAAAAAGCCAACAAAACGCTATGATGAGGTCAAAGCTATTAACAGCATTTTGGGCCCCATCGGTAAAGAGATCTATTCGAAGAAGATTAAAGATGTGACGAATATCGATTCATCCTGCAAGGGGAGTTTATTAAGTAAATTCGATAATTTCTGCGTCTACAATGATGAGTCAGCTGTGAATGTTATGGTTGATGTCAATCATAGCAATGCCATCGTAACTACATTCGATGACGATAATACATTCCTTTTGACGGCAACCAGTATCGAAAACTTCAATGATACTGTTTTCATATTCAGATGGGCTTTCGACTCGTTGCAATGGTACGATTACAATTCCGGGACTTATAAACCGATTGAAAACGGTGTGCTGGATAAGAATGATCATCAAATATATAGCGCAGAGATTGAACCAACATCAGTAGGCAGACAAATTACATTTCATGTAAAATCGGGTTATGCATTGTTATTGAGAAAATAAAAGTAAATGGTGAGTCAGAGACGTTCCACGGAACGTTTTTATATTTTTGGCATGGCTATTGGCCTTCGGCCAATACGCCTTGCCTGTGCGCCTATGCCTTTGGCATACGGCGCACAAAATATATTAATATTAATAATCCATTCATTCTTTATATTATAATGATCCAATTGCCCAAAGAGGAATATTGACCAGCCAGCCTTCATCAGCAGCATTCGACATGGATGTGCGCACTGCATATTCTGGCTTAAATTTTTCATAATAGAATTTCAGACTTTTGGAGCGCAGATTTTGTTCTGCCTTAACTTCCAATGGGATAATGTTTTTTTTCTGCTGAATGACGAAGTTTGTTTCATAGACAGATTTTTCGCCTGAATAATAGTATGGTGTATATCTATTGGCTGCAATGAGTTCCTGCAATACAAATTGTTCGGTCAGCGCACCTTTGAATTCTTTAAAAATATCATTTCCATGAAGGATGGAATCAGAGTCCAATTCGCTCAATGCACCGAGTAGTCCGAGATCAATCAGAAATAATTTAAAAGCCGTAAAATCTACATATGATTTTAAAGGAATTCCGGGCTTTTCGACTTTATGTACTTTATGAATTAAGCCGGCGTCATTCAGCCATTGAATGGCAATTTCAAAGTCTTTCATTCGGCTGCCGGTCTTTACTTGTCCAAAAAAGAATTTTCGATTTTCTTTGGCCAATTGTATTGGTATGGCATGCCATGTCATGCGAATGCGCGGCAGTTGTGCTGGCTGAACATGTTTACCGAAATCTCCTTCATATTGGTTGATAATCGAAAGCTGTATTTCTCTTGCCTCTGACAAATCCCTGTTGTCGGCATATCTTGATACAACTTCGGGCATGCCTCCCAGATAAAAGTAAAGTTTCAATAATTCTGTATATTTTTCATGAAACTCTGAGACTTCCGGAACGCGCCAGTCGTCAATAAATTCCGCAAGCTCCGGTTCTTGCATGGCAAGCAGGAATTCCTTAAAGTTCATGGGATGGAGATGGAGTTCATCTACTTTACCCACAGGAAATGAGATACCCTCATGCATGGAGACGCCCAAGAGTGAGCCTGCTGCAATGACGGCATATTCAGAGGCTTCTTCACAAAAATATTTGAGGGATTCCACAACTTGCATTGCAGATTGGACTTCATCAAAAATGATTAGAGTCTTTTGTGGTTCAATAGAGACATGCAGTTCGATGGAAATCGCCTTTATTATGCGGGCTGGATTGTAGTCAGCTTCGAATAGCCCGGCCATTCGGCGATTGTTATAGAAGGAAATATAAACGCAGTTTTCAAAGTTTTCACGGCCAAATGTTTGCATTAGCCATGTTTTGCCAACTTGCCTGGCTCCCCAGAGAATGAGAGGTTTTCGGAATTTGCTGTTTTTCCACTTCAACAGCTTGTCTGTCAGTAGTCTATGCATCGCGGTACCCTTTGAACATGCAGGTTTGATTGCTCATTAAGAGCAAAACCAGTAACAGCATATCGTTGGACATCCCCGTCGTCAATATCTATCGGGGAAATTCTGTTTTGATAACACACTTTTTCCGACGAAAAAATGTGATTTATTCGCACTTTTTCGTTGATAAATGGTGGAGAGCTGTTGCATCATCCATGGGGCGATGTTTGAAATATGGCTGCGAAGAATGGATACTGGATTGCTTACCACACAAAAAAAGCCTGTGCGTATTTGCCGGACGGCAAATAGCACAGGCCAGAGCGGCGTATGTACTGTGGTTGCTATATCTGTGTATTATTGGATGTGGCAATCTTCTCAAGATAGTCTTTGAGAGACTTGATATTCTCTATCGATGTTGACCAAACAAGATGATAATCTACGGCCCAGTAATGATGCGCAAAATAGTCTCTCATTCTGATAATTTTTCGCCATGGGATGTCGGTATGTGTTTCCTGAAATTCGGCAGACAGATGCTTGACCAATTCACCAATTTGCAATAGTGGCAATCGCTATTGCGTTTCTATATGAATAGCCACGTTCAGCATCAAAAAAGAATGCTTTGTCAAAGTGTTCTCGTTCGTGTGTCCCCATAATTTCATTGCAATAGCGCAAGATCTTGTCAATAATCTGAGCATCCCTGCTATCCATAGATCATTACCTCGTCCTTTCGGATGCGTTCAATGAAAGTCTGATCATCCGCAGTGTCTGTAATGATATCTACTTTTGATGATAAAGCTTCTTCGAGATCATCCCAGAGACCTGCGAAATCCCACAATGAGTGAATTTGCCCACGTGATATTAAAAAATCATAATCGCTGTCTTGATTCGCGTCGCCTCTTGCCCGAGACCCAAACAGCCAAACCTTTTCGACGCCGTGTTTTTTGGCAATAGGGGCGACAATGCTCTTGATCCTTTCTATTTCGCTCATATATCAATCTCGCTTGTTGTTCCTCTTATTCGTGATAACGCTCTATGTGCATACCACGATCTGATTCTATCTTTTTAGCTCGCTTGTTCGCCAAAATCAATTGCAAATCTGGATGTTCATTGGTGGGGCTTACCACGCAAAAAAAGCCTGTGCGTATTTGCCGGCGGCAAATAGCACAGGCCAGAGCGGCGTAGCGAGCCAGTAGAGACGTGTCGTGACACGTCTCTCTGGCGAGCAAGTCCGCGTTCCAAAATATTAATATATATTAATATTCCTTTTCTTCCGCGTCGATATCTTCGGGATTGATGAAGGCATCGAGGTTGAGTTTTATGAAGACCTGTGATTACGGCTCGATATCGACCGTTTCGGTTGCTGCCTCTGCAGCGGTCTTTTTGGTACTCTTGCGCGTCTTGAGAGCGGCTTTTTTGGCCTGAATGATCGTATTGAGTACGTCGATGAGTGTATTCAGTTCGGCGCTGGGATGAATCATGGCGAGTCCGTTGATATAGTTGATGAGCGTTTTCCAGGCATCTGAAAGCGTCTGGCGCGTGGCTTTGATACGGCCGACAGGCTGATCTGCACGCTCGTTGTGAAAATCTTTGCGAAGCGCCATAAAGGCATCGTAATGTTTTCGAAGAGCTGCAATCCATGCATCCATCAGTGTCAGGGACTGCAGGTGCGTGTCGATGGCTTCGAGCGTGTCGATCATACGTCCGACAATGGCATACTCCTCGTTGTACGGCAGTCTGACTGGCGAACCGTAAGGCTCTATGGCATTCCAGATTGTGCGTGCCGCCTCGCGGATATCGTCACGCGGATAAACGAGCAATGCCTGCAAATGCGCTCTCAAACCGAGAATTGTCGAATCGACTGCAGCATCGGCGTCACCTATATGCTTATAGTTCACCTCCCGCAGCACATCGAGTTCGCCAGAGTACGACAGAATCTGCTCACAAAAGGCTTTGCCTGCATCACTTTCTGACACCTCCTTGACATCGGCAATTCTGCCGGCAATTTCCTGACAAAAACCGAGTACTTCTTCATTGCGAAGGTTCGTGATTGAAATTGATTTCACAGTTCCCATAACAACCATCCTTTGCCCTGGCGGGGCTTTTTGTGCGACATGCGCTGTTGTTCGACATGACTCCTGCATGGTGTCATTCCCATTCGCTTATGCCCCTCATATTACCAGAGATTACGAATGCAACAAACACAATAATAGGGCCTGTTCGCTGTGTGGTGGATCAAATCGCCGTGGATGGTTCGCGCACGGCGTGCGGGACGGATCAAATCGTCGTGGATGGTTCGCGCACGGTGTGCGGGGCAGATCAAATCGTCGTGGATGGTTCGCGCATGGCGAGCGGGAGAGATCAAATCGCTGTGGATGGTTCGCGCACTGCGTGCGGGAGGGATCAAATCGTCGTGGATGGTTCGCGCACGGCGTGCGGGAGGGATCAAATCATTGTGGATGGTTCGCGCACGGTGTGCGGGGCAGATCAAATCGCTGTGGATGGTTCGCGCACGGCGTGCGGGAGGGATCAAATCGCCGTGGATGGTTCGCGCATGGCGTGCGGGGCTGAACTACATCGTTGTGTGTTGTGATTAAGCTACCCAAATGGTTGCCAAAACGCTATAACCCCTGATAGCTCTGCCAAACACGGCAGAAGCCCAGACGGAGCAATACCGATGTCAGCCCTGAACGATCTCATCGCCCAAATCGCCGATTCCACGTTGCGTGAGCGCATCCAGCACGAGGTGGACAGGCTTTACATTCAAAGTACGGGGTATTTATATGCGCTGTTGCGCCATGAATATCAGGATGCGAAACTCCCCTGTACGGTGAATAAGGAGACTTGAAATGATGACTCTCAGTTGGGAAGAAATCGAAGACAGGGCTGCGGGGTTCCGTAAGAGCTGGGAAAAACAGAAGGGAGCTGAACGACAGCAGGCACAGTCTTTTTTGCGGGACTTCCTTTCTGTCTTTGGCATTGAAAACCCACTCGAAGATGGCGGCGAGTTTGAACACAAGTGCCCCAAAGAAGTCGGCGAAGATGGCTACATCGATTACTTTTTGCCGAAAAAACTCATTGTTGAAATGAAGTCGAAGGGCAAAGACTTAAACAAAGCGTATGAACAGCTTAAGAGTTATGTAATTACTCTGCCATCCGAACAAATGCCCGAACTGATGCTCGTATGCGACTTTGACAAATTCGAACTGTATCACCGCACGACAGCGCAACACGTCTCGTTTCGCTTGAAGGATATCCGTAAGTATATACGCCATTTTGCGAATATTGCGGGGTATGAAACACAACGTATCTATGATGAACAGCTCGAAGTCAACATACAGGCGGCCATGAAAATGGCCAAAATACATGATGCGCTGAAAGAATTTGGCTATGAAGGCCATGAGCTTGAGGTGTATCTGGTAAGATTGCTGTTCTGCATGTTCGCCGAAGATACAGGCATCTTCCCACAGTTTTCGTTTATCAATTATAATCAGAATTCAAAGCAAGATGGCGCAGATTTGTCTTTGAGACTGCATCAACTGTTTGAAATTTTGGACATGCCGCCAGAAAAGAGAGCCAAACGCGCAATGTTGGCTGCGGATTTGAAACAATTTGCATACGTCGATGGCGGTTTGTTCCACGAGATACTGCATACGCCGGATTTTAACGAAAAAATGCGCCAGACGTTGATCGATTGCTGTGTTTTTGACTGGAGCAAAATTTCACCGGCAATCTTCGGTTCGATGTTCCAGGGCATTATGGACCCAGAGCAGAGACGCGAAATTGGTGCACACTATACAAGCGAGGAAAATATATTAAAGGTTATTAACCCGCTGTTTATGGATGATTTATGGGCAGAATTTGAACGCGTCAAAGCAACACCCAAAAAACTCGATGCCTTCCACGAAAAGATTGCACATTTGCGAATCTTCGACCCTGCCTGTGGATGCGGTAACTTCCTGATTACGACATATAAGGAACTGCGCCGTCTCGAACTCGAAATTATCAAAATGAAATATCCATCTAGACAAAGATTGCTGGATGTTTCGCCATTGATCAAGGTCAGCATTGAACAATTCTATGGCATTGAAATTCTCGATTTTCCCTGTGAAGTTGCCAGAACGGGTATGTGGCTCGTTGAACATTTAATGAACCGTGAAGTCGGCGAATGGTTCGGTATGGCATACGCGGATTTGCCGTTGAAACGGTCTGCACATATCTATAATGAGAATGCATTAAGAGTTGATTGGCAGGATTTACTTAAAGATGATAAAGAATATACGGAAGATTTGAGGTTTGACTATATTATCGGGAATCCGCCGTATGTGGGTGCCCGATATATGAGTACTGCGCAAAAAGAGGATTTGAGCGGCGTTTTCGGTGGCCAGAAAAATGCTGGCAACATCGATTATGTGGGATGCTGGGTAAAACTGGCTTCGGATTATATGTCGAATAGTCAGAATACCCGAACCGCGTTTGTGATGACGAACTCCGTCACGCAGGGGGAAACCCCCGCAAATCTTTGGCAGCCGTTGTTTGATAAGGGGTTACATATTGATTTTGCATGGCGAACTTTTAAATGGACGAATGAAGGACGCGGGAAGGCTGCAGTACATTGCGTGATTGTTGGATTTAGTCGATTTGATAAACATGATGAAAGGATTATTTTTGAAGAACAAATCGCTACAAAAGATGGCAAAGAAATCAAACAGATTCAGAAACAACAATGTAAACAAATTAATGCTTATCTTGTTGATGCGCCAAACATTAGCGTGTTGAGCAGGCCAAATCCATTGTGTAGTATCCCAGAGATGCAGTTTGGAAACATGGCTAATGACAATAAAGGTAAATTAAGCAACTATTCTGATAATGAGAAAAATGTATTGTGTGAGAAGTACCCTGAATTGGTTAAAGTGTTCAGACGATTGGTCGGGTCAGAAGAATATATTAACAATATTACTCGATGGTGTCTTTGGTTTGTCGATCAGGAATCTTCCATGATAAGAAAGATTCCTGAAATCAAAGAAGCTGTTGAATCTGTAAAAAGGGCAAGAGAATCCAGTAAACGCGAGGGTACAAGGAAACAAGCCAAAACGCCCTATTTATTTGGTGAGATCAGACAACCAAACACGAATTATATTTTAATTCCAAGAGTATCATCTGAAAAAAGAGACTATATTCCGATGGGATTCATGAATCCGGATGTCATAGCAAACGATGCTGTTCAGATGATTCCTGCCGCCACACTCTATCACTTTGGCATTCTAACATCTTCTGTGCACATGGCATGGATGCGGGCGGTATGCGGGCGGTTAAAAAGCGATTATCGCTATTCCAAAGATATTGTATATAATAATTTTCCGTGGCCAGCTTTAGATGGTACAACCGCCATTGGAAGCGCAAAGAAAAAGAAAACCGAATCACCTGAAGAATATAAGAAACGCATCGAAGCAAAAATTAGCCTGTGCGCTGAAGAAATCTTACATGCGCGAGACAATCATCCCAACAGCTCACTTGCGGATTTATACGATTCCTTAACCATGCCGCCAGATTTGCTCAATGCCCATAAAGCTTTGGATAAAGCCGTAATGGAACTCTATGGCTATTCATTAGATATGAGTGAACCTGAAATTGTGGCAGATTTGATGGTGAAATATCAAAAGTTAGTGGAAGCAGAGATAACAAAAGAGAATGCAGAGAAATCCGCGAAGCCAAAAAGAACGCGTGGCAAAAAGGGGGATGTTGAAGAATAACAAAACATGAGCGCCCAGCGTATCGCTTGCGATAGCTGGGCGCAAAGCGGCGTATTGGCGCAGCCAAAGCCGCGAAACGCAGGGTGTATTGGCGCATTTTTGTAGAGACGTGCGGGTCGCGCGTCTCTACAAAAATTGCGCCAATAGCCCGCGCCACAAAATAAAAATCTATTAATATTCCTTTTCTTCAGCGTCGATATCTTCGGGATTGATGAAGGCATCGAGGTTGAGTTTGCGGATGTTGACATCGAGGACGCGGTTTTTGATATGATCGACGATTTCGGCCTTGAGGTCTGCGGGGTTCATCGCGCCGCGCTCGCCATCCTTATAGGAACGCAGGTTGAGCGTGCCGGTTTCTTGTTCTTTTTGGCCGACGACGAGCATGTAGGGGATTTTTTGCAATGTTGCCTGGCGGATTTTGTATCC
>DGWW01000333.1 GCA_002395385.1 Myxococcales bacterium UBA4248
CCCCTTCAGGGTGATTTTATTGATGAAATTCCTTTTCCCGGGGTTACGCCCTTCGGGCTCACTCCAGGCTGTAATATTTCGCCCCTTCAGGGCTCGGACCAAGCAAGCACCCAGGTTTTTGCTACTTTCATAAAGTCAAGCGATTTTAAAACTCGAGAGCCCTGGCCCAAGGGTATGCATCGCTCCTAATTGACAACGACTGCGCAATATTCAGAGCAACTGCCCTTGCCATTTTGATCGCCTTCATCACATTGTTCAAATTCGGATTGAACAACGCCATCACCGCAATGGATGTCGAGTGTGCAGTCATCTTTGCATCCGTTATAACCGCCGTGATTCTTATCTTTGCCGTGATCACACTGTTCACCGGCGTCGAGCACACCATCACCGCAGGCAGGCGGCAAATAGGTGCATCCTAAACCGCATCCGCCATAACTGCCGTCATTCGTGCCGTCATCGCATACCTCACCGAGCCAGGATTGAACAATTTTATCGCCGCATGCAGGCAATGTACATTTGGAAGTGCACATATCCTCGTCGGACGTATTGCCATCGTCGCATTCTTCGTTGTTATTCGCGTCGAGAATGCCATCGCCGCAGCCCGAAAGCCGGCAATTTTCGAGGCATTTTTGGCCAGCACCTACGCCGGCATCGCCATCGCATTCTTCGTGTGCATCCAGCACACCATTGCCACAGGTATCGGGCGATAATTTACATTCGACACACCATTCTTCTGTCGTATCGCACTGTTCGCCCTTTTCGATTTTGCCATTGCCGCAGTAGGATTGCAGTTTACAATCGGCAGAGCATCCTTTGTTGTGCTGCAGATCGACATCGGTATCGATGCCGACATAATCGCATTCTTCGCTGCCACGAATGACGCCATCGCCGCAGATGGCATCGCACGAAGCGGTTCCGCTGTTGAGGAAGTTCGTCAGAGTCAGACTGAAGTTGGAGCCTGTAGCATTGCGTTCGGCATGGAATAGTTTGATTTCGTAAATGCCGCCTTCATAAACGTTGTAATTGGGATCGTATAAAAGGGGCGTACCATCGGCTTTAAGGACCGTATTGCCATCGCTGTCCTTGTATTCCTGAGCACCGAGTTTGCCCGTTCCGCTCATGGCGCCATGCAGGCCGCCCAGATCTACAAACAGATGTCCGTTGAGGAAAACCCAGAGGTCATCATCGCCGCTAAAGTTGAGCGTTTCGCCACCTTTGTACTGGAAATAGGTGCTCACTTCGGATGTAAAACTGTAATTGGCATGGCGCGATTCGAAGCCGTGCGTATAGCCGAACCCGGTACTGGCAAGCGGCAGGAAGTAATTGACTTCGAGCGGCTGTCCATCGGCGCAGACATTGGGCGCGCCCTTCGTCGTCGGATTGACGCTCGTAAAATAATAGCGCTTGGTGGCTTCATCTTCGAGCCACATATAGATATGATGTTTGACTTCTTTATTGATGCCGGGAATATTGCGGTACCACATGGCGAACTCAGCCTTACTGCTAAAGCATTTGCCATATCCATCCGTTGCGAGTACCGGTTTTCGTTCTTCGTCCAAATCTGGCAATGTATAACCAGTTTTGGAACATCCGGCCTGGCTGTCAAAGTCATAAATTGTCGTATTGATTCGGCTCGTCGTCCAGTGTGTATCGGGATATTTGGCAATCAATTCGGCAGTAATAAAACCATCTGTCGTCCCTGCCGTTTCGACGGTATCTCGTCCGGTACTCCTAAAATCGCGATAGGTCACAGGCAGACTGATAAACTCGGGTGGTTTGGATGCACTGAACTCTGTACACACATAACCTTTTTCGACTTTGCAATCGCTCGAACAGCCGTCGCCATTGACGAGGTTGCCATCATCGCATTCTTCGGCAATGGCCTTGTCGAGCATCCACATGGTCACGCCATCGCCGCAAACGGGCTTGCATTCAGTGCCCACACATTCAATACCTGTTTCGAATTTACAATCAGGCGAACATCCATCTGCAGGCAGATGATTCTTGTCATCGCATTCTTCGCCTGCATCGACGAAACCGTCGCCGCAAGTTCCTTTGACGCAATTCATTCCCTTATCATCACAGTGGTATCCCGTCACAATCGTGCAATCGACTGCGCAACCCTGTGTCCCATCATTGAGGGATTTTCCATCCGAACCAGTGCCCAAATCGCATGTTTCGTACGAAAGATACCCCGCAGAGGGAGCAATAGTACCATCACCACAAGTGACACTTTTGCATTCGCCGCCATCGATTTTGCATTCATATCCGGGTTCGATATGGCAGGTATCTGAGCAGCCATCGCCGGCTGCAGGCGAACCGGATTCGACCTTATCATTATCGCATTCTTCGCCAACCTGAACGATGCCATCGCCACACCGGCCTTCGGTGCAAACCTGCGTCGTACTGTCGCAGAGCCATCCTTTTTCGACCTTACATCGATAGGAACACCCATCGCCATCGGCAGTGTTGCCATCATCACATTCTTCTTTGCCAGCCAGAATGCCATCACCACAGGCTTTGGCAATACAGGCACTGCCAACCTCAGGACAAACAAACCCTGGTTCGATCAAGCATGCCTCTGAACAGCCATCGCCGGAATTCAAATTATGATCATCGCACTGCTCGCCAGACTCTCCGTCGAGCGTACCATCACCGCATGTGATCATACAGTTCGATTTACCCGAATCATCCTGGGTGCAGCGATATCCTTTTTCGACCTGACAGTAAGAAGCGCATCCATCAGCGGAATTTCGATTGCCATCATCGCAGGCTTCATTCTCATCCAAAACGCCATTTCCGCATAAAATGGGCATGCAAACGCTCTTGCCATCGACAATTGTGCATGAATATCCGTCCTCGAACTGACAATCCGACGAGCAACCATCTCCGTTTGCGTCGTTGCCATCATCACATTTTTCATGTTCCGATTGGATCTGCCCATCGCCGCAATAATTTACACGTTCACACTCGGCTGTGCATCCATCATATTCGTTCGAAGTATCTGCACCTGCATCACATTTTTCGCCATTGTCAATATCGATTTTATCCCATTTCCCGTCACCGCAGAAATGGGCTTTTTTGCAACTTTTGGTGCATCCGTCATATCCGTATTCAATGACATAATCTCCGGCATCACATTCCTCGTCACCTTCGACGATGCCATTGCCGCAGCCATCCGGGATACATTCCTGGCCGGGTTCCTGACATACATAACCGGCTTCGACGTGCATACAGTCTGCCGCACACCCATCGCCATCATCCGCGTTACCATCATCGCAGGATTCACCTTCATCAAGCTCCCCATTGCCGCATGTGTCCGAAACATCCGTTTGTTGACAAGATTCGCCCTCATTGGGGCAAATATACCCATCCTCGATACTGACACAATTGGCAGAACATCCATCGCCGCTTTGTGTATTGCCGTCGTCGCATATCTCGCCAGACTCAACCTTACCATTGCCGCATTCTGACTGTGGATTAGGGTCATTACCGTCTTTTTTGGTACAAACGCCGCCTTCGGACGGGCAGGTATACCCCTCTTCGACAGAAGAACAATCCGAAACGCAGCCATCGCCGCTTTGTGTATTGCCATCATCGCACGCTTCGGAGCTTTCTACCTTTGAATTACCACACAGCATACCCTCACTGTCGCCATCGCCGGCAGAATCGTCACTGCAACCAGCAAAACAAAGTACACTCAAAGCAACTAATAATAACCACTTCTTTGACATGGTATTCTCCCATTTCGTAATTCATAATTCGTAATTAGGAATGCGGAATTA
>DGWW01000168.1 GCA_002395385.1 Myxococcales bacterium UBA4248
TGTCGTACACGTTCGGGCGGCGACTTCGTGTCGCCGCTCATGTAGGGAATGCATGTAGTCATCCACAGTTCACTTCTTATCCACGTTTGTTTAACAGAGCCTAAGAAAAATTGGCTTTTATTTTACCGTCGATAATTTCTGGCTTAGAGGTTAGTACTTGGAACTTAGAGAATGGATAGACCACTCGCAGCTCAAAGCTCAAAGCAATGAAATGATTTAGCTATCGGAACAAGTCATATCCACGGTGGTTAAACATAGCTAAATATTATGGGTATCTCCTACCGGGCGGCTTCGGAATTTTCCCCCGTTAGAACGTGCGCTCGCCGACGCACAGCAAAACTGACAGTGGTACATGCCCCACTGTCAGACTATATGGTATTATAATCGATATCCCTAACGATGGCATTCAAGAAATTATTGGCTTATCGCCGTTATCATCGCCACACCCTACAACAACCATAAGGAATGGTATCATCCATATTTTTTTCATTATTATCTCCTATGATTTAGGGGCACAATTGACGTTTATCACTTTATATCCTCGTCGAACACACATCTGAACCCAACCCCGGAATACTTCGTGGTGCTGTTCCATCCTTGAATATCAACGTACTCGCGCTCTGTAATTTTGAGCTTTTCTGGTGGCGAGAGAAAACTGCCACCTTTGACGAGGAAGGTCATGTTGTCATGGTCCTCTTCGAATTCGGCCACATAATCGGCCAAATTGCCGCTGATGTGGGTCAGACCGGTGGGCGTGCGGCCCGCTTCTAAAACAGATGATGCGCAGGGACTTGCCGAATACTCGTACCAATGGTCTTTTAGTTCAATAATGCGTGGATAACCAATGGATTTAGCGCCGCATGCGCAAACCCGTTTTGTATCTTCGGACTCTTTAAAACTCGCGTTGACACATAGATCCGGCGCATCATTGCCCCATGCATAATCGACATCGCGAACTTTTTCCCCGTCGAAGAGAGCTGCATATTCCCACTCTGCTTCGGTAGGCAGTCGACCGCCTAACCAGTGGCAAAAACCGACAGCTCCTTCATACGAAATACAATTGACTGGTCGGTCTTCGACAGATGAATATAAGCTGACGCATCCGTCGTGCATCCATTCAAATATATCTTTCGAACATTGTCCAGCAACGATACAATCCCAGATGTAAGAAACATATACATGATGCGTAAACATCTTAAATGGCTTGATATGAATAGATTTTCCATCATGATTAATCATATCACCACCGGGAAATGAGGTTAGCTCATATTCAAAAGGCACTTCTGGAACTTTTGAATCCGCTTGTTCCGTAGCATTCGAATCGTCGTGTTCACCAGAGGAATCTATATTTGTTTGATTATGATTGGGATCCGTCTGTACATTCGGGGTATCTGTATTATTCGTATTCTGTGAATTATCATCCGTACTGATATTGGCATCATTTTGTTTGTTATCGGATGGATTGTCTTCCGGCTGACGGTCTGTTTGCTGATCGTTTGGATTTATGGGATTATTTGGGTTATCTAAGGGATAATCAGTCGGATCCTGCTGGTTATGAGGAACAGCACGTCCACCGTCATCTGAACATGAAAGCAGCAATGCAGAAACAGCAACAATTGTTATAATGATAGATTTCATAGAGAGTATCCTTTATTATTGAGAACTGTTTTTAATATAATCTCCAAACTTGACTTGTAACATCTTTCTGCTACCGTCATTATATTCAAAGATAACTGCTCCATCTTGATAATGTCGAACAATTGAAATAACCTCATAATGCCTCCTTTATTTACAGACTGAAAGCATCATCAGTCTTTTCTTTTAAACTGTATAATAAGTTTTTTTACATTAATCAATATGCAACAATTATTCTCGATACAATAAAGCTACACACATACTGCAACCCCATTTTGCGACACGTTGTTCCAATAGCTATTGACCTGCAAATCGGATAAGAGTGCAGACATGAGTTGGTCAGCTCTGTTTTACGAATGTGAAGATGAGATACTATGGGTATCCACTACCGGGCGGCTTCGGGACTTGCCCCCGTTAGAACGTGCGCTCACCGAGCGCGCAAAAAAGCCGCCGCGTATCGTCAGATAGCGGCGGCGGCGAGGCGTATGGAGGCGCAGCCGACATAGCCGCGCATATTAATAATTAATAATTAATAATTAAGACTGAAGAGAAAGCATTTTTTCAGTAGACAATGCACCATCCAATTAAAAAATTGATTTCCTCCTCAATAACGAAGAGGAGGATAACAAACATGAGATTATACCTTTATCGACTTGACATCCCAGATTTCTTCGGCGTACTGGCGGATGGTACGGTCGGACGAGAAGAAGCCCATATTGGCGATGTTGTGGACGGCCATTTTTGCCCATCGACGTTTATCGACAAAGGCGGCCTCGACTTCTTTCTGGCGTGCGATGTAGCTGTCGAAATCGGCGCACAGCATATAGGGATCGGAGGTTTTGAGCCAATTGACGATGCCCTGATAGCGCGAACGTTCATCGGGCGAGAAGAAGCCGGATTCGATCATATCGAGAACGCCCTTGAGATCTTCGCTTTCGTCGATGTAGGACTGCGGATCGTAACCTTCGTTTTTGAGCGTCTTGACTTCGGTCTCGGTGAGGCCGAAGAGGAAGAAATTCTCAGCGCCGACGAGGTCGCGGATTTCGATATTGGCGCCGTCGAGCGTACCGATGGTGAGTGCGCCGTTGAGTGCGAATTTCATGTTGCCGGTTCCCGAAGCCTCTTTGCCGGCCGTCGAAATCTGTTCGGAGAGATCGGCTGCGGGGATGATGACCTCGGCGAGTGATACGCAGTAGTTCGGGCACATATAGACGCGCAGTTTATTTTTGATGGTCGGGTCATCATTGATGATTTTGGCGACATCGTTGATGAATTTGATGTGGAGCTTGGCTGCGGCATAACCGGGTGCAGCCTTGCCGCCGAAGAGCACGAGTCTGGGAACGCGTTGTGCGTTGGGATTCTTTTTGAGTTCGCGATACAGATGAATCACGTGGAGCAGGTTGAGCAGCTGGCGTTTATACTCGTGAATTCGCTTGACCTGAACATCGAAAAGCATGTCTTCGGAGACGGTGAACGGGAGATACATTTTAACGAAACGGCGTTTGTTATTGCGTTTGATTTCGATGATGCGATCGAGGAAATCGTTGTCATCGGCAAATTGTTCGAGTTTTTTGAGTTCTTCGCTGTCGGTAATCCAGCCTTTGCCGATTTTTTCGGAGATGAGATCGGAGAGTTCGGGGTTTGCCGAAACCATCCAGCGGCGCGGGGTTACGCCGTTTGTCTTGTTGTTGAAGCGCTCGGGGAAGAGTTTGACGAAATCGGGGAAGAGGTCGGTTTTGACGAGTTCGGAGTGAATCGCGGCGACGCCGTTGACGGAATGCGAACCGATGACGGCGAGGTTGGCCATGCGGACGAATTTCTCACCAGTTTCGTCAATGATGGAGACGCGGCGCTGCATTTCGTAATCGCCCGGGAAGGCGATATGGACGCGGAGCAAGAAGCGGCGGTTGATCTCGTAGATGAT
>DGWW01000006.1 GCA_002395385.1 Myxococcales bacterium UBA4248
ACCCGTGCGCCGCTTTACTCAGGGCCGAAGCCCCTTTCACGCTCGACTTGCATGTGTTAGGCCTGCCGCCAGCGTTCGTTCTGAGCCAGGATCACACTCTCCAGTTTGATTCCTTATATCGAGACGTTCCTTGGAACGTCTTTACTTATATAATTTACCCAGTACAGACGTTCGTTCGAACGTCTCTGAGTATCATGATGCTTTTCGCATCTTGAGGTATCTGCTCTGCAGATCCTCTTATTTAGGCTCGCACTTCTGCTTTATATTCTCTCTCTTCTTCGATTTTCAATCTTGCCTCAGGATGTCTCCCATCCCGTCGGCGAGGCGGGCTTATACGCGCAATCGGGATCCGTGTCAAATAAAAAAATAAAAAAAAATGCATCGGCGTATTTTGCGCAGCAAAATAGCCGATGCTGGCGAGCCGTAGAGACGTGCGCAACGCACGTCTCTAGGCGAGCATGCGCAGAGCCGTATCGGGCAAATGCCCGAAAGGCCGCGCAGACATTATTGACACACGCCATCCTCGCAGCCATTGGGACATGTCGTACTCTCGTATTTGACCGAATAAAGCGTCCCCTGTTCATCTTTGGCACATTCATCGATAATCGACTCCGCAACGGGATTGGCCACCGTCGTATTGGTGTAGCATACGGGGTCATTTTTGCCCTCAGACTTACCAAAACAGGCGGTTTTGCATTCCTCTTTGCCGGACAATATCACGCAAACCTGTGGATCGCCGCCATCCAGCGTACAGTCTTTTTTACATTCTGTCGCAGGGACGCTCGTCTTGCACAACCCCGTCGCTTCATCACAGTAATTCGGGCAAAGTTCATGAACGGTATCCACCACATACAATCTGCCAACATCATCCTTTGCGCAGGTATCGGTCACAGAAACATTGGGTTCGGGCGGCGGATTAATTGTACTCGGCAGGTAACACACAGGGTCATTTTTACCTTCTTTTGAACCGAGGCATATTTCTTTACATTTTCTTACACCGGAAATGCGAAAACACCCCTTATTCGTCCCAGCATCCGGCTCGGCACACTGCGCGTTATTCGCGCATTCGTCGATCTCATCGGCAGTCTTGCACAGTCCCGACTTCTTATTGCAATAATTGCGGCAAAATTCGCGCTCGCTATGAGCAGAATACAGCCTGTCTTCCTCATCTTTAGCGCATTTATCAATCACAGAAACCGTCGGTTCCGGCTCTGAAGCTGCCGAAAGCGGCAGATAGCACACCGGCGCATTGTCGCCTTCTTTCGTGGCGAGACATGAGTTTCGGCATACTCGCACTCCGGAAATGAGATAACATCCTCGCCGTGTATCCAGGCTAGGATCAAGGCAGTCTGCATCTATCTCGCACTCATCCTTTGGAGAATTGTCCGAATCGCATGCCATAAGCATACAGCACAAAATGGACAATACACCTAGAAAACATACGCGTTTAAACATACAAATTTCCTCAGTTTCCTTTTTTTAAAGATAAGGCTCTGTTTAACGAGTTCGGAACAAGTCATATCCACGATGGTTAAACATAGCCAAAGATAAATGATATTTTTGCGGGGGCAGTGGCCCCCTGCGGCGCTATTTCACCAATGGGGCAAGCCCCATTGGTTCAATACGCGCCTACCCCCACTGCGGGGCTTTGCCCCACAACGCCCCATACAAAACCTTTATTCATACATTTCGCCACGGCGGCGACGCAGCATTCCAACGCTTCCCAAAGCAGCCAGAATTGCAGCCAAACCACCCATGCCAGTCGTATTCATCGTGCCATTGCTTGAGCAGTCGGAAGAACTTGACGAAGAAACCGAGCTATTCTCTCCATCGCTGGTTCCATCCTCCGAACCCTCGGGAACAATCTTCACGGCATCGTATATGACACGTTTTTGGTTATCGTCGGAGCCTTCGATCTTGTTACTTAAACGAATATATTGGTCCTTGCCCTCGGACAATTCGTAAGTATCCACAAGCACCCAACCGCTGGCATTTTTCGTCTGAACGCTTGGAAAATACACTCTGTTCGACGTTTTGAGCTCATACGACAGTTCATCCGGAACGCCGCCAATACCGGTATCTACATAGACATAGATGTCGTATTTGCCAGCTTTTGTCACATTAAAATGCCAGGTCCCAACCGTTTCCTGATCCATCAGATAGGCATAATACAAGGAATGATTATAACCATATTGTGAGATAGCCTGCCAGTTCCCCGTTTCGGAGCGTTCAAAGCAATCATCTGTTTCATCGATAATCGTCGAGGGACGGCCGTCGATCTCTGTGAGACACACCACATCATGCGAAGCTGGTTCTTCGGCAGCCTTGCAGACACCATCATCGCAGGTTTCGTCTGCTTTGCAGGCAGTTACTTCCGACCATTCTGAACATCCATCCGCATTGAAATCGCCGCAGGTTTTATAGCCGTTGCCATCGCACACCACAGCACCGGTTTCACACTTATCCGTACATTCAACGCCCGGTTCGCCATTGTCGACACACTCGCCATTACTGCAGATCTGGCCATCTCCACAGAGTGCCGGCTGTGACCATTCTCTGCAACTATCGTCATCAAATTGACCGCACATGCGGTAGGAGCCTGCTTCATCAAGGCATTCCCTTGTATCCGCAGTACACTCATCCTCGCAAGTCGGAGCAGGATCTTTGCATGCGCCATTGTCACATCCATTATCGCACGCAACGACATCGCCCCATTTTAAGCATCCATCGACACTGGTACAGACGCGGAACCCATTTTCTGAGCATTCTCGCAGATTCTCGACATTGCATTCAGGTTTGCAGGTATCGACACAAGCATTGCCGCTGCATGCCTGCCCTTCGGGACATGGTTGAACAGCCGACCATGCCGTGCAGCCATCCTTGCCTTTTTTACACTCTTTAAAGCCGGTGCCTTCGCAGGCTTTCTCACCTTCGGTACATGCATTTGTGCAAGTTACGACATCTTCAAATTTGATCGCATCAAAAATAATGCGTTTGCCGCTGGGATCGGTGTACTTTTCTCCCGTCAAATCCGAAAGCCTGACCCACTGATCCTCGCCAGATGCAAATTCGAAGTCACCCAATTTGACCCATCCATCCTTGCCGGTCATGTCAATCTTGACTTTATGTTCCACACCTGTCGCACGAATGGTGTAAGGCGCTTGCGTACTGACAGCCCCGACATCTTTTGGATAGTGGGCATACACCGTATATTTGCCGGGTCTCGTCACTTTGAGGTTCCAGGTTCCGACAACTTCTTCATAATCAGCACCGGCATACGTATAATAATAGTGCTTATTATAACCGACATTTTCCTTGCCCTCAAACCACGTGCTGCTCACCGTCCTCACGAAACAGCTGTCTTTTTCGTCAATGATGACACCAGATTTATTGAGATCACATTTGACCAAATCATTGCCGTCGAAAGACACAGGTGTCACGCACGAACCGGCCAACTGACGGTAGCCAATGTCATCGCCATAAAAGAATTTTAATATTTCTGGCCATTTATAACCTCTATTTTTGGCGAGACAATTGGCTCCATTTTGTGACATGCAGCCACGATTTTCGAGAACATCAAGTCCTAAAGAACTTTTTTTGACCTGATCGCCCCTGTTACCCTCATTATATGTGACAGCTGGCTGAGGCCAAGGTCCACTGCTTGAATCACCAATATATACACAATTGTTATCTAAACTTGTAGAACCTGAGACATAGAAAGAACATATTACCACACCACCGTATGTTAATACGACTCCAGAAGTTGCATTAACAGCCTCCTGCATAGTCGCTAAATTTGCTGTGCTCGGGGCATAAGAAGGACAATTATACACCTGATTCGATTCACCGTTTGTAGCAGACCCACTTTCTTTAATGGTATAATAAGCAACCGAACGAGCGGCAACAGCTTGTGCCTTTAATGATTCCGATGATCCCATTCCATTTTCACACCAAACAACATTAGGGAGATAGTCAGATTCCATATTCTTAACCCCCATGTCTTTGACATTGATTTCACAGATAGCCTCCAATGGAGCACGCGTTACTGTCAAATCAGGGTTTACACCGTAATTCTCAGTGCAAATTCCGTTGGGGCAATCCGAATCCATGCAGCCGGAAAAAAGACAAACAGCTGCTATGACAGTAAGGATGAATGTTTTCTTCATCGCGATATTCCCTCCCAAATCACTCATCACAATGATTCTGTATCAGAAAAGTGTTGTATAAACCATGCAACGGCTAAGCAAATACATGCCTTAGCCCTTAAGACCAGGAACGTTGAGCGTGTTTTTCCCGGATTTCGGAAGCATCCACACACAAAGAGGGCTTTGCCATTCTCGACAAAACCCTCCAAATACTAAACCCGACTTTTTCGGCGACGCGCCATACCCAATGCCACGAGCCCACCAAAGATGCCAACCCAAAGCCCGGTAGAATCCCTCTTTAAAGGATTCCCCACCGAACAATCAGATTCACTGCTCACTCTCACACTCGGACTTCCGGAATTGCCGCCATCCTCGGAATTCAGAGGTTCCTCCGACACGGTATTTTCCTGATAGGGCACAACTTTAATGGCATCAAAGAGTACGCGATAATCGACATATTCTTTGTTGCTCTCAGAAACAATATCCCACAGCTGAACGTATTGATCTTGTCCTGCTTCAAGTTCGAAATTCCCGAGCTTATACCAGCCGGCCTCTTCTTTTACAGAGATAGTCGGATGATAGGCACGCCCGGATGCCCGCACGATATATTGAATCATGGGGGCGACCTGGCCGACACCGCCATCCAGATAGGCATAAACCGTATACTTGCCACTCTTGGTTACGTTGAGCGTCCAGGTCCCCATGGCATCGACCTGAGTCGCATCGCGAAGGGAGGCATAATAAAGGTGTTTGTCATAACCAAAACTACCATTGAGTTCACTCAAACGCGCAGAATTTGTATGAACAAAGCAGGGATCCAAATCATCGAGAATGGTCTCGGGACGACCATCTATCTCTGTCAGACAAGCTGCAGGCGTTTCTAAAGTATCCGCAGGATTGTGAGGCGTAGAGTCGACACAAGTGCCATTTTCACACTTCATGCCATCGCTGCATGGCACAACATCGCTCCACTGTCTGCAGCTATCGTTGGTCTGTACACAGACGTGAAATCCATTATCGACACATTCACTCAATTTCACCACTTCGCAAGGATTGGCACATGTCTCCACGGGGGGGACTGGCACACACTGGGTTCCCGAACATATCTTGTTATCACCACAGGGAACAGCCTCTGACCACTCTGCACAGCCATTGGCTCCCATCCTGCAAGTCTGAAGCCCATTTTCCTGACATTGTGTTGCATTCAAGGTACATGCGTCCGTACAAACAGGGGCATCCTCCAACTTGATGGCATCAAAAATAATACGTTTGCCATTGTTATCCGTATATTTCTCGCCAGTCGCATCGCTCAGTTTTATCCACTGATCCTCGCCTTGAGCAAAATCAAATGATCCCAGAGAGACCCATCCCGATTTGCCCGTCATATCCAAAACCACCGTATGCTCTGTACCAGAAGCACGAACCGTATAAGGTGCTTTTTCGCTGACAGCACCGACATCCGGCTGAATATAGGCAAAGACTTCATACTTGCCGGCCCGGGTCACCGTAAATTTCCATGTACCAACAACTTCGGGCGCATTATCCGTCGTATAGGTAAAATAGAGATGCCCGTTATGACCAGCATCGACATCGTACCAGGATGTACTTTCGGAACGCACAAAACAAGGATCCTTTTCATCAATGATGACACCCGGCTTATCGATCACAATTTCACATTTATCTTTCCCGGATGAATCAATACAGTCCCCCACGACCTGTTCCATCACGATGTCATCACCGTAGAAGAACTTGATGATGTCCTGCCATTTCCAGCCACTATCCGAGAGACAGGCAGACCCATTCTGCCCCATGCATCCACGATTGGCATAGTTCTTATCATTGACGGATCCAATGGACGACTGGGTAAATCCATCCGCCTTACCGCCAGATTTTCCCCAGTTATAGGTGACATATTTCTGCGTTTTTACCCATCCCTCAGAGTCACTGTTCCCCGTAAACTTACATTCACTGTTCAAATACTGCTTTTTAGAACCCGCAACGTAGAACGCACAAACGATGGTACCTTTATACGTCAAAATGATCCCGGATGTCGCCTTCGCGGCAGCCTTCGTTTTATTTAACTGGGCTTCGGAGGGTGCACGGGATTTGCACGAGTAAACCTGGTCATTCGTCCCATCTGCAACTTTCCCATAGTGCTTGATTTTATAATATCCATAGGAACGCGCCGAAACCGCCTGAACCTTGAGCGCCTCCTCACTGGCATTGCCATTCTCGCACCAAGTCACATTGGGAACGTAGTCCGTTTCCATATCCACTGTGCCGGTACCTTCGACTTGAATTGTACAATAGGCATCCAATGGAGCTTTGGTTACAGTATATTCAGGATTGACGCCATAATTCTCTACACATAGCCCATCCGGACAGTCGGAATCCACACATCCGCTCATGGCAAACACACATGCCAATAATATAGCTGTTGAAAAGAATTTCTTTTGCATGAACAATCCTCCTTATCAGACAAACAAAACCTCATTACCTATAGCACACGGCAACTTAAAATTCAGGCTATTTCAAATAAAAAAACCACAGTGTGAACGACATAGATTTTGGCTATGTTTAACCACTGTGGATTTGTATTTGACTCAAAGAATAAATCGTTCGAGCTTATAGCTTTTAGCTTGCAGAAATAATCAGAATCCTATGGGCAAAAGCCTGATTCCCATGAAATGATTTCGCAGCGATAAGCGATGAGCTATAAGCTCAAATCGTATCCAAGCTCGTTAAACAGAGCCTAAAACAAAGGGGACATTTGGCGTCATTCGGCATTTGACATGTAGAATCCCATATTGCCAAGTGCCGAAATACGTTCAGTCAAAACCTTCTATTTGCCATATCCTGCAACAAACATAGTCAAATATGCGATCATAAAGCGTCTCTTATTCAACGAGGATGGCATACCCCATCAGAGACTCAAAAGTCCTTCCTTCACAATCTTTTTCCGAAGAAATGAAGTGAGTACCAAACTCATCCGCACGGCAACGATACACAGCAGAGGTTCCAGGCTGTTCTTTGGTATACAAATACCCCATCGGCCCCATATTAAACTGCTTTTCGCAATCAACATACTGAGAAATCATGGTATGATCACCAGCTGCACCACCCACGCGGCACTCATACACCAGGACGGCATCCTCTTTCGGCTTTTCGCGCAAAATCTTCCAGGAGTGCTCTTTATTAAACCCGGATGGCAGCTGACGCGTCGTCACCCAGTGTTTGTTATTCTTACTTGCGCGAACCATTTCGACGTAAGGCAAAAATTCAAAGCCACAGGCAGGCCAGCCAGAACCGACATCACTGCGGTTTGCCTTGGCAAATGTTTCCCATGCGGCCTTTGGGTTTTTATTCGAATCCCACAAACCACATCCCAAACCATCCTTGGTTTCATCTGGATGATCAATGAGACGGTGATAGACAAAGCTTTCTATACCCGGTGTGCCCAAAACATTTTTAAATGCCTGACACAAATACTGTTTCTGAGCACTCTGACGTGAAGAAGGATAGCCGTTGATGCCATTTTCTGTCAGCTGTATTTCCCAGGTATAGGGCTTATCCGGATAATTCTGACGCAGCCATCCTGCAAGGATTCCCAAAGTGCCAAATGTAATGCGCTCATCATGATCTCTCCAGTCATTTGGACCAAATACAGGCTCTATTAGACTAGGTGGATAGGAATGATACGCCAAGCGCCATTCACGATCGCCAAGTTTGGGAATGAGCTTTTGCAAAAAATCCCTCGATGCAAAACTGCCATTTCCCGCGTTTTGCTTGCCAAAGAAGTGATCTAACGAAATGAGCACTTTGGCCTGTTTCTGTTCTTTCCGAATATAATCGTAAGCCGCATTAAAGCTCTTGGCATAGGATTCGGCCTGTTTCTCCAGGTTGCTTGAACTCAGAGAATTATGCCCGGGATTAAACCACTGGTAATTGTTGACCTCATTGTGAATGACAAAATCTGCGATGCGGCCATGACCATTTTCGCCATTAAAGTAGTGGGCAAGGAAACCTGCAAAACGTCCATAATCAACTTCCTTCCCCGGCGCAGGAGCACAAAAATGTGCACCCACCGTTGGGTAGGAAGAACAGTTCGAAATGCGAGCCCAATCGGGAACGCCCCAAATGATCGCTGTTACAACAACGCCCTTATCGGTATATGCTTTTATCTCATTTTCTATGTTGGATGAAATATTGTAACAATTGCCGTCATAAAGAGCCTCGCCAGAACAATCGCTATGCTGTGAGGGTTGCCAATTCATCCACACCATATTCATAACGACACCGTGTGTCGCATTGCCTGCAATTTCATCAATACTGGCGCCATCCGGTTGGAGGGATTTAATGCTCTTTCTCGTCGGATAAACATCTTTGATAGAAGTGCAGACATTATCATTGCAAACCTGTGTTCCTGTACACGTCCCACAATCGAGTGTGCCATCGCATCCATCAGAAATCGATCCGCAATTCTTACCTTCGGCTTCGCATGTTGTCTTAGTACATTCAGCTGGTTTTTCGATGCACTGACCATCCTGACATGTTTGGTTATCACCACAAGAACCGCAATCCAAGGATCCACCACAGCCATTGTCGGCACTTCCGCATGCCTGGTTTAAATCCTCACAAGTCTTTGGAATACATTCAGCTGGTTTTTCAATGCACTGACCATCCTGACAAATCAGGTCGTCCCCACAGGTTCCGCATTCGACGGTACCCCCACAGCCATCTTCCGCTTTGCCACATGCAATTTTTAATTCCTCACATTTCTTTGGAGTGCAGCTTTCTGACTTGTCGACACAAACGCCCTGCTCACAATCTTGATTCTTCTTACAGCTGCCGCAATTGATCAAGGTGCCGCATTCATCATCGATCATGCCACACGAATACTTGAGATCATCGCATGTCTTGGGGGTACACGAAATTGCCCCACCCTCACCAGAACACTTCTTATCTTTACAAATCTCACCTTCCCCGCACACAACACCGCATTTGCCGCAATGGTTGCGATCTGTATTCAGATCGACACATACATCACCACAACATTCCTCAGTCTCAGTACATTGACATGACTTGTCATTCGTATCGCCGTTACTCTTGCTGTCATCGCCGCAAGCCTCAAACACCAACGCCGACAGCCCAATCACCAAATAGTGATATAATTTCATTTTTCTCTCCCTTTATCATTATGAGATGACACCTAATGAAAATGCTGATTTCTTATTCGACGAATTTTTCGATATGAATATACTAAAAAATTATATTCAGCCATCCTAACGAATAAGAAAAACGACTCATCTATTTCGTAATAGCAATCATGAGATTATTATATACGAGAAAGTCGTCCAAATCCTGAATATATTTACGATGCATCGAGTCATCGGCAAATATATTTTTATTATCATATCCATAAATTGTAATCCAATGTCCGTTCTTAGTCCAATATTTGCCAACTGTCATGCACATAACATAACCACCTTGGCCGGACCACATTGAACATTCAGTTCCTCGCATTTTTGGGGCGTGCACAGAGAATCTATTGAGTTATCGATTATCTTGGAGTCCACGGCATTGATCGACCGTGAATCCTCACCACACCCCAAAATGAACACCGAAACTGCTGATATAACAGCAACACCAAATGCTTTCGATAAATTCTTTGCCCTAAAACGCATGGCTCTATCCTAATTCCCCAATCCTGTGGTTAATCGATGCGTCGATTTCGCAAATCCTAATAAAATACATAGAGTATAACTCAAAAAGTCCCTGCTTTAAACCCCTATTGCTCACTAAATACATGAAACTTAGGTTACCACTCAGCCGCCAGCCTTGTATGTTTTAACAAACGGATTTGTTCGCATCTAACGATGCTCCCTTTTTTAGTACGAATGTTAGCAG
>DGWW01000135.1 GCA_002395385.1 Myxococcales bacterium UBA4248
TTATTCCTAAAGAATGGAGTTTTTTAGCTTTAGAAACACACTTTAGTTTTGCATTCAATTGCACATTGCACATTGCTAATTATTAACAATATCATTAGTAGTTTTGAAACGAAGTGTGGTAAATGGATCTGGCGTATATTTTTGCGCAAATAGTGCTTTTTTTTGGGGTTGTTTTGGGATCATGCTTCAGCGTTTTGGACAGTTTCCTGGCTATACCGTGAGAGAAGTGCTCGATTCACCGCGTTATTACGAGCGCTATCTGGTGACAGAAGATGAGAATCCAGAGCAGTGGTGTGTGATTCGTGCGCTGTGTCCAGAGTTGAGTTCTGCTGCGGAAATCCGTTTGTTTTATCAGGATGCGTGCAGACGTGCTTCGCGTGTTCAATTTGATGGGTTGGTGCCGATTTTGGCGATAGGAATGACGCGAACAAACATGGTTTATGCCGTCTATCCTTACGACTGTGCGCACCTTTCGCTTGGGGAGATATCAGCTGCTCTTCTCAAATCCAAGCAGGAGCTGCCTCCTCGCTATTGCACGTCCCTGATGCTTGATGTCGCACGGACGCTCGAAAAAGCTTATGAGCGGCAACTGTGCCATTTTTCGATACTTCCGTGCAACATCCATGTCACGGAAAAATGCCAGGTGAATGTCTTTGGGTTTGTCGAGTCGGCGATGCGGTGTCGGTTCCATCTTGATTCGGAACTCAACGAGAAATTTGATGCGCCTGAATGGCGCAGGCGACAGGAAGTTGGGGTGGCAAGTGACATTTACGCCATTGGTGCCCTGCTTTATCAGGGAATTACCGGCGTGTTTCAGCCCGATGAGTGGGAACCTCGTTGGATGGGCATGATGGATGTTCTCAATCGATCCAATATTCCGGGGGATTCGCTGACTTCTCTGATCGACTTTTTCCATCATACACTTGCAGAAAGACCTTCCCAGAGACTGAGTTCCTATACACAGCTCGTTCAGGCGCTCGAACATCTGACGGATGAACTGGGCGGCTATGTTCCCAAAGAAGTATTCATCGAATCCATTAAAGATTATTTCGAGCCGTTTCCGCCCAAAATTGCCATTGAGAGTGCCGAGTTTCGCAGTGATTCAATTCACCTGATTACCGAGGAACATCCCGTCATTTCTGCCGAAATTCCCTCGAAGGATCGGCTTCCGTCACCCGAGCATCTGCAGGGAGCTTTAAAGAAAGCCTGTGCATCCTCTGGGGGCCTCAGCGGCGATATAAGCCTCGATGATACGATCACTAATCCCGTACAGGAACAGGGATTTGAGACCCGGATTATTCATAGCAGTTCCAACAGTTTTAGAACTGTCAGCCCGAGTCTTCGCGAGTCTTTTACGACTTCTCCGGTTGAGATCCTGTCACGATCGCGCTATCAGATTCTCGATGAACTCGGGACGGGCGGTACTGGGACTGTGTATAAGGTTCTCGATACGACACTGACCGAGGTGCTTGCACTCAAAGTGCTCAAACCCGAGCTGGTTTCGGATGCTTCATGGCTCCTGCGTTTTAAACGGGAACTCATGATCACGCGCGACCTGAACCATGCTTATATTTTGCCTGCTTACCATCTCGAGCAGCTCGAAGGGCTCTATTTCTATACGATGCGCTATATCGATGGGAAAAATCTGAGCGAATATCTGCATGACTCGCCACTCCCCTTGATGATGAGCCTGCGAATTCTCATGCAGATTGCCGAAGCACTCGTTGCGGCACACGATCATGGCGTCATCCACAGAGATTTAAAACCCGCCAATATCATGATCGAATCGGAATCTTTCCATCCGTATCTGATGGATTTTGGCATCGCCAGTACGCTCGATATGCCTTCTTATACCGTTGCGGGGCAGGGCATTGGTACGCCTTATTATATGGCTCCCGAACAATCCCGCGGTGAACCGATTACCGTCCAGGCGGATGTGTTCTCATTTGGTGTCGTTTGCTATGAATGTTTGACGCGCAAGCTTCCTTATCCGGGCAATTCTCCGGTCGCCATTTATACGGCACAGCAGTCGGGGATTTTCGAACCGATTCGGAATATTAATCCCATGGTTCCCGAAGGTATTGCAAGCGTCATTGAATCATGTTTGTCTCCCCATGCCATGTCTCGCCCTGCTTCGATGCGCGTCGTGTTGGATGGATTCGGGAAATAATTAGCAATTAACAATTGAATGGCAATTCCTGATGGTTCGTTTAAAGCAATTAGGGGCAGCCCATCTGTATATGATGTAGTGTTATTAACACACGGATTTGCTCAGGCCTAACGGTCTTCGCGTTTTGGTTTATTTGGGTTTAACACACGGTTATTCGTGACTTATAGGAGCAGTATGGAAAAACCGAAGGTAATCTGTATCGATCTCGACGGTGTGCTCGTCGATTTGCACCATGGGCTGGTACGCCTCTTTGGGGATGATCCTGACAAGTATACCGAAGCTCAATGGGCCGAAGTCGGCGAATGGGGACTTTCGATTCCAAAAGGTGATTTTTGGGGCAAAGTGCGTTCTCAGGGACTTCAGTGGTGGATCAATTTGCCCAAACTCCCATGGACCGATGCTTTGTGGCAGGCCGCCCTCGATACTGGTGCCACTTGTGTGGTCTTGACGACGCCTGCGCCGTTTCCGGAATCTTCCTACGGCAAATGGCAATGGGTCTACGACAACCTCAACACTCGCAATGTATTGATCGGGCAACCCAAGGAAATATGTGCCCAACCAGGAACCTGGCTCATCGATGACCGTGCAGGCTATGGCCCGAGATGGGAAGGACGCGGCGGGCGGTTGCTTTCCCTTAAACGTCCATGGAATCCCAATGGGCTGGACATTCAAGAAATTTTAGGCATTTTGCGCGAGGTCAAAGCATGACAGCGACTATTTTAGACGGTAAAGCCGTATCTCTTTCGGTTCAGGAAGAAATCAAACAACGCGTGGCACAGCATTTTACGCCCGAAACAGCACCTCGATTGTGTGTCATTCTCGTGGGAGAGAATCCGGCCAGCGCCAGCTATGTGCGCACAAAATGTAAAATGGCCGAAAAACTTGGTTTCCGGCATGAGGTTTTTCATTTCGACGAAAATGTCTCCATGGAAGAAGTCGAAGCACGCATCGACGCCTGCAATGCCGATCCCCAATGTGATGCCGTTTTTGTACAGCTCCCGCTTCCGCGCCATCTCGATTCGGTTGCTTTGCCCAACCGCGTGCGCGCCGATAAGGATGCCGATGGATTGACGCGAGCTGCCATGGGCGCCTTGCTGCTCGGTGAGAATAATGCATTTCAGCCGTGCACACCGCGGGGCATTATTCGCATGCTGGATGCCTATCACCTCGATTTGACGGGGCTTGATGCCGTCGTCATCGGACGCAGCAATATTGTCGGTAAACCCATGAGCCTCATGCTGCAAAGGCGCAATGCAACTGTTACGATGTGCCACACCAAAACCCGGGATGTCGCCGAACATGTCAGGCGAGCCGATCTCCTCGTCGTTGCAGCAGGATCCCCAGAACTCGTCAAAGGTGACTGGATTAAACCCGGGGCCATTGTCGTTGACTGCGGGTTTACCAAAACGCCCGATGGCGTCATTCATGGCGATGTCGATTTCGAAGCCGCTAAAGAAGTCGCCTCCTATATTACGCCTGTGCCTGGCGGGGTTGGCCCCATGACTGTCATTTCCCTCATGGAGCAGACGCTCGAAAGTGCTATTGCACATAGGGGCTAGGAGTTTGAGTGGGAAACCTTTTCTTTTGTGCC
>DGWW01000017.1 GCA_002395385.1 Myxococcales bacterium UBA4248
TCTACCACTGAGTTACTCTCGCATTATGCTGAATCAAAGAAGTGGAGCGAGAGACGGGGCTCGAACCCGCGACGTCAACCTTGGCAAGGTTGCACTCTACCACTGAGTTACTCTCGCATGCACATCCGATGGAATTCTAACATCCATCGGCGTGGAGGCTTTTAGCACACTGACTAGGACTGTCAATCATTTTTTTGTGACGTTGGGCGTAACGACGCCATACAAAGCCCGTACCATACCGGGATCTTCGTTGCGGATTTCTTTGTAGGGTTCAACCTCATCCTGGTCTTTGGGGGTATCTTCCTCTGTCTTTGGTGGGTTAAGCATTTCGGGGGGGCCGTAGATACAGGGGGCAGGTTCTTCCTGAGGTTGATTCCTCTGAATGACACCATCCTGTATTTCCCTGAGTTCCGGTGTGAGTTTTGGGGAATCTGGTTCGGAGGTTTCGTTTTGTGCAGACTGAGCAGTGTTGTCTACAGAGGGTGGATTGGCCGGTGTTTCGGTAGATTGTTGCTTTGAGCAACCGAGAATGTGGACAGATAAAAAACCGGCGAGTATACCGGCGGCTGTTATTATCGTGGAGATAGAGCGTTTCATGGTCATGTGCCTTTTCGGATGGTATGGTGTATGATTTGGTTTACTCGTCTTCTTTGATAACAGGATCGATGTCTTCGGATTCTTCAATTTCTCTGACGCTATTTAACTTTTGTGCTTCTTTTTCCCTGGCTTCCTTTTCTTCCTGTTCATGTCTGGCCCTTGCAATTGGATCCTGGTAGATCCATTCATAATAGTGATTTGAGAGGTTCCAGAATATGCGGATATAAACAGCGGTCTCGGGAATGGGTTTTATGATATTGGGATCAGTTGTCGGGATGATGGCGTCATCATTGAATTCGGGCAATAATTCGGGATAGACTTCGAATATATCCGTTCTGACAAATCGTTGCTTGCGTTGGTATGGAAAGTATTTTTCGAGGAAATTGGATATATCGGAAGAATTCATATTTGGCACATGGAATCTTGATTCTTCCTCATTTTCGCTGAGAATGACAGCTCCGAATGGGATGACCGTATTATATATTCTGGTATCATTAATTTTATATACACCATCCTCATTATAGGGAGAAATTTCCGCCGGAGGCGGTTCGGGCTGAGGTGGTGGCTCGCTTATTTCAATTTGACTTACAGGTGTATTTTCGATGGTTTCTTCTTTTTTGCAGCTGTTTAAGGAAAAGAGCATGCCGGCGAGTGCCAACATAAGGATTCTTTTGTATGTCATAATCATATCCCATGGTATGGGTAATAAATAAAAAGCGCACCGCGGGGTGCGCTTTTAATAATGAGAAGGAATTAGTGGCATGGGAGTTTGTGGTTGCATTCCTGTTTGCACAATGTGTATTGGTTTGCACAATCTTTCATTTTTCCGCATGCTTTCTTTTCCGCTTTGCAATCCTGTTTGCATGCTTCCCTTTCGATTTTGCAGTCTTTCTGAGCGGGCGTCAGGATGCGTGGTTTTTTCACTTTTTTGGGGGGAAGTTCCGGAGCTGGTGCATGTTTTTTATCCAATGGCAATTTGGCATTTGGATTGGGAACTGGTACAAGTTTAGGTTCCGGAGCAACGGGGGGGGCAGGTTTTGCGGGATCCGGTGCAGGTTTTGGATGATCTAGTTTAGGTGCAGGCGGTTCAATCCTGGGATCTTTGGGATCTTTGGGAGGCAAGACTTTCGGTGGCATTTTTTCCGGTTTGGGATCGACAGGTTTGATATCCTCTTTTTTAGGATCTATTTTTTTATCGATCTTGGGAGGCACCGGTTTTTTGGGTGCATCAGGTCTCACTATTTCTGGCTTTCTTTCGGGGACTGGTGCCTGAGCGTATGCAGCTGCAGAAAGGGAACAGAGCCAAAGAACCGAGCTCAGAATGCTAATATTCTTAATCCAATTTATACACATGGTAATCCTCCTCATCAATGAAGGGGTTTTTGAGTACCAGGACATTCAGTTGGAATGCCCTGGATGAATGTGTATTCAAGTATTATGCCATTATTCTACAGAAACGAGTCTTATGGTTCTGGCGATGGGGCCTTTTTCATTTCTGCCTTCGGTGTAGCTGACCATGGCATTGTGTCTCAATTTATCGAATGTGACATCGATGAGATCGGCATAGCAGAAAAAGATGTCGACCCCTTCGCTCTCAGGAACGATGAATCCCCAGCCGGATGGGTTGAGCAGTACGATGTGACCGTATTTGAGATTTTCGGCAGGTATTGGTGCTGCAGCGGCATCTGCGGCAGGCATGGACTGTCCCATAGGCGTCATATCATCATCATCATCCCAGTAGTCCGTTGCATCTTCTTCATTTTCAGTTGTACGAGCAACAAACAGAGAAATAGGGGCACCTGGATCATATTTGCCGGACTCAATCACATCAGACATCATGACGGGATAGATTGCATCGGACATGAGGCGTTTTGAAACGTGGGTTTCATGGCGCAGACCACGATCATTAACAAATTCAAATTCCCAGCCGAGCACCATAACTCGCGTACCAGTAGCCTGAATTTTTTGAACGAGCGGAGCATAATCACTGTCACCTGCAACCAGAATACAAACATCATACTGGCGCAGATGTGTCATTTCATAAGCTTCCAAAGCCAAAGCGACATCGACACTTTTTTCATTTCCCTCAGTCATTGGCCAGAAGTGCGTTGTGACACCATTATACATGAGTACGTCTTCAAATATGCGTTCACCACGAATCCAGCCTTTTTGCTCAACAATGGGCGTCGTGTAACGACCTCTGAAATAATGGGCATCGACGATACGGCAGAAATCCGGCGTTGTATGTTCACGACGTGCAACTTCATCTCGCACAAAATCATGAAGCCCGGAGATGCTTAACCGCATATGGTGCTTGTGGTGGAAGACATAATAATTACTCACGTGATAGAGATAATTACCATCGTAAAAAATACCAATTTTAATCACATTTTCAGGCATGTTCAAATTCCATTAGACAACGAACCAAGCAACCGACCATCGGTTGCCCCATGCACCATTTCTAAGCCCGTTCTCATAAATTTGTCAATGCCTTAGAGGATTTTGAGACTTCAGGCGTTACTACTCAGCCGGGGCTCTGCCCCGGACCCCGCCAAAGGGCTCTTGCCGTTCGCAATATCAAATCCGCTTCGTTTCCCGCACCACCTCACCCC
>DGWW01000148.1 GCA_002395385.1 Myxococcales bacterium UBA4248
TTTTTTCGAAAGCTCATACCATTCGTTAATGCATAATGCATAATAATGAATGCATACTGAAATGTCATATTCAGAGGATTTGGATAATGCCTTTGGCTTTGCAAAATCATTCAGCATTATGCATTCAGCATTATGAATTAAAGAGATTTCAAGTATTTGGGGAACCAGGAGAGTACTTCAGGGCTGAACAGTTACAATAAGGCACTTGGTTTAAACTTTTTTTTACAAAGCGCAATCAAATTGCTATCTTAATACGGTTGCCTAAAAAAATGGCAATCCAATTTTTCGCAGATAATAACATACCCGGCAATGGAGCTCCATTGTCACGTCTATACCAAAACAAACAGCTACTAACGATTTAAAAAAGGAATTACCAATGCACCTCCCCTGTACACATTTACCTACACACGGCACACTCCTTTTAGTTTTACTGGCATCCATTTGCGCCAATGGATGTGGAGATAGCAAAGACAACAAAGAAGAAGCATGCAGTCCCTATTGCCTGTCGGAGAAAGCCGCAATCGTATGCATCAATGGCGAAGAAGAATTGCAGTCATGCGGCGGAGAACAAAAATGCTTCGAAGGCGCGTGCAGTACCGTTTCGACAGAAACATGTACCAGTGAACCGCCTCAATGTCTTGGCACACAGAGCTATCGTATTTGCAATGGCAGTTTTTGGTCAAATCTCATCCCGTGTAATGGTGATACCGTCTGCCAGGACGGAAAATGCGTCGCAAAAGAGGAGCCCAAAACCGATGGCTGTACAGCGACCCAGCCCGAATGCTCGTCCGACGGCAAGGGCTATCGCGTTTGTGTTTCGGGTAACTGGTCCGATGTCATTCCCTGTGCGGGCGCCACGACCTGCAAAAATGGCCAATGCTCGGGCGAAGATGTAACGAGCAATCTACCGTGTAGCACGGTTGGCGATCAAAAATGCGTATCCGACTCGCGCATCCAAATATGTGGTGAGGACAAACTCTGGCGCTTCATGGATTGTCCCGCAGACATCCCTGTTTGTTACGATGACGAATGCAATCCACCAGAATGTACCAATGGTGAAATCCAATGCCTCGGTGACAGCACACTCGCCACATGCGTGAATTCTACATGGAAATCAGAAAAATGTCCGACTGACAAACCGCTGTGCCAAAACTCGACGTGCGTCGAACGCCCCAAAGAATGCACACCGGGACAGAAAAAGTGTATTTCAGAAAAACAGTCACAAAAATGCAACACCAACGGAATTTGGGAAGACGACAACTTCTGCAGTGGCACGAGTACCTGCTTTGAGGGCGAATGTATGGAAAAATGCTCCCCTGGCGAGAAAAAATGCGTCACGGATTCACTTGCCTACGTTTGTAGCGTGAGCGGCTACTGGGAGTCCAAAGAATGTACCGGCGATACGGTCTGCAGTGATGGTGAATGCAAGGCATGCAAGAATGGTGATTCGAAATGTCAGAATGACACAACCGCAATGGTTTGCGAGAATGGCGCATGGAAAACGGCACCATGTAAATATCTTTACTGCTCCGACCAGATGCATCAATGCATCGAGCCCGAAGGCCCCTGTTCCGGTGTCGAGTCCTATTGTATGGGTAATACACTCGTATGGTGTGACGGCACCACGTTAAATGCCATAGAATGCTACGAATGCGCGTCATCAAAGGACAAAGAGGGAGCCACTTGTACCTATAACAACCTGGCACACACGGGAAAGGGTTTTACATGCGATACGCTCAATGCCACCAAATCCGGCGCATTTGCAGAAGATAGTAGTTATAACAATCGGTCTGCTAATTGTATCCAATGTAAAAAAATGGATGATAAGGATCAATATTATAGTTACCTCTGGGTTCCCGTTCCCGAATCGAATTGTAAATAATGATTATAAATGCTCGCCTATGCGCCATTCGCGCATACGCCTCGCCATCGCCGCTATTGCCCTTTGTGCAATACGCGGCGATCTTTTTTTGCTTCAAACCTCGCTTTACAAATAACACTCGCTAAATGCACTCCGGCAAAGTATGATAAAAGCGCAGACGAGCGAATGCTGCGTCAATAGCGGTCAAAACGCGCCATACCAATGGAGGTGAGCCATGGGGTTTTATGTCAATCCAAGCGAAGAATTGTTGAGAATGGCTGTCAATTCAAGGGTTTACGTCGACAAGTCGATGATCCTTCATGAGCTGAATCAGCTGTTGAATACCGAAGACCGTTTTGTCTGCGTCGCACGCCCTCGCCGATTTGGTAAGTCGATGGCAGGCAACATGATCTCCGCCTACTACTGCAAAACAGCCAACTCACGGCCAATTCTCGAAAAGCTCAAAATCGCGCAGAACCCCGATTTCGAAACTTATCTGAATGCGTTCAACGTCATTAAATTCGACGTGAATGGATTTTTTTCGAATGCAAATAAAAAAAAGAACATCGTGCCAATATTCACAACCAAACTCCGTGAGGAATTTATGGAAGAATTCCCGGACTGCGGCATAAAAAAGTCGTATTCGCTCGCGGATTGTATTGAAAAAATATACCAAAAGACGAGAACCAAATTCGTTATGATTCTCGACGAATACGATGTGCTCGTGCGTGAACAGGTCAATTCTTCGATTTTTGATCCCTACCTGAATTTTTTAAACGGCTTGTTCAAGAATGCAGACATCGCGCCTGCTTTTGCACTCGTCTATCTGACCGGCGTTTTGCCCATTGTGCGCGACAAAGTGCAGTCGAAGCTCAATCTATTTACAGAGTACACGATGACGGATGCAAAGTTGCTTACAGAGTTTGTGGGTTTTACAGAGGAAGAAACACGAGCTTTGTGTGAACAATTTCAGATGGATTTTGAGGAATGCAGGCGATGGTATGATGGGTATAAAATGACTTATCATGACAAATCATTCGAATTATATAATCCAAAATCCGTTGTTCAGGCAATGATTGACAAAAAGTTTGGCGATTACTGGACGAAAACAGGGTCTTATGATTCTATCAGAATATATATATCAATGATTTTTGAAGGCATCAAAGATGATGTAAAAACCATGATTGCAGGTGGCCATATTGACGTAAAAGTCGACAAATTTTTGAACACAATGACGGACTTCCATTCCAAGGATGCGGTTTTTGCCTATCTCATTCACCTCGGTTATCTGGCTTATGACAGCACGACAAAACAATGTCATATTCCAAACAATGAAATACGTTCCGAGTGGATATATGCTATCGAAGATGATCCCGATTATGCCAAGGCCATTGAGATTGTAAACAATTCCAAACGATTATTGGACAAAACCGTAGAAGGGGATGCGCAGGCCGTGGCTGAGGCCTTATCTGCGGCGCACGAACAATTGATGAGCCTTCAAAGATACAATCACGAAGCCTGTCTGCAGTGCACCATTCGTTTTGCCTATTTCTATGCAACTTCGAGATATACCATTATCAGCGAGTTGCCGACGGGCAAGGGATATGCAGACGTCGTGTTTGTGCCGTATATTCCCAATGTTCCTGCGATGATCGTCGAACTCAAGCGCAACAACAGTACCGGCGCTGCGTTACAACAAATCGAGAATAAACAGTACTTTAATGTCATGGACAAATACCAGGGCGATCTATTATTGGTCGCCATCAATTACGACGAAAAAACAAATATACATACGTGCGAAATTAAGCCGTTTATCAAATAATAGTTACCACTCAGACGGTGCCTGAGCTTTTTTCCCAAGTCAGCCCCCGCAAGTCAACAGGCCTCAGGCCTCAGGCAGGAGTAGATCAAAAACAAAGGTTAGGCTATTGTCGGAATTCATGTCTTTCCTCAGAGAATACTTCCTGCCGCCTTCTGCCTTCAGCCTGAATTAATTCAGCTTCTGTCCTTTGGATAATCATGGGAGCTGAGTAGTAACCGGCGCGGTGGTTACTACTCAACCCGTGCATGAGAACGCCGTTAGGCGTTCCATGTATGTA
>DGWW01000118.1 GCA_002395385.1 Myxococcales bacterium UBA4248
GCCTTTAACAATGAGCAATGTGCAGTGAGCAGTGAGCAATTGGAATGCAATTCTCGAATGTGACTCTAAAGTTAAAAGAGAATGAAGTTCAAATGAGCAGTGGGCAGTGAGCAGTGGGCAATTGGAATGCAATTCTCGAATGTGACTCTAAAACTAATAATGCGAATCTTTAGGAATAAATTGGAGAATGCCATCCATTGCTAACTGCTAACTGCTAACTGCTAACTGCTAACTGCTAACTGCTAACTGCTAACTGCTAACTGCTAACTGCTAACTGCTAACTGGTAACTGCAAGTTGAAAAAGTGGACAAGGAGACGTCCCATGAAATTACGGTATCCAGCGCTTTTCTGCATTTGTCTTTGCTGTGGATGTGCAGGCTCAAAACAGGGGGCTGCGACACCTTCGGATACTGCCGAAGGGAATGAAATCAGAATAGATGATCATTCTCTACAGAATTTGATGGTACCGGAAGATGCCGTAAAAACAGTGAGTGGTTACCGCTATGTCACGCTCACTCCAGGGAAGGGACAAAAACCGAGTCATACGGATGCCGTCCAAATCCATGTGCATGTCGTCGATGTCGAAGGCAAACCCGTCGATGACCAGTCCGCTACTGTCTCTATGGCCCATTCGACGCCGTTTTTGGAAGAAATACTCGCTGAAATGGAATTGGGACAGCGCGTTCGCGTTTGGGGAGAATCGCAGACGCACATCTGGGAAATCGAGTTACTGGGAATCGATGAGACTTTTAAAGCTCCCGAGGATGTGGGCAGCGTGCCCGAAAATGCCCAAAAACTTGAGGGCATTGAAGGGATGGATGGTGTCTATTGGCGCGTCGTGGAACCCGGACATGGCGAATCCCCACACGACGGGCAGGCTTTGAGATTTAAAGCATCGCGCTGGAAATCCAATGGCGAGATTCTCGAAAGCAATCAAACAACCAATGGACAACTCGTTTTCCTGAATAGAGACAATCCACAGATTGATCCCATCCATCATGCGATTTTATACAAAATCCATGAGGGTGAACATATTCGCATCTGGATTCCCGGAAGTCTCATGCAGACTGATTACGATCTCGTCGAAGATATGTGGATTACCGAATACCTGACACAGCTGGACACTCCGCAGGAACTGGCTGTTCCTGCAGAGAATGTCGAAACCATCGAACCGGATGCGGCATTCATGCGCCTATTGTTGACACAGAATGCGTCTAAACTTGTCGATAAAGATGTCGTCCAGGTGAACATGACCTGTTGGAACGGTTCAACTGGAACGCTCGTCGATTCGTCCCTGCTGCGCGGTCAGAAAGACATCATGGAATTGACGGACGCGCTCGGGGTTTGGCTTAAAATCATGAAAAATGCAGCACCCGGTGATGAATTTATGGCATGGATCAAAGCCAGTGCATTGCCCGAATCCGTCGGGATGGATTTGACATGCAGGGTGACGGTTTTTGATAAAATCACGGGGATTTAAAAAAATCGGTAGAGACGTGTCACGACACGTCTCTACCGGGAATAATCATTCCCCAATCGGTTTTCGTGCACCCAATCGACGGTTATGTCGCGTGCGCGATATTTCGATTTTTACATCATCTGGTGCATCCTCGGGGGATTTGCTTTCACCTGTGACATTGATTTCATGCAGATTTTCGTTGGTTGTGTTGACCTGGGAAATCTTGCGTACACGGCGTTCGCGGTGCAATGCACGTTTGGGGGAATCGACCGTTTCGGCTGAATCGGCATTTCCTAGTAGAGCCGTGTCGCGACACGGTTCCGCAGAGTCACGACACGGCTCCGCAGAGTCACGACACGGCTCCGCTGGTGTATGCATTTCCGATGTTTTTTCATTTTTTGCCGATTCTGCCGATTTCATCGTTCCGTGCGGGATGGGGGCCGGTTCATCATCGGCGGGATCATCCCAAAATGAATTCTGCACGGCCACGGGGGCGATTAGTTTTTCTGCGATTTTGGGGGAATCGTCATCCGTCGGTAGTGACGTTTCGCGGAATGTCTCTACTGGTGTACGCATATCCCGTTGTGAATGCACATCCCGCGTCGTTTTTCGGGTGCGTTCGCGCCGCTTTTCGACGGCAAATTCCCGTTGTGCTTTGCCGCTTAAAATCTCTTCGCGCGTTGGATTGCGGTGTACCGCGCGATGTTCATCGCTCAATATTTCTTTGCGTGTCGGGGTGGGTTTCATCCCTTTGCCGCTTAAAATTTCTTCGCGCGTTGGTACAGAACGTTTGGCTGCGGGTTTGGATAAAATTTCTTCGCGCGTCATGACACGTCTATCAACTTTGCTGTGATTGCCGCTTAAAATCTCATCTCGCGAGGGATTGCGGCGGTCACGGGGATTGGAATCACTGGTGGCGACGTGTCTCGACACGTCGCTACTGGGATTCACATCCCCCTTCGGTATGAATTGCGCCGCCCGATCCAAATCCAATTCCAGTGAACACACGACGACGCCATGGTCGCTCTTTGCCTTGTCGATGCGCTGCTCTGTGAAGGTTTGGTCGATCAGATGGTCATTATAGACCGATACGAGGCCGACACGCCCCGTATTACGCGGATTTTCGGGCACAAGTTCCTGACTCACCATGATGTGATCGAGGCTTTCGTACATACCATTGTGGATATGCGTGTAATAAAAATCCTGATAACTGCGCCGCGCCTGAATATCCTTGACATGATAAAGCAAAACATCCCAAATCTGTTTCTTGACCTGGTCGGCCAAACGATGCTGCGGCACCTCGCCCGTTAAAATCCTCGATGTGACGGCATTTCCGACGTCATTGATGTCGCCGCACACAATGACTGGTCTGTCCGGAATGCGCATCGCCTCGGCAATGAGCGCGCGCGCCGCCACTGCCTCTGCTGCACGGATGATCAGCGAACGGCTTTGTCCCCGTGCTAAATCCACCGGATTCTGTTCGTCTTCTCCTTCGTATAAAATTGCACGTTTCGACTTGAGATGAATCACAAAGCAAGTTATCACACCATATTCCGGAATACGTATGTCCGCCCGCAAAATGGGACGGCTAAACGTCGTAAACGGCATCACCACGTAATCGCGCCCTTTGGGTGAAAAATCAATGATCGCATCCTCGGGAAAATTCGTAAAAACTTCGATATTCTCGACTGGATAACGCGAAAGCAACGCCACCCTCGGCTGGTCGCCCACTTCGTCGGCCATGTACAGCTTCGCCTTGCGGTACAGTGGATTATCCTTAAAAATGTTCACAAGCGCATTGCGTTGAAACAATTCCTGGAACCCGATAATATCGGCATCCATCTGCGTCATCATGAAATCGATCCATTCTGCCTTGCGGACGTAATCTTCTTGGCTGCAAAATAGCGTCCCATGATACAGTGGTTTGTTGGGCAGCATCAGATTCATCAAATTGAAGGTGCCTACCTTAATGGTTTTGGTGTTTTGGTACATGTTCACGCTCGCTTTGTTGGGGTGGGGAAATGCTATGCACGGCCGGCGGCCGGCATACGCTTTTTCGTGCAGTGCTTTTCGGCGGTGCCGAATACGCACTGCCGGTGCGGGTTATCGGGCATTGCCGATACACCCGCACCCGTCGTTTTGGGGAACTGCTAACCCCAAATGGTCTGCCTATCTTTATCGGTTGTAGGGATTTTGTCAAAGCATGAAAGCGCATCTTTCAGATGAACGGCATATTTTGGGCTATGTTCAACCGACGTGGATATGCTTTGTTCCAAAGACAACATCATTTCATTGCTTTGAGCCTTGAGCTCTGAGTGATTAATCCCTTCTCTAAGAGCCAAGCTCCATGCCGGAAGATCAATCTTCCGTGAATAAAATATCGAATTTAAGATCCACGCTCGCTCAGCAGGAACGAAAAAAAATACCCCGGAAGCCAATCTCCGGCTTTCGGGGTAATTTATGGTCGTTTGAGAAGTGGAATAGGGTTATTTGGGTACGTAGATGGCGAATTTTTCACCCAGCATGGTTTCCTGAAGCGCAGTCAGCTTCGTATCTTTCGCCACATCGGTCTGGGTGATGTCAAACCCGCGGTATTTGAAATCCCCCCACCATTTGTCATCGACGACGACGATCGAATTTGCTTTGCTGGCGCTGACTTTGCTGGGACGATTGCCTGCCTCTTTGTTGGATTTATTCAGTGCTGTCCAGGCATCCGGATAATAGGCATACCCTTTGAGGGCAACGATAACCGAACCATTCGGAATCTCAGATTTCTTAAAGATGCGCGTAGCAGCATAATGAGCAGCCGTATCATTGCCATCAATGAGCTTGGTTGGGAATTTGCTGCTTGAACTAGGCATCTGCGGTGCCTCTGTTGAACCACTTTGAACCGGCAAATCACTTGTAGTATTTGAATTCCAATAGGCTCGGTAGGCCATGCTCAGATTGAGTTTTTTATATTTGCTCAGATCATATCCCGCCTTTTTCATGGCTTCGTCGGTCGTTTCTTTATGAATGGGAACGAAAATGGACATGACTGAACCGAGTGCGTCCAGTTCATCGTCTTTGAGTGCGGGGGCACCGGCTTTGGATAGAGTAAAGGCACGATATTCAAAGCTGCCCCACCATTTGTCCGTCACCTCAGTAATCTGGGTCTTGACGATGGCGGGTCTGTTTTTGGAGGCTGTTGCTTTGGTCAAGTCCGAGCCCCATCCTTCCGGCCGATATTCGTAGCCGGATTTGATGACAATGAAGGAACCCGTGGGAATTTCATAATGCGTAAAGATGCGCGAAGCAGCATATTTATTTAAATCTTTGGCTTTGCTGCCGGTTTCTGCGCTTACCATGGACGAAAAACAAAGTTTTGTATCACCATCCGCATGAACGGCTGTGAGCTTGCAAACATCGTCATCCTTTTTGGTCGCATCGTATTTGGCCTTTGTCGTCACACCGACGGGAACTTCGACAAAATCTTCGAGTTTGTGACCAGCATCCGTAAATACCTTCTGCAAGTCAGCATTGGCTTTAAGATAAGTGCCATTGACGCCTTTTTTGGGGCGCGTCACGGCATAGGGCTTTTTGTAAGCATTGATGACGGCTTCCTTGATCGCTTCTACCTGCCTGTTTGTATAAGTATAGGTGTCGGGTTTATAGGTTACTTTACTGACGGGACGTTTTGTAATTTGCTTTGCCCACATCAGGTTTGCTGCGAACCGGCCGTTGTTGTTAGACATGTGATAGCCGTCGCGATTCATGTTATCACCAAAGATGCCCTGACGAAGATTCTGAATGGCTGTGGCAATTGGAATAACAAAGGAAATATCAGATCGCGGCTTAATCTTGGTCTGGACAGACATGATGGTCGCTTCATACATTTTTTGTGGATTATGCCCATGATAATACATCTGGAAATGCGGTTTCCCCAGCTGTAAAGCCCATGTCATTGACCATCCGAATTTGGGTTCCTTGGGGGAATTCTTTTTGACTGTATTGATCACATAATCGATATCTTTATTATATAAATCGATCACGCCCGAAGGATAGGTCTGCATGATGAAGTAATCCCATTCTTCAGATTGAATCGCCTTGATATAGTCGCGAAGCTTATTGTCATTCTTTTCTGTATATGTATTATATTTCCCATTTTTATCCAGGAAGTAAGTCGCTGGTTTGCCACCCGTCCTGATATTCTGGGCATGCCAGTTGATGGATTTGCCGCCTGTATATAAGACGCCGACCGTTACATCCGTATATCCCATATCTTTAAGGATATCATGGAGGTATATGGTTGAATCACGCATGAAGCTGTTGCCGATGCCGAGGATTTTTATGCTTTTTTTGTTATCGAATTCCGCTTTGCATGGCTTTCCGGCTTCGCTGCAGATGTAGGATTCTTCTACGACGCATTTTGAGGAACATCCGTCATCATTCTTTATATTGCCGTCATCGCAGCCTTCTTTGCCCACAATTTTCCCGTCGCCGCATACAGCCGTACAGGCTTTTCCAGCAGTTGTGCATGTCCATCCGCTTTCTACGGTGCACTTTGCGGTGCATCCATCGCCATCTTTGGTATTGCCGTCATCACACTTTTCCTTGCCCCCTATCTTGCCATCACCACATATTTCCTCTGTGGCATTGGGTTGGCAGGCTTTACCTGCTTCGGGGCAATTCCATCCATCTTCGACAACGCAAGCTGATGAGCAACCATCACCGTCAGCGGTATTTCCGTCGTCACAGGTCTCCTCACCGCTGATTGTTCCGTCGCCGCACACGGGCTCTGCGGGAACATCCATCCTGGTGCATGGCTGTCCGGCTTCTTCACATTGCCATCCATCCTCTATGGCACAGGCACTGGAACATCCGTCTCCGTCAGCTGTATTTCCATCGTCGCAATGTTCCTCACCGCTGATGAACCCATCGCCGCATTCCGGAGCATCAGGGTTTTCGTCTTTGGTGCATGGCTGTCCGGGTTCCTCACATTTCCATCCAATTTCCATGTCACAAGTGCTGGAACATCCGTCTCCGTCTGCCGTATTGGCATCATCGCATGTTTCATCACCAGCGATTTCGCCGTCTCCGCATGTGGCATCCTGCGGCTCTTCGTCTTTGGTGCATGGTTGTCCGGGTTCCTCACATGTCCAGCCATCTTCTACAGCGCAGGCACTGGAACACCCGTCACCGTCTGCCGTATTGGCATCGTCACAGGTTTCATCTCCTGCGATTTCGCCGTCTCCGCATGTGGCATCCTGCGGCTCTTCGTCTTTGGTGCATGGTTGTCCGGGTTCCTCACATGTCCAGCCATCTTCTACAGCGCAGGCACTGGAACACCCGTCACCGTCTGCCGTGTTGGCATCGTCACAGGCTTCATCGTCTGTAATTTTGCCATCGCCGCATTCAGCCTCCTTCGGCTCTTCGTCTTTGGTGCAAGGTTTACCGGCTTTTTGACAGCTCCAACCCTCTTCAATAACACAGTCCGCTGAACATCCATCCTCATCGTTGGTGTTGGCATCATCACAGGATTCGCCATCTTCAAGCAAACCGTTTCCGCATACTGCATTTTGGCTGTCGTTGTGGGTTATGGTATCATCTTCGCATGCTGATATTCCAAGCGCAGCGACGATCCAAAACATGTAACTCATATTTCGCCATTTCATACAAAAACCTCCGCCTGATCGTGATTATGGTACACGCATCCCCATCCAGCACTTGCTGAATACATAAAGAGACAATGTGAATTATTATCATATTACAGAGAATGATGTGAATAAGATTATGAATGCATCTGGCACTCCGTAACGGTTCAGCCTCCATGCTCTAATCTAAAGGACTGAAGCTGAGTCAACCCTGGCAGAAGGCTGCAGTAAGTATTCTCTGATAAAAGATATGAATTCCGACAATAGCCTAACCTCTGTGTTTGAGCTTCTTTTGCCTGAAGCCTAAAGCCTAATGCCTTGAATATGTAAAACCTTGGGAACAAGTCATTGGCCTGGGGCTGAACTGTTACCTGGCACTTCGGCATCCAGAAAAAAATGGATCAATTTCCTATCAATCTCGTATAAGGGGGATCGGTTGGAATGCATGGCGCGAAATGCCGAATGCATCCTGATTTGGGTAATGGGTTTTTACAATCATTGCGCCATGCGCATTGCAAAATTCAATAAAGGTTATCGATTATGAAGAATCTGCATCTAATTTCCCTGGGCTGCCCAAAGGCACGTGTTGATAGTGAAGTTATGCTTGGGCTTTTAAGGAAAGAAGGCTGGAAACTGACGCCAAATCCCGAAGATGCGGATGCAATTTTGATCAGCACCTGCGCTTTTTTGCAGTCCTCCATAGAGGAGTCGATCGATGAAATCCTCGATGCTGCAGATTACAAACAGGGGCGCTGCAAAAAGCTCATTGTAGCTGGCTGTCTGCCTTCTCGCTATAAGAATGAAATGGCAGAGCTGCGTTCATCGCTGCCTGAGGTGGATGCTTTTATTCAAACACATGAGTTGAATGAAATCGTTCGTGCTTTGAATGCACCAAAATTTGTCGATCCGGACACAGATTATTTTTTGTCGCGCGAGCTGGCAGGAAAGCAGTCGTACTCATATTTGAAAATATCGGAGGGATGCAATCGCCGCTGTTCATTTTGTGCGATTCCGCTCATCCGCGGCAGACAGATTTCGCGTCCGATAGACAGTCTTGTGACAGAGGCCAGAATGCTTGCTGAACATGGGGTCAAGGAATTGGTGCTCGTTGCACAGGAACTGACGGGATATGGCTCGGATCTCGGCATGGAGGATGGCCTTTTGAAGTTGCTGGATGCAATAGAGCCTATCGATGGCATTGAGTGGATTCGCCTGATGTACACGTACCCGTGGAATTTTTCGGATGCTTTGATTGCACGCGTTGGCAAAGGGAAAGTCCTGCCTTATGTGGACATTCCTCTGCAGCATGTGTCGCAGCATTTGCTGGATGATATGCGCAGGCATATTGATCGGGATTCGCAGGACCGCCTTTTGCATAAGCTGAGGGAAATTCCAGGAATGGTTTTGCGGACATCCCTGATTGCGGGCTATCCGGGGGAAACGGAGGAGGATTTGGCAGAACTGGAGGAATGGATGCGCGAAATCCGTTTTGACAGGCTTGGTGTTTTTGCCTATTCGCCGGAACCCGGAACGCCGGCCGGTGACAGAGAGGAACAAATTCCCGAAGATGAAAGGAATGCGCGTCGAGAACATTTGATGGCAGTCCAGCAGGAAATTCATGCAGAAAAAATGGCTCAGATGATAGGCCAGGAGCTGACCGTTCTGGTGGACGGCTATAGTGAGGAACATGAACTGGTTCTCGATGGACGGTATTATGGACAGGCTCCGGAGATCGACGGTCAGGTTTATCTGTCGTATGAAACGAGCGATCAGGATATGGCGCAGACCGGTGATTTTGTTCGTGTAGAGGTCGTCGAATCGTCCGAATATGACCTCGTCGGCAGGGTTTTGGATGCGTGAATGGATGATTCAAATGCATCCGAAAAGCGAGTGGGATTGATGTTACCATGACTACTCAGCCGGGGCTCTGCCCCGGACTCGCCAAAGGTCTTTCTGTTCGCAATATCAAATTCGCTTCGTTTCCCGCACCTATCGGCGCTTCAACTTGCGCATTTGATTTGCTCACAGTCACCTCAATTCGCACCGTTCACTGGACGGTGCTCATTTCGGCGCCTTTGGAATCCGCAATATTTTTTGTTTTTTACCTGTCGTTTTCGCAAAACTGTGCGAAATGGGGCCCTTCCTCCATTCCGAATGAAACCGTTGTGTTTTCTTATGTTTCACGTTTTGAAAGGCATAATCAATAATAAAAGTCAAGAGATAGGCTGAGTAGTAACATGTTACCCTCAAAATTTTTAAAATGGATTGATATCAAGTATAAAATGGGTGTAAAGGTATACTGGATATGTCATGGGGCACATTCGGTTACTTCATTCATTCCGTGTTTGATAAAACCATGGAATAATGCCAGAAGTCATGTTGGATGCTGCCCAGGGCAGCTTCCAGAATTCATCTTTGCTTGAAGGTAAAATGACAGTCTTTGAAGTGCTGAACTTCAAAACTTGCATATTAAAGAATTTAGGTGTACAATGTTTCGTCATGGTTTTGCCTGTAAGGCCAAAGTGCTGGGCAAACAATGGAAAAAATTAATAACGCCCTGAGGTAAAGGGCCTTGCTTAGGAAGTGTTATGGGTAAAAAACTTCGATATTTGATGGTTGCTGCAGTGATTGCACTCTTTTCTGCAAATACCGCAATGGCAGATGATGGTGACGCCAGCACAAGTGAAAAGCGTGTGAGCGCGAATGGTTCTTATCAGTTTAAGCCTTCTTGGGGTATCGGTCTCCAGTATGGTATGACTTTCACTGATATGTCGAATTGGAACGATTATCTTCTTGTTCCAGCGAAACAGAATTATTTTGATGTCAACTTCGTTGCAGAGCATGAGCTTTATATCGAATTTACACCGGTTGAAGGCTTCCGTTTGAGCATTTTCGGTGGATGGCAGTCCCTCTATATTACCGATACAGGATTTAATTATGCCTACGGTGGTTTGGAACCTGCATTCAGCGTCCGTCGTTCGTTCTATGAGTTTGCAGTAGGTATTGGCGTTGGCTATGGTTATTCCTGGCTCGACAGCAAAGTCAATGATATGAATGGGCATGGACTGTTGCTCCGTCCGTTCGTCGAAGCTCGTTTCTATCTTTGCGATGTGTTTGCCCTCTATCTGCGTGTAGCATTCGGCTATTACAAAGAATTTGGTCTTGAAGCCACGGATTATGCAAAAGCCCGTGATCTTGACAACAAGATCGACGAAGACAAGCTCAGCTATGCCGGTCCGAATGTTGCCGTCGGTTTCCGCTTTGGTGATTATGAGACGCCGAAAATTGTCATCGGTGACTCCGATGGTGACGGCATCCTCGATGACGTCGATGATTGCCCGAATGATGCCGGCCTCGAAGCCTACAATGGCTGCGCCAATCCTGATGCCGATAATGACGGCCTCTGCGATGAATGGGTTACTTCGCAGAAACTCGAAAAGACCTTCGAACAGATCTGCAAAGGCGTCGACAAATGCAGCGACAAGGCCGAAGACTTCGATGGCTTTGAAGATGAAGACGGTTGCCCGGATCCCGATAATGACGGTGACGGCTACTGCGACAGCTGGGTTGCCGATCAGGGCCTCAGCGATCAGTATGCTTCGGTCTGCAAGGGCAAAGATATGTGCGATTACGAAGCCGAAGACTTCGATAACTTCCAGGATGATGATGGCTGCGCCGATCCCGATAACGATGGCGACGGTATCTGCGATCCCTGGGTTGTCGAACAGGGCCTCATGCAGAAATATGCTGCCGTTTGCAAAGGTCAGGATCTCTGTCCCGATGTCGCCGGTATGGCCAATGCCACGAACGGCTGCCCGAATCCCGATCCCGATGAGGATGGCTTCTGCGATCCCTGGGTCTATGACAACAATCTCGCCAGCTCCTTCCCGCAGTGCCGTGGCAAGGATGTCTGCCCGAATGAAAAAGGCGATGACAACAAGGGCTGCGTTAAGAAACGTGTTGAAGTCACCGCTGAAGCCATTCAGATTAACGAAGCCATTAACTTCAAGCTCAATAAGGCCACCATCGAGAAATCCTCTGACGGCCTCCTCGAAGATATCGCAAAAGTCTTCAATGACAATCCCCAGATTAAGAAAGTCGAAATTCAGGGACACACCGATCTTAGCGGTAATGCCGGTAAGAACCAGAAACTCTCTGAACAGCGTGCTAAGGCCGTCTATGATCGCCTCGTTAAACTCGGCGTCGATAAAGACCGCATGACCCACAAGGGCTATGGTATGACCATGCCAGTCGAACCTCTCGCACAGGGCCAGAAGAAAGAAACTGCCGAACAGGCTGCCAAGAACCGCCGCGTCGTCTTCATGATCACCGAACAGGATAAGGTCACCAAGACCATGACCGTCGATGAAGCCAAAGCCGCCGGCTACACCAAAGATCAGGTTCAGCCTGCTGGTAACTCCGGTTCAAATGCTGCTCCGGCAACTAAATCTGCCGAACCTGCAAAAGCAACAACCGATACCAAGAAAGACGAGAAGAAAGCTGACACCAAGAAAGACAGCAAGAAAGCTGACACCAAGAAAGACGAGAAGAAAGCTGACACCAAGAAAGACAGCAAGAAAGCTGATTCCAAAGTCGCTGATGCTGCCAAGAAGACTGCTGATGCCGCCAAGAAGACCGCTGATGCAGCCAAAGCTGATGCAGCAGCTGCCAAGAAAGCCGCTGATGATGCCGCAGCCAAGGCAAAAGCAGATGCCGCAGCCAAAGCCAAAGCAGATGCCGAAGCCAAAGCTAAAGCAGATGCTGCAGCCAAAGCCAAAGCTGACAAAGCCAAAGCTGATGCCGCAGCCGCCAAAGCAGCCGCAGAAGCCGCAGCCAAAGCCGCAGCTGGTAAAAAATAATTAGACAGAATGCCTGTCGTTAAAGCTCCCCTCCGGGGAGCTTTTTTTTTTCTCTGTTGTTGATAAAAAAGGCTATGTTTAAGGCTATGTTTAAGGCTATGTTTAACTATCGTGGATATGAATTTGACTCAAAGAATTAATCGTTCGAGCTTTTAGCTAGTAGAAGGAATCAGGATCTTGTGGGCAAAAGTATGATTCCCATGAAATGATTTTTCAACATAAGCTATGAGCTACAAGCACAAGTCGTATCCACACTCGTTAAACAGAGCAAAAAAAATGTGCCGGCGTATGAAATAGCCGGCACGCGCGTGCGTATCGAGCTTTGCGAGATAGCACGCGTACAAAAAAAGCCCCCATTGCGGAGGCTTCAAACCATATAAGAATGTTTGAAATTACGAGTAATAGACGTCCTTAATCGCCTGCAATGCCGTCTCAAGGAATTCAATGAGGGCACTCAACGGAACATCTTCAACTTTTTGATTCAACAGGCCATGACAATTGATAGGATGGCTCTTGAGCTGAAGATCTTCACGATTTTCAAGAAACTTATTGATGCGGTTACTGAGCTCTTCGGGAGCCGTTTTGTTGGGATGGGGCTGCGCATAGAGTTTTACATCACCGTCCGTACTCAAATCCATGATGGCGTAGCCAATGCCGCCATAACGGAAATTGATCCCCCCAATGCGTCCGCCGCCGGCTTCAATGTTGCAACCGAGATTGCGTGCATAGATCATTAATTTTTCGATGGCTTCACGTCGAGCTTTTCCACCCTTCGATTCTGCAATCTGAATTACTTGAAGTTTATCCACAGTCTCCTCCTCACTGATGACACGGCACAACAAACAATTGCTGTGCTAGGTGCAAAAGAATTACCCCATTTCGTTATGAATTTCCAGTATCAAAGTTATAAATTCTGGCTTTAAATCTGGTTTTTTTCGATGAACTTGCCAAAATGTCGTATATTGAACATGCCAATCCGATGCGGGCCCGCTAAGACGACTCGTAGAAATCCTTCTGCCGGATAAGCAATTCCGTCCAATAAACCCATTGATAATGCACGTAAAAAGACGCCAAGTGCGGCTTTCCATCTCGAATCACGCCCAAAGACGAGCTCTCCGCGTGAATGCGATGACAATATATTATCATACCACAAATGTACACATGTATGTGCCAAATTACACTCAGGAATGAAATATTCGTTTTGGCAAATCAGTTCTAATAAGGTCTCAAGTCGGTTTAAACCATATTTTTTTATGATTTTGGGATCGCGTTTTAGTGTTTTGGATGCCAGACTAAAATCTATCACCGATTTGAGTGCAAAATAATGCTGATGCGCATGTACCATTAAATGCAGATATTGCGTGGCATCGTCGAGTAGATGGATTGTAAAGCCCAGATCTTCATTTTTTACTGCGGTTTCCAATGCTTGCTCAAAACTTGGCATTTTCCAGGGCGGCGGTGCAAGATTCCAATGGAGTTCAATCGGAATGCGCGTCGGATGGGTCAATAAAATCTGATTGGTTGCCCAAAGACGCGGTTCTTCAGCAATCTCGTAACCCATGTTTTTGAGCTGCTCTGTTGCACGTTCCCGCAGGGATGGTGCAATCCAAAGATCGATGTCGGTCGTTTCACGCCAAAGGTAATTGCCCATTAGCCTTTTGGCAAGTGGCATTCCTTTGAGTACAATGACGGGCATGTTCAATGCATTGAGCGCATCGTGCAAAGATTTTTTCCAAAGCATCAGGCGTGCCATCTGTGTCGTTTTAAAAGCAGCAAGCCGAGCGTCTAAATCATCCAATCCCAGGTCGCGATCGCAGATCTGCCCCTCGTCAATGGCCTGCATCACAAAAGGTTCAATGCCGCAGGCCTGTGAACGTTTCAATATGAATTCTCCCGACGTGTTGTGCATTCGGGCATGATGTATGAGGTGTCTTAACATGGAATCAGTCCCAAGGATTAGCCTGGTTGGGCACGAGTTTGCCCATTTCGCGATATTCCTGGATGCCGGCTGCATAGAGTAGTTCCATGTCGATGGGCAGATTGCGTTCTGCAGCACGATAGGCTGCCCGGACTACAGAATTCTTAATATTACCGCCGGCGAGTTCAAGATCGCGTCCCAGAATCTCAAAGTCGATATCATTGGTAATCGGTGCGCTCGACGGGAGCAATCTTTTCCAGATTCTTGCACGATACCTGGCTTCGGGGAAAGGAAAGTCGATCTTGTGGTTCAAACGTCGTTCGAAGGCATCGTCAATTGCGGCATCGAGGTTCGTCGTCAGGATGACGACGCCTTCAAAACGCTCGACTTCCTGCAAGAGCAAATTGACCTCCATATTTGAGTAACGGTCGTTCGAGTCTTTGACCTCTGTTCGCTTTGAGAAGATCGAATCGGCTTCGTCAAACAACAGTAATGCGCCGCTTGCACCAGCTTCTCTAAAACATTTTTCCAGATTCTTTTCGGTTTCGCCGACGTATTTCGAAATGATGGCCGGAATTCTGACGCGATACAGCGTCATGCCCAGTTCATTGGCGATGATCTCGGCAGAAAGCGTCTTGCCCGTTCCCGAATCGCCCCTGAATAGCGCACAAATGCCACGTCCTTTGGTGATTTTTTCGCCAAACCCCCATTCTTCGAAAATTGTCCTTCGGTTGCGGACCGAGGCAATGAGGCTGCGAATTTGTTCCTTGACTTTTTTGGGGAGTACGAGATCGTCGAGCGTGAGCGTCGTCAGCGTTTTATCGGCCAGCTTCTTGATTTTGTTTCGGATCTGGGTTTTGGCTGCATCCTCGAGCATCTTCATGGTTACGACGAGGTCTCCGCCAGCCGTCTGAGCCAGAGCATGATTCATTGCTACGACGACCGAATTGCGTATGGTACCGCCTGAGAATTCATATTTGTCAGCCAGTAAATGCAGATCGACATCATTGGCGAGTTTGAGTTGTGGCGGCAGATGAAGCCGCCAGATTTGTTCGCGCAGTTTGGTGGGAAGAATGTCGAAATCAATCTGTAGCGTGACACGGCGGTCGAGCGCCGAATCGAGTGCAGTTGGAATATTGGTCGTCAAAATGACGAGCCCCTCATAAGCATCCAAAGCGGCCAGCAGCAAAGGCAAATCGCGATTGCCCTGTGCACGCGATGCAAAGATGAGCTCGCAATCGTCAAACAGGAGAACTGCACGACGCAGGCGCGCTTCGCGCATCAGCAAATCGAGGTTGTCTTCGAGGCTGCGGTTAGACTGCAGTTCATGGGCATCGACGAGCAGCAGCGGACGCTTGAGTGTAGAGGCTATCGCCTGCGACATCAGCGTTTTTCCAGTCCCGGAGGGGCCCGTGAACAAAAAAATGATATTTCGACCGCCGCCTCCAATTTCCTCGAAATTCCAAGATTTTTTCAGCTCCAGACAGGCTTCGTATTGATTGACAATGCGAATGATCTGGTTGCGTTGCTTTTCGGGAATCATGACCTGATCCAGCGTCGTTTTGGGCCACACGAGGCGGCTGAATCCGTCTAGGTTCAGATCCGCTTCCATTTCGAGAATGTGACAGACAATGCGCGAAGGCAGGACGATCGCCATATCCTGGAGTTGTGATTCGGCACCAGGCTTGGGATTAAGTTCAAGCAGGTGATTGGCAATCAGTTTGCCGGTCGGCAAAAATGCCCGGCGATTCTCGACTTTTTGTTCGAATGTAGGGCTGAAGAGTTCCAGCGCAAGACCGACATCGATCGTCGATAGCGCAAAATTCTGATGTATTGTCACGAGCTTTTGCTTAAACCCCGCGTCGAGCGAAGGTGCCAGGGCAAAGAACAGCACATCCGATTCGAATTGAGTCAGACCGAAATCCCGTACAAGTGCAAAAAAAGGAATGTTGTCATCGGCATGGGCATTTAACGCCCGGACACGCCCGAGGTACATCGCTGCCGCATTCGTTTTGTGGGCAGCAAAATCATCGCATAACTGTTTTAAATAGGTATAACGCTGTTCTAGGTACGCTGTCGATTTCATGCTGGCTCCTTATTTATTCTGAATACCGCGCATTAAGCGCCTGCGCGACGCATGGCGGGACGTAAGGCGTAATATCTCGCCCGCATGAAGCAATTTCCTTGACAACAGAGCTGGATAAAAACAGCTTGTCCGTCGCTGCAATCAGGAACATGGTCTCGATTTCGGGCGCCAAATCACGGTTTGCCAGTGCCATCTGGAATTCGTATTCGAAGTCCGCAACGGCGCGAAGTCCCCTGATAATCACACGGGCACCGATACTTCTGCAGTAATCAACCAGCAAACCTGTGTAAGCATCACATGTCACATTGGGACAGTCTGCCAGGGACGTTCTCAAGAATTCGAGTCTTTCTTCGACCGTAAAGGTCGCACGTTTATTGGGGTTATAACCAATACCGACTGTCACGTGGCTAAACGTCTTGCAGGCACGCTGGATCAAGTCGATGTGGCCATACGTCGGAGGATCAAATGAACCGCCATATACGGCGGTGCGCGTTTCTACTGGCATCGTTCGTTCCGTTGGTGATGGGAGACCTCTCACTGATTGCTATCAGCGATGTTTTAACATAACAGATTCTTGCATTTTGTGGGTTTCTTTTTATGATGATTGTCTGCTATGGCTGCGCCATACGCAGACATGCGCCGCTATTGCCTGCGGCAATACGCGGCTTTTTGCTTATAAAACGACCCGCACTCGAACGTTTTAGGGGACACTGTCGGTGCATGGGGAGGCTCTGGTCTGCTGTATGGAATGCAGCAACTTGGATGAGTAGCTTTGTTGCGTTATGAAAATTGCCTATCATTTTTTAGGATGCCGCCTCAATGAGGCCGAAAATGAACAAATTGCGCGCGCCATGACTGCTAATGGTCACGAAATGGTCACGCTCGATGACGGGCCCGATGTCATTGTGCTCAATACATGCGGTGTCACTGGCGATGCCATGCGCAAATCGCGCAATCTGGCAAGGCGCATGGCTGCCATGGAACCGCAAATTCTCGTGCTCATGGGATGTGCAGTCGATCTGATGGCGTCAGGTGAAAATCCACTCACAGATGGCGAGCTTTGCAGGGATTGCAATGCACCTATTCGCGTCATTCGCATTTTGAGGGAAGACAGAAAAATAGCCAGTGAGATCATTCTCGATGCCATCGCGTCACTCGATGCACAGACCTCCGACAATCCCATACCGACGCCCTATCATTTGCGAATGCGCAGTTTTATTAAAATTCAGGATGGGTGCAATAACCAGTGTTCCTATTGTGCCGTGCGTCTGGCTCGCGGGCGCGAGCGTAGCGAGAATGCCGCAGAGATTATCGCCGAAATTCAGAAATGTCTCGATTTGGGCGAAAGGGAAATTGTGCTCACGGGCGTACAGCTCGGAGCATGGCACGACGAAACCCATAAACTGCCGTGGCTCATTCGGCAGATTCTCGACAATACCTCTGTGCAACGCCTACGCCTGAGTTCGATCGAACCCTGGCATGTACGGCAGGAATTGTGGGAACTCTGGCAGGACTGTCGCCTTTGCCCGCACTTCCACATCCCCGTGCAGAGCGGTTGTGACGAAGTACTCGCTGCGATGCGCCGGAGGACGCCGATTGGCGGTTACCTCGAAAAGATCGCTGCCATCCGTGCATCTATCCCCAATGTGCGTATTTCGACCGATCTCATCGTCGGCTTTCCCGGCGAAACCGAAGAAATGTGGCAAAAAACCATGGAATTTATTCGAAATGCGCAGTTTGACGATGTTCATCTCTTTCGATTTTCACCGCGTCCCAATACGGTCGCGGCATCTTTGCCCGATCCCGTTCCGCCCGATGTCAAACGCGCGCGATGGAACGAAGCCGAAACACTCATTCGTTCGATTCAAACCGAACGTTTAAAGAACACGATTGGCTATTTGGGACACGTCCTGTGGGAAACGCCCATCAAAACGCTCGGCAATGCCGCATGCTGGCAGGGCTATTCCGAGAATTATCTCAAGTTCCTGCGGTGGTTTGACAAACCCATGCGCGGCGAAATCACCCAAGAGCAATTTAATGATGGTGATGTACAGTCGAATACGTAAGATGAAAGAAGATGAATGAGAAAGTTGCTTCAAATGGTGAGGCCGGACAAACTACCGAGCCTGCACCCTGTGGTGTCATCATCGAAGGGACCGTATTGATCGGCATCGATGCTTCGGTGACTAGCATCGTCATCGGCCCCGAAGTCGATGAAATCGCCGAAGATGCGCTGTGTCAGGCGATGGCGCTCGAACACATCATTTTTAAGGGCCGGTTGTGCCGCGTCGGGGCAAGGGCATTTCTGGGACTGCCGAGGCTCAGGACGGTGCGTTTCGAAGGCGACATCAGGCAAATCGACGACGATGCCATGCGGGGTTGCGAGCTGCTCGAACACGTCGAATTTGGCGGCAGCCTGACACAGATTGGGGATCGCGTCTTTCAGGACTGCGTCGCACTCGAAAATATGGTTTTTCCCGATCACACCGAAATTATGGGAAAGGGCATGTTCAGCGGCTGTGAATCGCTTGAACACGTCCATCTGCCGCGGGCTTTAAAAGTCATTCCTGTCGATACGTTTGCAAATTGCATTTTGCTCGAATCGATCGACTGGCCCGAAGAATGCTGCGTCGAGGGTGTCAATTATCCTATCGCCGCGCCGTTTGCCTTTAGAGGCAGTCTGGCCGATGATTACCAGGAAATTTTTGAACTGGATAATGGCGTGATGCAGCGTGCCTTGGTCGATACCAGCAGGAATGATCCCACCGGTTTGTTCAATATGATGTTTCCCGGTGAAATGCCGTGGATCGATTTGGTGCCCCAGCGCATGGTCAATGCCATTCTGAATCATGCATGGGAGAGCTCGTCCAATTCCCGGCAACATGATATTAAAATGCAGGTGTTTCAAATCTGTCTTGGGCTGGTCAGCATGCTCGTCGTGCGCGAAAATGGCGATACACGCGCCGAACGCCTCGCGGTCCTGCACCAATTGATGCAGTTGTTTATGCGCATTCCCAAAGGGGATGCCGATGACGTGCGCAGCGTATTGCCGTATGCCATTTCGACGGCATTGCATACGATCGGGGGCAACGGTAAATCGCGTCGCGCAATGGATGATGTGGTCGCACAGCTATTCGAGCCTTATCGCGAGGAATATGCCGAGGTGCAGCAATACAGACAGACCGTCGGCGATGTGCAGCGCTGTGAACAGGAAGCCGTCGAGGAAACCGATGCATCGCCCATTTTTAAAGCTTTGGGGATTGGGCCCGACATCCCGTTTCGCTACGATACGACGCGCACGTTCGATGTGTTTGCAATGCCTGCAGACTTCGACGATTACTATCTCTTTGCACGCGCCATGGAGTCTTTGGCGGAGCACCGTCTGGACACCCATTTAAAATGTAATCAGGATTTGAGCCGATTACCTCAGTCCGAATGGTATTCTGAGTGGACAAAAATCATTCATGTCCATGATGCCAATTACGCTCTGGCTGTGTTCGAGCCGACTGCCGCAATGTCACATGACTGTGCTGATTTAGTGGATATGCAAGCTGTTTGTGTCTTAGGTGGGCATTCGGTGAATACGAAATTTGTCGCGATCCTTCATCTCGATCAGGTCGATGCTATTCGCAAATTGCTTGTGCCATTTAACCTGGAAGATATTTTTCAGGTCTATACCTATTCATTGGAATTGGTTTAGGTGCGCGGCTATTTGCTGCGCAAATACGCGGTTTTAATTTTTT
>DGWW01000027.1 GCA_002395385.1 Myxococcales bacterium UBA4248
TGCTCATTGCTAACTGCTCATTGCCAACTGCTAACATGTTCGGAGTCCCCCCCTATGACGACCGCCATTGCATTACACCAGCTTGATACGGATCTCATCGCCGTACTCAATGCCTATGGTTACAGTCTGGTAGTGTGCGATACTTGCGACGCACTTGACAAATGCATCGCAGAGGATGAGCCAACACTGGGGATTTACACACTACACCAGGACCAAAAAGAATTATTTGAGATTCCCCATCGATATCCTGAAATCAAGTGGATCGCGTTTGCAGCACTCGGCTGGGCTGCAGAATATGAATCTGCAATACAATGTGGATTTGCAGACATTATGCCGCTACCTGCGACAGCATCCAATCTTTTTGAAACACTTTACCATCTCGACACCAAACCTCTGAAGGGAAATTCGTTTTCTCATGCGCGGTTTCGCTGGCTTCGACAAGGCACAGAACATTTCATGCAATCGCACCACGATGTGCTGATTGAAAAGCTCGATGAGCTCTCAGATAATGCAAAAAATGATTTGCAAGCTATCCCATTTGTCAATCCCTATCTGGATTTTACGCCCAAAGGATCGCTCATACACACCCATTTTGCAGCCATTCTTCACACCATTGGTGAACGCAATCTTACAGGAACGTTGCATCTTTGGCGCGCATCGCTCCATTGGATTGTTTATTTTTCAGAAGGGGACGTCGTCGACATTCAGACCTCTGACTGCCTCCATTTTTTCGAATCCAATCCAAAACAACCATCCCCTGAAACAGTCCTCGAACAGCTTTCGACGGGCGAAATCACTCTCGAAACAGAAAATCATCTTCCCAATGGACTTTCTTTAATATTTGAAGTATTTACATGGCCAGATGGAAATTTTGAATGGATTGACAATAAAGCGCAAAAGAACATTAATTTTATTTCACATCCGAAGCATAAATTCACCAACAGCATCATCATCCAGGCAACGTTGAAATGGATTCCGATGACAATCATTCTCGAAGTAACGCATTCGTGTCTTTCAAATTTTTTAAAATTAAAGGATAATGTCCCAAAGCTCCCTGAGGCAGATTTATCTCCTCAGGTAACAGCTGTTGTTGAAAAGCTCACAAAAGGCGATAATCTCACCGAAATGGTTGCCGCATTTCCGAATGATTATCCAGTCCATCAGGTAGTCTATCTCTGCCTCATTCTGGGTCACATCGATTTGCTAGCATAAAGGAGACAGGTACAATGGGAAATCTTGACAAGACGCAAACAAGAAAAGAACCCATTACATTCACTGGCCGAACAAGGAGTGATGCCAAAAGGAAGGCATTAAACTATTGGTACATGAACCAGACATCACTCGCCATGACCATTCGCGAATTCAGTGCCAGACTTGTACTGCTTCCTGATGGCAAGAGTATCGTTTTTTACGAAGCCACAACTGATTAACAAATTCTTCAAGTCCCAAAACCTGATTGTGGCAGGTGGACTGAGAGCTTTACGTAATATTTTTTCTGATGACAGAGCAAACGCAGACTATTCTTGGAAACATTCCTGTCGCCCTTCAGGTCAAAAAATATCGCCTTAGTTCAGCGGACGAGAAGGGTGAATACCAAAAAAGGCTCATTTTTATTGGTTCACACCCGGATTGTGATTTTTGTCTGCAAGAGCCGTCCATTTCGCGTCATCATGCCAAAATTGAACTCGATCAAACGGGTTACAGACTTGTGGATCTGGGAAGCAAAAATGGCACTTTTATTGGGGATATCCGGGTCAACGATATTTACCTGACATCCCCGATTACCTTCCGATGCGGCGGCGTCGAAATTAAATTTGAATTATGCAGCAATGAATCTATCGAAGTTTCCATTTCCTCACAGGATCATTTTGGTGATTTAATCGGACAATCCATCGCGATGCGTGAAATTTTCGGCCTTCTCGAGAAAGTCTCACCAACACCGGCAACCGTACTCGTCGAAGGCGAATCCGGATGCGGCAAAGAACTTGTTGCCGCCGCAATCCGCCAGCATTCCGAAAGGATAGACAAACCTTTCGTGACGTTTGATTGTTCTGCCGTTTCGAAAGACCTTATAGAATCGGAACTTTTCGGGCATGTCAAGGGCGCATTTACCGGGGCTGTTTCTGATAGAAAAGGCGCATTCCTGCAGGCCAATGGCGGCACCCTCTTTCTCGATGAAATCGGTGAGCTGTCTCTCGATTTACAGCCAAAACTCCTCAGAGCACTCGAAAACCACATGGTGCGTCCCGTAGGATCAGAAAAGACTTATCCTGTCGATGTCCGAGTCATCGCAGCAACCAACCGTTCTCTTGCCCGCGAAGTTGAAAATGGCAATTTCCGGGAAGATTTATACTATCGACTTGCTGTCATCAAAGTCGATCTGCCGCCTCTGAGAAAAAGAACCGAGGACATTCCGCTGCTTGTTGAGCATTTCCTCGAGGATGCTTCCAGGAAATTCAAGCGCCCTGCACCGGAGATTTCTTTTTCTACCATGCAAAAATTGCGATCCTACTCATGGCCGGGAAACGTCAGAGAACTCCGCAATTTCATCGAACGCGCATGTTTGCTTGCAAATGACAATCGCATTGAAACGCGTTTTTTGAATACCAAAAAAGGTGATTTAAAACCGAGTTCAAATGTCAATGAAACTGAGGCCTACGTTCAGCATGTGCTTCAGCAGCAAACACCATTTAAAGAAGCAAAACAAAATATTATCGAACAATTCGAAACACAATACTGGACAAAACTGCTCGAAACAACCAACGGAAATGTCTCCAAAGCGGCCCGCCTTTCTGACATGCACCGCAAATCCGTTGAATACATTGTTCGAAAACTCAACCTGAACATCAGAAACAGCGGTTCGCAAGAGGATGATGAGTCAGACTCGTAATGCCCCATGTCGACGGACGATCCCAAAATCATTGAACAACAGATCAAGAACCATCTGCTCAATGCGCCGGACGAGGAAGGATTTGATTTTATCGCGCAAAGAGTAGATGCCTATCTTACCCGGCGCGACGAAAAAGCATGCCGGGATCTCATCATTTGTGCACGCGCTTTTGTCACGCTTTCGAAAGATATGCCTTTTGTAGAGCGTTTCCCCGATTTATATCAATGCTGCGATGATAGTGAGAGTCACGCTTTAGCAAAGCTATTCTTTACGGACTATGCGCCATCAAGAGTTGGCATTCCCAACGTTGAAGCCCAGAATGCACAGACACTCATCAGCCAGCCACTTGGCGTTCAAAAAGCCATGGCACGCACAGCCATACGCCGCCATCATGAGTCCCTTTTATACAGCCCATGGCCCCCGGTCATCGAAATTCTGTGTTCCAATCCGGCTATCCGGGAAACAGACATCCTTTTTATGGCTTCGCGTCGCCCATCACAAAACGACCTGCTCGAGCCAATTCTGGCATCACAATGGAGTTCGCGTCTCGAAATCCGCTTTGCACTTGCCGCCAATCCTTCCCTTAAAGCAAGTCATTCGCTGCGATGCCTCTTTTCCATGCCGCCAGCAAAATTGGAAATAATCGCCTCCATGCCGGAACTTCATGGTTTTATTCGAGAAACGGCCAGGCGCCTGCTCAGCGATATGATTCGTTTTGGATAATGCACGGCTATCCCTGCGGGATACGCCGTGCATGCGCCTCGCATACGCTCTGCGCAACTCGCCTATGGGTGCACCAACGGTGCACTCCATACGGCTCGTGATGTATTTTTATTTTGCAGTCATCTTTTCTTGAGTCATAAGCTAAACAGGTTTAAACTAGAAAGGCGTTTTGACGCAGACATCATCCATCGTATAAGGATATTCCATGAAAACAATATTAATTATTGATGCCGAAGTTGACCTACTCAATTCCCTAGGACAAGAACTGGCTCAAAGTGGCTACAAAGCACTTGTCGCCTCAAACGCGCAAGAAGGCCTGGCTCTGGCTCCCAGTGCTGATCTCATCATTGTTGCCGTAGAACTACCCGATCAAAGCGGTTTTGCTGTTTGTTCCAATATCAAGCGCAATCCCAACACTGCCCATATTCCCGTCTTCATTACGAGCAGTGAAACGACAACTGACGCCTTTGAACGACATCTCAACCTCGCAAACCATGCGGACGGCTATTTCCTCAAGCCGCTGGATATCGCTACCATGTTGGATGAAATTGCAGTGATTTTCGAAGAAATCGATGCTGCAAACGCACAGGCCGCCCCACCCTCTCCCAATGACGAAATGGTCGAAATGAACGTCCAGGACGAAGAGTCTGGCGACGACAGTGAAGTCATCAAATCACTTTCAATCGATGACATGAATTTGTTCGAAGAAATAGATTCCAGTTCATTGGATGATTCATCGAATGCACCTTTCGTTGAGACGCCCGATGTCGTAGAAACACCCGATGTTCACGACGCCAACACACTTCCGCCACCCTCTGCTTCCGCACATGATTTAGGCGGTTTATCCAATGCTGCCCCCGCAGCCGCTACGCCCCGACCAATCGGACAGATTGGCAATAAAACCCTCTCACCTTTGGGAAAACCTGGCGCTACGGCATCCAAACTGCCTTCAACACTCAAGCCGCTTCCCACCAGAGCATCCGCATCCTCACTGCCACAAGCCTCCAAATCGCCCAGCGCGGCATACGCAAAACCCACACTTACGGCAAGCCTCTCGGGCACGCGTTCAGGCTCAGACCCCAAATCGGGTACTTCACGCGCATTATCCGGATCATTTTCAACGGTAAGCTCTGCCGCAATTTCTGCTGCTGACATTTCAAGGCTCAATGATGAAATCACTGTGCTTAAAAATGAGATCTCCGTGTTGAAATCTGAAATCACGGCCCGAGACAATCGAATTACAATGCTCCAAAGTCAGTGCGATGCTTTGACATCGAGAGCACAGAATGCAGAATCAATTGCAGAAACACTCCGTGCCGAGGCTGAACAAATGGGGTCTGAATTTGATGCCATTGCAATGGGAAGCGAAGAGAAAGACGCACAGCTTCAGCATTTAATTGCCTCAGATGCCCAAAAATCACAGGAAATTGAGGAGCTTCAAAAGAAATTATCCGCCAAAAATGAAATGCTCAAAGAGCTTGCAGAGCAAATGAATGCATTGGCTTTAGATTAATTTCTACTCAAGCCCCCATGCATTTAAAAAGTGCTTGGGGGCTTTTTTTAATGCACTGCCAACCATTCTAGTCATTCAATGATCGTTGGAACTATTTAATTATTGCATTTTACTCCTTTCATTGTTTTATTTATTTTTTTATAACGACAGAAAGAATTGCTGCAGAATAGACTTTCTTTATAGCAGCGATCATGGATTGACCTATTCGGTTCATATTTGAATTACCCGAGGAGACATACATCATGCATTATCATAACAAGCGCGCTTCTCGTACAATTCTTACCA
>DGWW01000064.1 GCA_002395385.1 Myxococcales bacterium UBA4248
GGCTGGCGGCTGAGTAGTAACGATAAAAGGCATAAACCAATTAAGCATCTTTCGAGAAATGATCCAGGTTCTGGATCATTTGCATGACGGTTTCATTGAGATTCTCCATCGCCTTCGGAAAATTAAACTGGTAATTGCCATCGCCAAAAAGGCAGTCCGAAACGGATTTGATCGCCATCACAGGAACTTGATTGCGATAGCAAACCTGCGCGATAGCCCCTCCTTCCATATCACAAAACAACGGTTTAAAGGTACTGCGAATCCACTCCGCACGTTCAGTGCCTGTTGCAAACCAGTCACCTGTGGCACCAAGCCCCTGCCTATAAGGGATACCGAGTTTGTCGAGCGTCTTGCCGGCTATGTCAAAAGCACTGACGGGGAATTCAACACAATTGACAGTGCTGACCAATCCAATGGGATCGCCTACAGCTGTCGTATCGACATCATGCTGCACAAATGCCTGTGCATTTAAAAGGGTTCCGATTTCGACATTTTCAAAGCATCCGGCGACACCAACGTCAATCATCAAATCAGGAGCATATTTTAAAATTGTGAACTGCGCAGCCATCGCTGCGTTGACTTTTCCGACACCTCCGGCCACTGCGATGACCTCATGCGGATATTCTGCAACACGATAAACTTTAATCCCGGCGTACTCGTTGAACAACTTCGCTCCCTGCGCAATCAGGGAGGCAATCTCACCGGGCATGGCATAATAAAGTGCTATTTTCAAAGGAACTCCTTTTTTACGTACAACATCATAATCCCACTATTTAGCCTGAACGACGACGGGGGGATATAGGCGCACCGTTCCGCTTGAGGCAGAGGATGCGCCATAAGCCACTATGCGAAGATGTATATTTTTGTTTCCGCTTAAAGCAACTTCACAAGGGCTGCTGAGATTATCGAACTGAGAAGCACCTGACAGTGTGTAGGAACAATAATTTCCGACTCTCACAGAATCTGCATAAAAAGCGACTGCAATCTTGGCATTTGCCCCTAGTTTGCCATTCGTTCCATAATAAAAAGTCATCGCAGCCTGGGACTTATCTGACAATTTTGAAATTGCCCCGCTATCGAGCGATATTTTTATATATTTTGAATCAAAATCCGGTTCTGAATCTGTTCCCCAGGGGCCGACATTAATCCCATTGCCACTGATGAGCTTTGTCGTAAAAGTAGAACCATCACTCTCGATAACTGCAGGATTGGAATCCTTATCTGGTTTGGAGAATCCCGATGACAATTCGAAAATCGTTTCATATCCGGACGGAACCGAACCTGCTGGTTCACAGGAATACTCACTGTTACATCTATTTCCGGAAGCACAATCCGCATCCACTTTACATTGTATGCATTTTTTTAAACCTGCATCGCATATTGAAGAACAATTATCGACGGTACTCCATGCATTGCTGGCACAGATCTCCAGTACCTTGCCGTTGCAGCGATATTCTCCGCCCGAGCAGGTTTCATTTCCGATGCATTTTTTCTGGGCTGAATCGCAGTTTTGGGGGCAGGTTTGATAATCAGACCATTTTCCAGCGGAACAGTTCTGCAAAACCTGACCACTGCAGCGGAAATCACCATCCGTACATTCAGCAGGCATCGTCGTTCCGGTATTGGTGCAAGAGCCGACGTCAACGGTGGTACAGTTCACACAAGCAGGTGTACCGGAAGATTCTGCGCCAAAGATCGACGCACACGTCTTTCCCTTCAAATCCGTTCCATCACACAACTCCCCCTCTTCGGCAATGTTGTTTCCACAAACAGCGGATGAGTCCAGAGGAACACATTCAGAAGTATCAAAGCCCCTGCAGTCGCTCTGACAATGTAGCATACCGGCATAATTGTCTCCGAGTACGGTCTTGCACGTCTGCATATTCAATGCGTATCCGTCGCAGAGTTCCCCTGGTTCGATCACCCCATTGCCGCAATAATAACTCGAATATTCACATCCATTCGAGATATCGCCGTCACGATTTGTGAAGCCCGACTCGCAAACGGTATAGCAGCGTCCTCCACTGCAATAGCTTGTGGCCAAATGAAAATCGGCATTGACATAATCGGGGCATTCATTCCCGCAAGCGCCACAATTTTTCAAGCTCGTAGAGACATCGACACATTCGCCATCGCAATTGGACATATTTCCAACACATTTGCAGGAACCGTCAAGACAAACAGCCCCATCAGAACACGCGATTCCGCATGCGCCGCAGTGATTTGAATTATTTGCCAGTTCTACGCATCCATCGGCACAGCATGTTTGGGTGCAGATATTGTTCGTCGCTTTACAGTTGCAATTCCATGAACCGTCATTCTGTACGCTGCAAATTTCATTTTCATCACAGGATCTGTTGCACTCACCACAATTTTCATCATCGATCGCCCGACATTCTCCCTGACAACAAATTTTATCATAGGAACAATAGTAGTATTCGTTCATATCATCACAGCGTTTCAACTCGACAGTATCTTTTCCGGATTCTGTGGCACATCCTGCGAGCGTACAAACGACAACCAACCAGCAGGTAAAAATCGATTTCATAGTCCACTCTCCCTGGGTACAGCAGTCAAAACAAGCGGTGGGCGCGTATGCCGCAGGCATAGCGCACACTTTGTGCCGTATGCAATAGGCACAAACGCGCGCATATCTATAAGATAGCGCGCGAAATGATAATATAAAGACGAATGTCAAATAAAAATGAAGTTGTTAAGCGACAGATGGCAGCCAATGACGCGATTGCAATTTAGAAAAAAAACTAAGCCATAGAGTTGCTCAATTATCCTGTGCATTCCTTCTGCGACGAATGGCACGCCAGCATTCGCGGCCGAGCTGAGCGCTCAGGACCTTGTTGACAGAGGCCTCAATACCAATACCGACGAACGGGAACAGACGCGTCCAGCGTTTTGCAAGAAACATCATCATGACGCGTGCGACCGCTTTGACGAGCGTTTTGCTGAGTTCGCGGGTTGAATATTCGTTTATGGCCAAATCGAGAACGGTTCCGATGGATGGCTCTTTTTCTTCGTCGTAAGCGTCTTCGAGTGCCGTGCATGCAAGCAGAAAAGCAATTTTGCGCTCGCGCGGGTCTTCGATATCAAAACCAGCCAGATGACTGAGTGCAAGGCTCATTTCCAACTCAAACTTGAGCATGAGGAATGAGTTGAGTGCAGTCGTCCCAAGCAGTGAATAAATGAGACCGATTCCAGGGATAAGGCCGGGAATTGCGCTGGCACCGCCTCCAGCCGCGCAGAGGTTGGAGTAATGCATAATAATGAGCTGTGCCGTGCGTTTTTCAAGCTTATCTTCCTTTGCAAGATGCTGCGCAATTTTTTTATTTTTTTCGCAGAGCGCTTTGATCGAATCGTTGCTGGCGAGTATTTTTTCAAGAACAGCAATCACTTGGCGGGCATCGTTTTCATCGACTTTTTTGACCATGTTAAAACTCCTTATTTCAATGTGCCATGCACAATGCGCAACGCATGCACGCTCTAGGTTATTCTGTTTTTCTTAGAAATACAAACTTCATTCGGCGCTTGCTTATCGAATTCCAAAATCAATCGCGTCCCTTTTGATGATAATTACCGCGCAATGTGAGTTCGACGCGGGAATGTGCAGAGACTCGCGTTCCCGGAGCAGGCCACTGTGCAGAGACGAAACCTGAGTTTAGCATGTTGATTTCAATACAGGCATTGGATGCCGTTTCGAGTGCGTTGAGTGCGCTTTTGCCTCGGAAATCAGGAACGACCACATAATCATCGCACGACTGAACATTTGGAATGGCTTGATTCTGTTTGTCAGAAACAGTTTTATCAGTCTGCGTAAAAGCCATTCCAGCAAAGGGATCGAGAATGCCATCGGTCACAATCTTCGGATAAACCCCGCGGTATGGCAGGACCTGTGTAACGATTTCTGCAAACGTGGGTGCCGCAACCATGCCGCCGCTGTGCAGTGGTTTGGGGGCATCGATCATGACAACGACGACAATATTGGGATTATCGATAGGAGCAATGCCAATAAAATTGGCCATATACTGATTGCCGTAAGCGTGCGTTCTGGGATCGACTTTCTGTGCAGTTCCCGTTTTTCCGCCGACACGATAGCCCGAAACCCATGCGCGCATTCCGGTTCCTTCGGCAACGACGCGTTCCATTGCACGTCGCACGATAGCGGCAGACTGTTCGCTGATGACCTCCTCCATGACCTTTGGCTCTCCTTTTTCGATGAGATTGCCTTCATGATCCCGGATTTCCTTAATGAGCCATGGGCGCATGCGCTTACCGCCGTTGGCAATGACGCCGACGGCAACAGCGATTTGCAGAGGGGAAACGCTGACCCCGTGTCCGAAAGCGATATTGGCAAACATAACTTCCTGCCACCGTTTGTAACTCCACAGAATGCCCGCAGATTCACCGGCGATATTGATGCCAGTGCGCTGGCCGAAACCAAATTTGCGCAAATAATTGTAAAAATTTTCCTTGCCGAGTTTTTGAGCGAGTCTATAGGCACCGATGTTCGAAGATTCGCTGACGACGGTTTCGGCAGTCATGTCAGGAATGCTGTGCGTATCAGAAATGGTGTGCTTTCCGATTGTGATTTTTCCGTGATTTTGTGAGATAGGATCCGTCGGCCGAACATGCGCACCTTCGACAGCCGATGAATAGGTAATGAGCTTCATCATGCTGCCAGGCTCGTAGGCATCCAATACAGCACGATTCTTCATGTCATCCTTATTCTTATAATCGTTAAACCGATTCGGGTTAAACCTCGGCCAGTTGGCCATTGCCAGAACTTCTCCGGTATAGGGATCGAGGACGACTGCCACACCGGCTTTTGCCGAAAAATTCCGACAAGTCCGATCGAGTGCGATTTCGGATATTTTCTGAATATACTGGTCGAGTGTCAGCGTGATAGAGCTCCCTTCGAGCATGTTCAATCTCGGTGAGTCACTCGTCAAAATGACACGTCCCCTGGAGTCACGCATACCGCGGATACGGAGCACATCCCCGCGTAAATACTTGTCATAAGCTAATTCTACGCCTTCCAGGCCAACATTATCAAGGCCTACAAAACCGAGTATTTGTCCAGCCAGTTCCTGCCCCGGATAATACCGTTTACTTTCACGCTTCATTCCCACACCTTTTAAATGAAGCGCTTTGACAGCTGCGCCTTTATCGGGCGTCGTTTTTCGGACAATCCAAACAAAGGGCGATTCGGACATGAGTTTTTTTCGAATTTCGGCACTGTCCATTTCGAGTGATTTACTCAATGCCAGGACAGTCCCCTCGATATCGTCAATTTGTTTTGGATGCGCAAAAATACTGGGTGTCTCGACACTAATAGCGAGTTCGTATCCCTGACGGTCATAGATATAGCCGCGATGTCCATCGAGCTCATTTTCACCGCCGGCACCGAGCGTAATCCGACCAGTGCTCTGGCGTTCAGCACGCCGCTGCAGATGTGTCTCCTCTGCCTGAAGCTTATAAATATGAACGCCAATGACAGAAAAAATTGCCGTGAGAACAATCCCAATAAAAATGATACGTACCCAGGCACCCCTGTTCTGCTTTTTCTGGCGCTCCGCGTCTTCCCTGACTTGATTATACACGCCTATTCCTCCCCAATGCGCCTGACATTATCGAGCCCATCGATCCGTTTTTTTGAATTCGAAGTATCCTGCGGCTTTTTATGTTTCAAATCGTAAATGAGTACCTGTTCCGGGCGTATTGTCACCATACCGAGCTGTTTTCCAGCCACAGCCTCAAGATTATCCCTTCTGCTGAGTACGCGTAGCTCAATCCGCAGTTTTCGATTTTCCTCGAGGAGCGCCTCACGCTGCGAGATGGCAGCACTCAGTTCATAACCGAGGTTGAGCTCTCTATGACGGTAATAAACCTGGATTATCAGCAAAGCGATGACGAGAAACATGGCACCAGCGGTCATCCATAGCCTGCCAGAACGCTGCCTGGTTCCGGCAATACTCATGAGTGCCTGACTCAATGCCCGCCCCTGAGTCTTGAGAATCATCGAAATCTCGCGATCCTGCATGGTGCGTATCTGATGCCTCGGTTTCTCACTTATTTTAGGCACCATGTCGCTAAGCTTCGTCGTCCGCCCATACTGAATGCTCGCTCGTTCCCCGGTAGGATCGGCATTTACAGCAGCCTCACCAGGCGATTCCTCTGTATTCAAAGGAGACGCAGCTTCTTTAGTCTCGGGGGAAACTGCTTCTTTATCTGATAACAGTTCAGCAGCCTCTGTCTTGCTTTTTTCTGCCAGGTCAGTCTTTGCCTGTGATTGGGCCTCAGTCGCTGTACCATCCTTGGCATCCACATGTAAATCTTCGAGATTCATGTCTTTGAGCTTATCATCCATGCATCGTAACTATTCAGCCAGGGCTCTGCCCCGGACCCCGCCAAGGGCATGATGCCCTTGGAACCCGCATTTTTTTATTACCTATCGCTTTCGCGATTTAC
>DGWW01000007.1 GCA_002395385.1 Myxococcales bacterium UBA4248
TGGTGCAATGCAGCCGCCAATGCAATCCGGTGCGTTTCCACAGCCAATGCAATCCGGTGTGGTGCCTCAGTCAATGCAATCTGGTGTGATGCCTGCTATGTCACAAGGTATGGGACCGGATTATAACTCATCTCGCTCTGTCGGCGTATCGCAGCGCAACATGCCTGGAATGCCCGGCCAGGGAGGGCGGATGCAATATGGCATGGGATATCATCAGCCCGAAGAACAAGTGGTTTCGCCTTCTTCGGGAAATCGTATGCCTAAACCACCGCAAGGCAGGTCGTATTCGAATATACAGCCGGTAGCAAGTGAGGATGAAGAACCTGTCGTTCCACCCATGCCAATGCATAAGGTCAGGAACTGGCAGGAGCAGCATTCGCAGCGGCCAGAATCTGTGGATTACAGGAATAACTCTGGCATGCGGTACAGGTCTGACGAAGTCGCCAATCTTGAGCTGGATGAAGACAGTGCAATCAGTCGGCCAAAAGATACTATTTTTGGGGTTCCCGCAAAAAAACACAGCGCTTCTACCAATCGCGAAATGACATTTATGATGTTTGCACAGCCGCTTTGCAGCAAAATGGGGCCTGAAAAATCTACCGAGGCCCTTGAACTTGCCAGAAGTGTTTGGAATGCCTGTATCATGGGTAGGGATGCCATTCGGGTTTTGTATGATTCGGCCAATGGACGCGTCAATTTAACAAAACTTATTCAACTGATGGCTTCGAGAAAAGAGACCCATTTTCCAAATGATACCTGGCTGATTGAGGATATGAAGGTTCGTTTGGATTCGAATGGCCGGTTGGAAATGGACCTTTTGACGACGGTATAAATTAACAAAAGCCACTATGCATGTGTAAACCTTCACATGCATGCTAAAAAATGTTATGTAAAAATGAGAGGTGTGTGCCAATGCAGACCTTTTTGTGTGCAGGAGATATACAATGGCAAATAACCTGAGTGAACTGGATAAATTGACGAAAGTATCGGCAAGTGGAAGTGTGGCAAAAGTCCGCCGTGATAAGAAAAAAGGCAATTCAGAAAATGCCAGAAATCTTCTCGGAAGTATTTTGGATGATTCTGCTGCAGCTGCGGAAGAAGAACGCAAACGTCTGGAAGAAAATCGCAGGCATGCTGAAGAAGAAGCCCGTTTAGCCAAGGAACGCGAAGAAGAAAATGCCCGTCTTGAAGCTGAGCGTGCCATTATTGCTGAGCAGCAGGCTCAGGAAGATATTAAAATGCGTCAGGCTGAAATGCAGGCACAACTTCAGCGTGAAAAAGATATTGAGGCTGGCTTGATTGACCTCGAAGAAGAAGCACGTCAGAAAAAGGCCGAAGAAGAACGTCAAAGAGCTGCAGCTGCCGAAAAACAACGAAAAACCGAAGCAAAACTCCAGGCTATCGAACTGAAAAAAAATCAGGAAGATGAGCTTGAGGCTTTGAAGCGCGAGCAAATGGCTAAGAATGCCGAACCTAAGAAGAATATCCTGCCATTCGTGATTGCCGCTGCTGCCGTGTTTATTGTGATCATTGGTACTGCTGTTTTCGCCCTCACTCGCGAGGAACCCGTCGATCCCTATGCACTCGCCGATGATTATGAGACCGGTGTCGTTTCATTTCTCAAGGACGACCCATCTCTGCATGCTTTGACGATGTCAAAACATCAGATCGTTGCTCAGGCTGCCCCCGTAAAAGCAGCTCCCAAACATTCTGGTAAAAAGAAAGCTGCTGGCGCTGCTCCCGCAGCCGAAGCTCCCAAGCCAAAAGTTTCGCTCACTGGCGGAAAAGGTGGCCTGTTCGGCAACAAAAAACTCTAACAACTTGCCTGTTCCCGGTTTCTCTCCTCTCTGTTTTATGAGGTTGTATCTATGAAAAAAAGCATTCATCGCCTTGCGTTAAGTGCTGTTTTATGTGGTCTTGCTGCAAGTTCTTTTGGCTGTGTTGAAGCGGATAATCTGCCAACCCAACCTAATGAAGATGGCGTCGTTTTAACGACCAATGTTAAGGATTGGCGCGACGAAGTTATCTATCAGGTCATCGTGGATCGCTTTCATAATGGCGATATCAATAACGATTACAATGTCGATACGCGCTCCATGTCTCGCTATCACGGTGGCGACTGGCAAGGGCTCATAGATAAACTCGATTATTTGCAAAATCTCGGGGTAACGACGCTCTGGATTTCTCCTCCTGTCAAAAACGTCGAGGAAGATGCCGGATTTGCTTCCTATCATGGATACTGGACGGTCGATTTTCTTAAACACAATCCCCACTTTGGTGACCTCGCTACTCTGCGCCGCCTCTCGGATGAACTCCACAAACGCGGCATGAAACTCATTCTCGACATCGTGACCAATCACGTCGGGCAGGTCTTCTTCTACGATGTCAATATGAATGGCCAGGCCAATGAATGGCTCGCCGGTCGCGGCGATATCGATAAGGGCGCACAACGGCCTGAAGCCGGTGAACTGAGCCGTGTAACAGAATATGATCCAGACTTCGATGCACACGGTATCGATGCCTATACTTCGATGGGGCTCTCCGGTGAGGCACCTATCGTTTTCTTCGATATTCCAAGCATTAGCCGTACCGCTCCGGGCCCGAAAAATATCGATCTCAATCGCAATGGCATCATCGACAGTGAAATCGAGGCCATGGGATTTTCCAATCCAGATTGGTACCATCGTCGCGGGCGTACCTACGATTACGATACCCAGCTTGATTACGATTACAATTCAAGAAGCTACAAATTCACGCCCATCTATTCGGCCGAAAGTTATAGCGCAGGTAAAGGAAATTGCCGGGCATTTTTGGATGCTAACCCGGCACTTGACGCATGTCGTGGGGCCATTGGACTCTGTGATGGCGACGATGCCGCCAGCAGCTGCGTTGTCTGCACAAAACCATGGGATCCCTGTACGAAGGCAAATTCATGCTGCCAGCTCGGAAAACTCAATAAACCCTTTACCCATCAAATTACCAATTATGACGGATCGGCGGGCGGATATCTCGATGGCGAGTCCAGACAGTACTGGCAAAATGATCAGACCCTTTTGGGCGATTTTCCCGGTGGTCTCAAGGATGTGGCCACGGAACGCAAGGATGTCCGGGAAGCCATGGCGCAGGTATTCTCCTATTGGATTGATGTCACCGACTGTGACGGTTTCCGTATCGATACGCTCAAACACGTCGAATACTCTTTCTGGGAATCGTTTGCACCTGCCATCCGCAAGCATGCCAAGGCACGCGGTAAAAAGAATTTCCTCATGTTCGGCGAGGCTTTCGATGGCAATGATGACCTGCTGGCCGCTTATACCTCCGACAGTGAGCAGGGACAAAATGGCGTCGATTCGGTCTTTTTGTTCTCTCAAAAATACGCTATCGATCAGGCTTTCAAATGCGGTCCTGGCAATTCATCCCCTAAATGCGGCGGCGAAAATGGTACCAGCTCGCTTTATGCCTGGGATCCACAAAGTGGCAGCCGCCATGACAAATTCGGAAAAGTTCCCCGTCCAGACGGCGTCGTAGATTCCAATGGCCAGGGCGTCGCTCCACGCGATTTGCTCGTCAATTTCCTCGATAACCACGATGTAGGACGATATCTATACGATCGCGATGATGCCAAAGGCGTTGATTCTCTTAAAAACGCACTCGCTTTCCTGATCCTGCAGCGCGGCATTCCCTGTATCTATTATGGAACCGAACAAGGCTTTACCGGCGGCAACGATCCTGGTAACCGCGAAGATATGTGGGATACATCCAGCTCTATCTTTTCGAAGCTACCTGAACTCGGTTACAAAAATATTCAGCCATTCGATCAGCAGAATCCAATTTATCAACATATTCGAAAGGTAATTCAGCTGCGCAAAAGTAATGAAGTGCTGCGCCGTGGTGATGTGACCAATCTCAAATATACAAACGCTTCGGACAATGATTCCGGTATTTTTGCATTCAGCCGATCCTATAATAATGTAAAGGCGGTCATTGTCGTCAATACGCACGAAACGCAAAGCAGAACCTTTAATCATGCCGATGTCTCCGGAAAATCCGATCAGTTGGCAATGTCCGGTGCGCCTTGCAGCGTGAACGGTAATTCTGTCACAGTTCCGCCGATGACGACTTGCGTATTGTTATAAATAGAATATTGGTGACCAGCTGCTATCGCCTGACGGCGATACGCAGCTGCAAAGCCGCTATTGTCATCCACACACTTGCGCGTATGGATGACAATACGCGGCTTTTTTATTTGATTTAAAAGGAATCCGGCATGCTGCCCATCACACCGCCGCCCATGCAGGGTATAAAAGTATATTATGAAAATGCAAGATGCTATATTTATAACAAAAATGCGAATCTTCTGGCTGTTATAGGCGTATGTGTCGCAGTGGTCGGTGCTATTTTGCTGTTTGTTTATGGCAGATGCATGCTTCATCCGCATTATTGCCCAGGCATACATTACACTAAAGATATCATAATTGGATGTGTGTGCATCGCCATTGGCATTCTCAGCAGTTTCTTCATTTTTGATAAAAGTTGTATAATTGTAAGTAACGATAATATTGAATTCCAGAAAAGAAACAGACTGGTTCGTTCTTTTCCAAAGGATAATTTACAAATTTCAATTCATGTTGAACTTGGCATGGAGATTAAGGATAATCAATTTTATAATATTGTTATTAAAGAGAAAGAAGGTACAGAGACTGTCATTTTTCATGATTTGTACTTAAATACGGCACATAGTTTGAAAGATTATCTTGATCAGCTTATCGCTTCAAGTTAGGTGTATTTATATTAAACCGCGTATGCGCGTGCACATAGCGGTTTTCGCAGGGGGTATTGTGGCGGATGGTCAATAAAAATGTTGATTTATAATAAATCTTCAAAAATCGTTTCAACCTGTGTGCGTATGGATTCGACAGAACCTTCAATGGTGCAGGCCGCTGCATTCTTATGACCGCCGCCGCCGAAACTGGCAGCGATTTGTGAAACATCGATATTTCCGCGCGAACGAAAACTCATCCGATAAAGATTATCTTCGAGCTGGGTTAAAAAGATGCTGACTTCGACACCGGCAATGCTTCGGGCATAATTGATAAATCCATCGGTCATTGCTCCAGAACAATGGCATTGTTTGAGCATTTGTCTGTTGGCATGCAGGCAGGCGAGTTTGCCGTCATGCGAAAGCCATAATGTCTGAAGTACGAGGCCGAGAAGCTGGATCTTTTCGACGGGATTGTTTTCGTAAATATTCGAACAGATTTCCCAGACGTTGATATCGGTTGCAAGCAGATATGAGCAAACTCGCATGGCATCTGCCGTTGTCGAGGTATATCGAAATGATCCTGTATCGGTAATAATCGAAGTATACAGGGCAGCAGCAATATCCTGGGTGATTTCGACATTCAGGGCATTGGCCAGGTGAAATAATATTTCACCGACGGCAGAGGCCTGTGAATCGTGCAAATTGACTGCGCAATCCTGCCATGGAACACTATGGTGATCGATATAGACGATCGGGCAGGTAATTTTGTCATGAGGAAATTTCTTGCCCAATAGATCGGGGGTGGCACAGTCCAGAATGATGCATAAATCGAAATCAAATCTTTCGAGTGAATGGACGATATCCTGAGCGCCATTTAAAAACGTTAACTGCATCGGAATTTCGTCGACATTTAAGATGGTTACATCTTTGTTCAATGCGCGAAGAATATGTCCCATTGCAATAGCCGATCCTGCTGCATCGCCATCAGGGCGGCAATGCATGGATACAAGAAAACGGTGTGCTCCGTGAATGAGAGGAATGAGCTTTTCGATATTTGGTTGTAAATGAGCAAGACGGTTAAACATGTAGTTAGCGATGAGCAGATTTAATGTGCTCAATTATCTGTCGTCCCATGAGGGAGAAATATCAAAGAGAAATGGAGGTTAAGCACGAAGAGAATAACTTCCGGATGAGAACTGTATTTGTGGCTTTGTTTAGCGAGTGTGGATTTTTTGTTTCCTGACAATTGTCATTCTGGCTTATAGCCAACCCCATGTCCACGGTGCTTAAACATAGCCTATTTTAAAAGAATCATGATATCGTGTTCATTCATTGTCTGGGCTACAGCATTTAAAAAAGTATTGCCAAATGAAGTCCGTCAGGACTTCAAGGTTTGTAGCCCCCGGTTGGAGCGTAGCGAGTACCGGGGGATCGAAGCGTACCAGCCTTTCTTTTTCCCAGCTTTTTTCCAGCCCGCCGGGCTGGAAAAAAGCTGGGGGAGGGGAAACGGCGAAATCCCTAACCCCCGGTAGCTAACGCAACCGGGGGCTACAAATATAAAAGCCCTCTGGGCTTTTGGAAATCTTCATACCAAAGTTAAATGCTGTACCCCTGATTCATTATAACCTTACGTTGTAAGTCGTATTGATATAGGCAGGCCTTTGGAATTTTGGGAACGATTGATTTTTGAATTCGTTGACAATGCATCTTTCTGTAGCTGTGCCCTTTAAGTTGCCTGAGACGGCACTCACACTGCTTACGCGTCCATTGTTGCCGACGGTAAGTCTAATCTGCAAATTTCCTCTGCCATTGCATCTTCTTGCGCGATTGGCCGCTTCATTCAGGTAACTTTTCATGCTGTTTGCTGAAAAGGTAGGGATTGCGCTCGTATTGGCGGGTCGTCTTTGGGTGCCCGCATTTGTTCCTGCCGGGCGTCCGTTAATGGGTGTATTGAACCGGTTGGGAACGCGTTGAACGGGTTGAGCTGCTGTTTTTGCAGGCTTTTGTGATTCGGTTTTTGCCGTGGAGGTTTTTATTTTTTGGGCATGCTTTGGTTTTTGATTTTCGAGTTCATCGATATTGGCTTCATAAGTCCGAAGCAGTTGAGTGTTCGTTTCAATTTCTGATTCGAGGCGGGTGACTTTAGCTTTAAGTAAGTTCAGCGTCGCATTTTGAGTCTCGGATTCACGAATTTGCACCAATGGTTCTGGCGGCTGAACGGGTTCGATGGACTCGGCTGGTTTATTATGGAGGTAAAAACCGAAGACCGTTCCAAACCAAATCATAAAAAGAAGTGTATATCGTACAATGGGATTCATGATTTTTCGCTACTACATGACGACATTATATTTTAACGTAACGCTTTCCCCCTGGAATGCAGGATATTGATATTTTTTAAGGATATCAAGGACGCATTTTTCTGTTTCAGGACTAAATTTGCTTCTGATCACCTTGATATTCTGCATTTTTCCATCGGGGGATAACGTCACTTCGGTAACCATGCCTTTGTAGGCTGTATTCGGGCATTTTCCTGAGCGATAAACGGCTTTGCGCAACGCTTCTCGGGCTTCTTTTTCGTTAAAAGGCTTAAGTGGTTTTGCAGCAGGTGCTGGCGCCTTATCTTTTTTTACCTGCGTTTTTTTTTTTCTGAATTTTCTACTTCAATTTTTAACTGGCTATATTCGAATACAGCACTATCTAATTTGGCGTTTAAATCTTTATTCTTCCGTTCCAGAGTTTCGATTTCTTTTTCAAGATTTTTTTGAGCTTCCTTTTGTGCTTCGGTAACTTCGTATTTTATGGTTGGTTGAGGCAAAGTGTTATTATCTCTGAGTTGTGCCGTAATAAAGATAAGCAAACCCGTCGTCCAGACGAAAAAAAAGAAGAAATAAAGACCTGCTGGTTTCATAGCAATTTCACTTAAGTATGAAGTTGTATTTTATTCCGTTAGTCTGTTGTTCTCTCTCTGGGAATCTATGTTTTTGAATCACATCCAGGATACATTGTCCTACAGGCGTATTATTAAATGACCCGGATATCGCATTCAGGTTAATCACTTTTCCCGTTTCATCTATGCCAAAAGAGACGGTAAGATTTCCATTATGTCCGCATTTATTGGCTTTTTTCTGCATTTGAATGAGGCTTTCCTTGACTTCTTCGGGAGAGAGGCGCTTGCTGTTTGTGGGAGGTGTCTCTTTGGAAGCGTTTGTTTTCTCCTTGTTCTGCAGTTTTTTGATTTCATCTTCTATCGCCTGAGTGTCTACAGCTCTTCTTTTGTTATCCGCTTCCGCTTGTGCCAGTTTGACTTTAAGTTGTTCGTTCTCTGCCTGAAGCTGTTTGACAATTTCACCGCAGTTGCAATTGGCATCCTGAGCCTGTGCAGTACTGGCGGCTATGCCCATAAAAAAAATGATTGGGAATATGCATTTTAATGGATTGTGCATGATGGTTTCCTTTGTGAAAGTGGGAGTTTAATTGTTGTTTTCCGGATTTCCCATCTGTCCTTCGGCTCGCAATTTGGCGAGTAATTCGTCCATTCTCAAACCATTCTCGTAGGATTCGTCATAATAGAATTTGAGATTTGGGACGCGTCTGAGATCCATTTCATCGGCTACGACAGATCGCAGATAGGGTGTTGCTTCGATGAGTGCTTTTGAAATATCGTTTTTATCGGCATCTTTTGGACAGAGCCAATGGATGGATGCTACCGATAGATCGGCAGACATGTTGACATTTGTGATAGAAACCAGCAAGAGTCGTGGGTCCTGTGCATCTTCAAATATCGCGCTTGAAAGGACGCGCATGACCTCGCGGGCGACTTTTTCCTGTCTGTACTTGGGCATGTTGATTCCTTATGTATTGAAAAGTGGGCTGTTTGAATGGTGTTTCATGATGTGAAACGCACCGTATGCTTCAGCATAGGTGCGTTGGCATGCCGTATGGCAGCCCAAAAGGGCGGCCATAGGCATGCCTTCGTCAGATCAGTCTGGCACCATGGCCGATATGTGTTTGGATGTAGGGCAATCCTAGTGCAATAATGTCATTTTTAACGAATGGCCAACAGACTTCTTCGCACAGAATGACGACATTGGCACCGGCATCTAATGTACAACACACCTGCATGGCTTGTGAAGATCGCAAAATATGTTGGATTAATTCGAGACTTTTAGGGGCGAGGAAGAGGATGGGGGGCTGGCATGTCATGGCGAGTGCATGAAGCAGCATCGTGTTGTGGTGCATGGCAGCGGTGAGTGCGGCAAAATCGCGTTGTACAATGGCGTTTTGGGCGATATCAGCCGCGTCTTTGGTTTCGTTGAGGTAGGTCTGCCAGAAGGGAGAATCCTGGCATTTGCGCATGGCATCCGTACTTGAAATGGATTTAGGCGTGTCTGAAACCTGTACGACAAAGACATGCAGCGGCCAATGGTTGGGCGGTGCGATAGAAACGGCATAGGAATCTGAACCATCTTCGCGTGTTCCGGCGTGCCATCGTGTCCATCCATCCGGTATGCTTCTGGCAGCGGATCCGGAGCCAAGCCGTGCGAGTGATGAGAGTTCCGATTCGTTCAAATCGAGTCCGGCTGCTTTGGATGCTGCGAGTGCAGCAGCTGCACAGCCTGAGGCAGAAGACGCGAGTCCTGTTGCAAGATTGAAGTTATTTTTGGAGTGGAGGATACAGCGTTGTGTGAGACCGGTTTTTTGGCGAATCGCATCCAGAATGCGTTGAAGTCTTCCGATATTTTGAGCGGGGACTTCCCAGCCATTGATGACGAGACCGTCTCTGAAATCGTCGTCATTCCAGCAGGCTGTTGTTTCGGTAACGAGTGCATCGACGTTAAATGCGATGGAGTCTGTGTATGGGAGGTTAATTTCATTATTTCTTTTGCCCCAGTATTTTGCAACTGCAATGTTGGCGTGTGCGATCGCTGAAGCTTTTAGATTGGGTGTGTCTGTCACTGTTTTCCCCGATTGGAATGGTAGTGGCCGCATGACGCGGTGTTTTCACTTATTTGATGATATTCGAAAGGCCGACCGAAAGACTGCCTCCCACAAAAAGGGATTGAAGATCCCAATTGTATCGGCAGGATGCCTGGCCTGAAATAGATAGAATTCCCAGCACATACTGAATGCCGATGGAGCCGCCGGCTGCGCCAGTGGTGCTGTCATTGCCAGTGATTTTGACGAGAGTATTACTGACTAGTATTTGGAGTTCGATTTCGGGCTGTAAGTAGAAAACAATCATTTGTTTTCGAAATGGCGCAAGATTAAATCTTGGTGCTGCAACGAAATAGACGAACTGATACCCATCATCAAATGGCAGAAAGTTTTTCTTTGTGAATGCCCTGGCAGAGCCAAAGCGAAAGTGGATTCCGTAATAACCGCCAACCTGCAGTGTCGTTTCTACAAAGACGGACATGCCAACGTCTGAGACATTGCCGAAATTCCCGAGCATGGCATCAAAGACATCGATACCCAGCGCAAAGGTAGAACGAGGTCTTTTAAAACCCAGCGGTTCTGCGTTAGCCAGCATGGGAAAGAGCAAGCACAGCAGAGTGAGGCATGTTGCGAACAGAAGGATATTACGCATCTTTTCGCCGCCTCAATACAGCTAATCCTGCAATTGCAAATAAAACGAATGGGAAGGCCGCTTGGGGAACTCTCGATGATGCAGCACAGTTGGAGACTGAGCCATTTGAGACGCATATTCCTTCACTTGAACAGTAATGATTTGTACTGCAGCTGGTGTCAGTAAAGCATTCGACGTCATAAGTCTTTATGACGGTTTCGAGTGAGTTGTGGCAATATGGCTCAAAACAACAAGGCTGCTGGCCATTCGAGTCGACATAATCCATTGGAATGGAGAAATCATTGCACCAAAAGAGATGCTGTTCCAGACATCGTTCGAGACAGGGAACGCGTTCTTCATTGGATTCAAAATAGGTTTCACATCCCGTCACGCATTCTGCAGGATAACGGCTGCAATCCAAATTACAATTGACGATTTCGCCCGAATCAGCAGTTTTCAGACAATATGAGTCAATCACGACCGTTACAGGGTTGTCGGGATCATGTTGTTGCTCATCTTTTTCATTTTTACAGGTCGCTTCTTCTTCGTTGGAGCTTAAATTGGTCTTGCAGAGGCCGGATTGTCCGCATAAATCACAAGGAATTGTGCCATCTTTCGGTTTGTAGATTTCATCTGTACATTGTGTCCATGTAGCCAAACAGTTTCTAAAACAAGTGGCACGGTTGCTGATGCAAGTTTCTAGGCATTCTTCAGTTGCGGTACATGTCTCGTAACATTTTGCGTCTGTTTTGCAAACGCTGTAACAGGTGGAGACATCCCCGCCATAGTCGCAGTGTTCTTTTCGACAGCTTAAATACTTGGCGTAATCCTCAAGTTTGCTCTCATCTGTGGGTGGGGGGCATGTTTCGAGGCAGTTACTTTCGGCTGGGCACTGAATGGCACATTTTGCCGTGTCCGAATCATCGCAGGCGTTGTAACAGAATTCAGCAATGGCTGAAGCTTCCGGCAGGTTGTCTACTTTTTGTGGGCATAGGGTTTCTTTTCGAGTGCATTTGCTTTTGGAACAGCATTCTAGAGAAACGATAAGGGAATTTCCCAATTCAAGCTGTGAAGTGGTTAAAATTCCTTCTCCGGTTTGTAAAGGATCAAGATGCCATACTTTTTGCCCTTTTTTACGTTCAATTGAATTGACGTAAGAGGTGGCAGAGACGACGACTTCGGTCGGTTTTTCATGATTCAAATTGGATACGGCGTAATCGACCTGGTATCGAACAAATAGATCTTGCTCAATAGGATCCTGGTTTACAGAAGAAAAAAGCTGTTCTTCAGAATTAACTTCAATTTTGTCTTGGAGAAGCCAGTAATCGTGTGCATCACACGCAGAAAGACATCCTGCAGCAATAAGTATGATAATTGAAGGCAGGAAGCGCATTGTACCCCTTAGCGCAAAGCGGATATCCAACGCTCAAAACTTGAGGCATCCAAAGCGCCAGTCGTTTTAAGCACTTTGGCAAGTTCTCTGATCATGCAGGATTCCAACTCAACGGCACTTGATAGTTGTTCAATACGTTGTTTTAAAACGCTATTTTCTTCGCGACAAGCAGCCAATTCAAAGGCCATTGCCTGCAGTCGCCGTGCATCAGAAGTTTGTGCGGCATTCATGCTGGGGGATGAATCGGTCTTTCTGATACCCGAAAAGTCGAAGTCTACGCTCTGCGTTCTTAAAATCGATTGCGGACGTGAACGTCTTACTTCGGGGTCTGGGGCAGAGTACTGTCCGTAAATATTATCCAGCATTTGATTGAGAGAAGAACATGGCGCGATATAAAATTTCATTCTCTCTACATGCGCTGATTTTAAATAGGTTCGAATATTTCCAAGCTGGGAATAATCCACGAGTGCAATGAGCACGCCCACCACAGGATCGACTGCAAATGGAATGAAGCTGTATTTACGGCATTCAGATGCAGAGCCGTAAAGCGTCGCCTTGGGGTCAGGTGTAACCCTCAAAATGTCAACGACAGGACAGTCGTAAAACTCTCCTGCTGCAACCGCCAATTGTGTCTCATCAACGACGTTCATGCGCGTCAACATTTCATAAATTGAAGCCCCCGGGGTCATGTGTGAAATGACATTACGCAATTCTTCGTTTGTGAAAAGGCTTTGTTTGATGCAATATTCGAGAAAATTATTATCCATAAAATCAATCCGTATAAAAATACACCCTGTATACAACTATCACAATCTTAAGCACTGCGTAAATACTCGATTTCATTTAATAAAGCCATTCGAAGTGCATGTCGTTCCTTTTCCAAGCCTTCTGTTCGTTTTTCCAGGAATTGCGCATTTCTGGTCATGGCCGACAGCTGTTCTTGCAATGACGTACAGCGTTCGGGGTATTGTTGTGACTTGAATTGGAAGATTTCTTCATCTCGAGCGGCAATTTCCTTATCTTTTTCTTTGAGCTCATTCTGGTTGGCTGCGATTTGTTCGTCACGCTCGGAGATGGTGCTCTTTGAAAGTTCCAGTTCTGTCGTTTGCGCGCTTAAATACTCTTTCGTATTCAGCAGTTCAGTCTGACATGTGTCGAGATCTTCACGACATTTTTCGAGATCTGCCTGACTGATTTCAAGTGCGTTTTGGGTTTGCTCAAGTTCATGCGTAGTATCTTCAAATTGCTCCTGCAGAGAACGGTTCGTTTCGATTTGCTGTTGCAGATGAGTCGTCTGCGTATTGAATTCTGCTGTCAGTTGGGCCATTGCATCTTTGAGTGATGCGTATGATTCATGCAATTTATTTGCATGAATGTTAGATGTTTCGAGAGAACGCTGGAGCAGAAGTATATTTTTATCGCGGGTTTCGATGTTTTGGCGTGATTCTTCCAAAGCCATTTTAAGGGCTTGAATCTCAGTTTCTTTAGCCTCGATGGCAGCTTGTTTTTCATCGATGGTAGCATGCGCACTAGCGATCTCGGCGTCTTTAGCTTCGATGGCTTCGTAAGCACTCAAGAGGTCAGCGTCTTTAGCTTCGAT
>DGWW01000080.1 GCA_002395385.1 Myxococcales bacterium UBA4248
CACGCAAGAATGAACAGACATCGCCGATTGTCAAAAGCCATCCACGCAAGAATGAACAGACATTGCCGATTGTCAAAAGCCATCCACGCAAGAATGAACAGACATTGCCGATTGTCAAAACACAATCACGCAAGAATGAACAGACATTGCCGATTGTCAAAAGCCATCCACGCAAGAATGAACAGACATCGCCGATTGTCAAAAGCCATTCACGCAAGAATGAACGGACATCGACAACGGTGAGAGGACATTCACGCCCGAATGAACACATGGATTGCCGAATCCAAAGGCGCAAAACATACGAAAACGTTAAGGAATCGTTCGGAGCGGATTTGATATTGCGAACAGAAAACCCTTTGGCGGGGTCCGTGGCAGAGCCCCGGCTGAACAGTTACCTGCATTCTGCATGATTCATTCATTGCCAATTCCCCTCAATGCGATATAAGGCGCAAACCCCATTGTGTATGATGGGGCTATCCAGGGAGAAACACGATGTCACACAATTACATTCGTCTGAATGACCGGGTCTGGGATGCCATACGTCCCGTCGAGATTACCCCCAATTTTATTACCTCTGCTGCAGGTTCCTGCTTAATTGCCTGTGGCAATACGCGCGTGATATGCACAGCCAGCGTCGAAGAGAAGGTGCCGCCGTTTTTAGAGAATGCCGGCTTAGGCTGGCTGACGGCCGAATACAGCATGCTTCCAGCCTCAGCATCTTCGCGCATGACGCGCGAAAAAGTTGCGGGCAGTGGCCGTACCTATGAAATTCAGCGGCTCATCGGGCGAAGCCTGCGAGCGGCGCTCGACCGCAAAAAATTGGGCCTGCGCACGATTACTATCGACTGTGATGTCATTCAGGCAGATGGCGGAACGCGCACAGCATCTGTCACCGGCGGTTTTGTCGCACTATCACTCGCCATACAAAAATTGATCGCATCGGGGCAAATCAAGGAGAATCCCATCGTCCATCAGGTCGCAGCGATCAGTCTTGGCAAAGTTTCGGGCGAACTGCTGCTCGATCTCAATTTTGTCGAGGATTCGTCTGCCGATATCGATGCCAACCTCGTGGCAACGCCCGATGGCTATGTTATCGAATGGCAAACGACCGCAGAACGCGCCCTTTTGCCCATGCAGGAATTGAACGAGATGGTCGAACTGGGCATGAAAGGCATTCGGGAACTGGCGGAACTGCAAAACAATGCAATTCGCAATGCGCAATGAAATTCAGGTTTGACGCATTTAATTCCGAATTCCGAATAAAAAAACAAGCGCAAGGCGTATCGGCAGCAGGCCGATAGCCTGAAGCCGACGTGCGTATTGGCCAACGGCCAATAGCACGGCCCCCACAAAAAAAGATAAGGAGTCCCTGAGATTAACATGGCTTTTGGCTTGGACATCATGCAGACATTGCAGCAAAAAAAGTCATTTTTGTCCGGGAGTCTGGCTTTTTGTTTCTTTTTTAGCGCGACAACAATGACCAACGCCGCGCCTGGTGATGCGTTTGGTTTGGACGCGGCCTCGACGGCGCATGCGATGGCTGTGACCGCTTCGGCGTCCCCGGTGGCAGCTGCAGCCTCGAATCCTGCACGACTCATTGACGCAAAGGGCATCGAGACTTCGATTGGGTTGGCAGTTGCCACGCCCAAACTCGAGCTAAACCGCGAATCTGCCGATTTGGACACTTACGTCGGGTTTCAGTTTGGTTCTGCCGCAGCTTTGCCGCTTGGCCAGTATCGGGATCGGCTTTATTTTGGCGTCGGGATTCATCTTCCAACCGACAGCCTTTACGATGTGCAGGTCACGCCCCAGGCACAGCCGGTCATCATCCATGCAGGGAGCGATGTTCGCCGCTTCGATCTGAATGCCTCTCTGGCAGTTCGCATCTGGGAACGCATCGCCATCGGTGCAGGTCTCTCGATCATGCCCGACGCCTACGCCAATGTGAACATCGATTTCGCCAACCAAAATAGCGACAGTGCGGCACACATCGTCGTCGACTATCAGTTTGCACCGAGTGTCGGTGTTTATGCCGAGCCCATTCAGGGGCTGCATCTCGGGTTCTCGTATCGCGGGGCCGCACGCATGACGATCGATGTCCCGGCCAGAATCCTCGTCAGCAACAGCATCGGCCTGATCCATGTCGGCTTTAAAGGACGCGCTTTTCTCGAACCCCACCAATTCAATTTCGGTGTGCGGTACGATTTTTCGCATCTGGTAGAATGGGATTTGGCCCGTTTTGCACTCGATCTGGAATTCGATTATCAATATTATAAGGATCCGATGGCATTTGCCGCACAAGTCGAGCTCTACGACGACAATGGCGAAGTGCTCGATTCGAATGAAATCGAATTCAAAGCCTTTCATCATGGATGGCGCCTGGCAACAGCTCTGACGTGGATGCCGCTCGACGAAATTCAACTGGCATTGGGCTACGCTTTCGAAAAAAGCCCCGTTCCGGCACAGCGAGTGGTCTTCAATATTCTCGACAGCAATCGAAATCAGTTGGCTTTTGGGGGAGAGTTTTGGCTTCCACAAGCCTGGCTTTCGTGGATTTCGCCCCTCGAAATCGGTTTTGCTACCGGGTGCAAATTCGATATCTACACCACACGCGAAATGGAAAAATATGAATTTCTTCCCGGAAATCCCGGATTCCCTTCGATGCGCTTCGAGGGTTATACTTTTGCCTGGCATGGGGATTTGATTTTTCGGTTTAAATAAATTCGGTATGCGAGATTGCAGAGGGATTAACTTGATAATTCCGAATTCCGAATTCCGAATTCCGCATTAATCATTATGAGATACCAGATTTTTAATCACATACTCCTGAGCTTAGGCATTGTCGTTGCAGGATGTACCGCCGAAACTGCCGGAATAGACAGCGACGGTGACGGGCTGAGCGATGCGCAGGAGAGGCTGTTCTGTACGGATCCGCACAATCCCGATACCGATGGCGACACCGTGCCCGATAGCGAAGATATGTCGCCCTGTGATGAGCCCGGCATTATTCTCACCCCGAGTATTGTAGCCAGTATTTCTCACGAAAAAGAGGCTTCGGCAACCATTCTCGTCAGTGTCAAAGACGAACACATGATCTGGCGCCAGGATGTCGAACTTGCAGTGAGCACGACGTTTGGATCGCTTTCTTCGCTCGTCCCGGTGGGCACAGGCATTTACGAAATCCACGTGAGCAGCACCACTTCGGGCAAAGCCATCCTGACGTTCGAGACGACCACAGATGGCGTACCAGACGGGCGAGCATCCGAATCTATCCAAGCAGAGCTGACGATAAAGGAGAGCAGTACGGAACCGGGCGATCCTATCGTCACGCCGGAGGATCCCAAAGATCCGCCAGACAATCCGATAGATCCCAAAGATCCGCCCGAAGATCCCCCTCAAAATCCGGGTGACCCGATGTTCATTCTGCCCGGCGATCAAACCGTCGTCCTCGAAGCGCCTGGGGTCAATCCGGGGCGCTATGCCAAAGCCGGAAAGATGCAGGGTGAACTTTGGGTTCTGGCCGTCGATGGTACCAATCTCGACTGGTCTGGATCGGCACTAAAAGGCTATGCAGACGCTTTTGTCCAGGTCGATCTCCCCGATGGCAGCGTACTCACCGGCCGCACAAACGACGAAGGATGGGTGCATTTCGAGGACGCTCGTCTCACAAGCGAGGTCTCGGTCACGGTCGGTGCCAAAGGTGCTCGCTATGTCTCATGGCTGGATGTCGATGCCCGTGTAATCTGTGCCGGCATTCATGGACGCGATATCACACGGGCAAATGCCGCGACTCAGGGCAGTACCATCACCGGGGTTGTGCGCGGTTTTTGGGGCGAAACAGGATTGCCGACATTCCCCAAAGAAAATACCAATGTCTTTGGGACATTTAACATTGCCATTGTTCAGGTCGGTATTCGCAATATGCCGCTCAGCTCCATGAATACCGGATCGATTCTGCTTCCTCCCGACAGTGATCTTCCTACGGCTGAATTCTTCGAAGTGCCCCCCAATCTCGTCCTTGCGAATCTATCCAATCCCCAAAACTCGAGATTTACCCTCAGTGCGCTCAAACCCGGTAAATACATCGTGTTTGCACTGGCCGGTGCGGGCGGCAATATTATGAATGCCTCGAAAAATCCCTACGAAATGCTGTTCGAGCCCATGGCAATGGGATTTACCGAAATCGAAGTCAAAGCCGGCGAAACCGCCGATATTCAGCTCGATTTAAGTATCGATCTGAGGCAGGATGCCGATAAGGCAAAACTTCATCTTGGGCAGTTCCCCAATGATCCCAAAACGGGAAAACCGCTTCCCATGGGGCTTTTGCTGCCGCTCATGAATACAGGCAAAGGTTACGTCTTTGTCGATGTCAATTCGGCCTACAATTTTTCGACATTCAAAAATCCGTTGTCGATCCTGTATCCGCCAAAGACACACCCGACAATACAGGCTTTGGGGCTCGATGTTCAGCCGATGGCCGTCGGTCTGGCTGCACGCGAAGCGCAGAATGGCTTTGATTTGCCGGGGATTTCGACGCTCATCCAACATCCAGGGCATGACGCAGGCGGCACGCTCGAGACGATGTTTATGAATGACGCCAAAAAGTGGCCAAAACTGCCAGAATTCGTATTGCCAACGCCTCCGGCAAGCACGGCCCTCGATGATGTCGGCGGCTCGCTCGGCGCTGATCGCCGCATTGCATGGAAAGGACCGGACGATGTCGACATGACGGTTTTGCGGTTTAATTACATGACGCCACCCATTCATAATAAAATACTCGACAGCGATATCGGTGCATCGCAGGCACATCTGCTGTGGGAAGTCTATGTGCCGGGCAACCAGTCTGACATCGTTCTCCCCGACCTCGACAAGTCTGCGCCCGACTATCCCGTCCTGCGCAACTACGAGCCTACGAGCGGCGGCGAAGCCTATCAGTACGACTCGCACACGATAGAACTCGAGATCAGCCCTTATTACATGGGGCCTAAGAAATTCAATTATAACGCCGATTTCCTCATCGACGATGTCAACATGAACGCCTGGGGGGTCTCTCAGGATTCCTATTTATTCAGGTATGAATAGTATTATTTTGGCAAACGGATTTGCTCAGGCCTAACGGCCTTCGCATTTTGAATGCGGAATGCGGAATGCGGAATTAATCAGGCATTCTCATTGTATTTCTAAAGCATAAAGGCATCTAAACTTCAGACTTCCCTTGAGTCTTGGCAAATTCAATTACGAATTACGAATTACGAATTTAGAAAACCATTCACTCTAAACTTCAGACTTCCCTTGAGTCTTGGCAAATTCAATTCCGAATTCCGAATTCCGAATTCCGAATTATATAAAGGTTGCGAACAAATCCGTTTGTAAAAAAACGAAACATGAAACTTCAACATCTTCTGCCATTATATGCCATTCTCTTTCTTTCATCCTGCAATCAGCCTAAGACGTTTGCCGAAGATCCGTTCTGCGCATCGTGTATCGAGCATGCCTGCAAGACGGCCGACCCTGCATTCGAGAGTTACGTCAGTGGTTTAACGTCCGAAGACAAAGCTCAGATGATTGCTCTCATGGAGGACCATAACCACTGTTTTGAGGTCAACTCCTGGGCGACAGCTATGGCCGACGAGGCTTACCAAACTTACGGGCATGCATTTTATGCTCCCAATCAAAAGATGCATGAGCGACGCATACAGCGAGCATTTGACGAAGTTATTCATGATACTCCGAATCGCACCGCAGCTGTGGGGTACCTCAAACATCATGCCGAATCATGGAAATCAGCCTCCTGGGCCAAAGAAAAAATCACACAGCTCGAAGAACGTGCCGAAGCGGACGATATCTTTGAACTCCTGGTTTTGTGCGCCGATTCGGAATTGCTCGAAAAGCTCACACAAATGGAATCGACTCCTGCTCGCGACGGTGCACTCATGTACCGCTGGCAGGATCTGAGTGAGGAGTATCAAAAAAGATCGCTCAATGCCTGGATTTCGGCTTCATGGTTTATGCAGCAGAGTGGATCGGCACAGCTCCCTCAGTATTTAACGCTGGACTGGAAACGCCGTCCCTTCCCCAAAGGCGTCCCCGAAATGGTGGCAACGCTCAAAGTCGAATCCATTAAAATTAACAATCAGGAAGTCAAACGCAAGGAATGGCAGGCCAAAGATGAATTCAGCTGGCCGCCTCTTACAACAGCCAATGCGCACCATGGACGTGTCAATCTCACGCCCTGGCTTTCGAGTATCGACACCTATTCGATTGCGGCCAAAGCCGAAATGCGTATCTGGCCCGAAAAGACTTCAGAATCATGCCTCAATCACGAGGAATCCTGCGAAGATACACCGATATTGTCTGTCCCCGTCATTCTGGAACGCAGATACAAGGTGTATGGCGGTCTCGAAACCGGCATGCCTCGCCGAAATAAATCCGATTCCGAAAACGCAGTCACCACCAAAACACTCAAATTTGAACTTTGCAGCCAGGGACGATGCCAGCCAATATGGGACGGCAAGGTCATCAAAGACCGAGGCGAACCCCTTCCCGTCATGCTGGGCGAAGATTTTTATATCCAGGGAAGTCTCGCAAGTGCCGATCAGGCCGTCGCCATGCGGTTGATGGCGCGTTCCAATACAGGGCAAATCTGGCGTGAAATCGCCATTTTCTTTAGCAATGCCCCCATGGTATATGATGTGCCCATGCGAGGCGATATCGATCTCGGCGATCTCTGTACCGACATGGGCAAATGCAAACTCGAAATGGAACTTCGACCGAGCCTTCGCATGGCACGCCGCGACCCCAGGATCTCTCGATATTATGGGGCAACGCTTGCTCTTGGCACGATCACGCTCGATATCCTCAATCGAACACCCGAGCAAATCGGGGACTGATTTTTCTTTTACAAACGGATTTGTTCACAACCAACACGGCTCACGCTTTTGTTTTTCTTTTTTACAAACGGATTTGTTCGCAACTAACGTTGCTCACTTTTTTAGGAATGAGGAAACCACCAACCACTAACCGCTAAAACCGCGAAGGCCGTTAGGC
>DGWW01000257.1 GCA_002395385.1 Myxococcales bacterium UBA4248
AACTGCTCGAATAAAATAAAAAAACGGTAGGATGCATATTAATGTGATGACCATTCGTCGTCGCATCGTCGGTCGCGTGCCAAGTACGCGGCTGGGCGCTTTTTTCTTGCTTCCTAGCATCTGCTCCCACAAAATCGAAAAAAGGGTAGATAATTTTTTTATTGATATGTGCAATTCTTTAGGGAAACCAGCTTTTTCATTTAGTTTATGCAGAATAATTACGCATTACGAATTACGAATTACGAATTAAAAGGAAACCAGCTTGTTTCCTTTAGTTTTGCAGAATAATTACGCATTACGAATTACGAATTACGAATTAAAAGGGAAATAGCTTGTTTCCTTTGGTTTTGCTGCTTCATTATGCATTCAGAATTATGCATTCAGAATTCAGAATTATGCATTTATCATTGTGCATTGCGAAACTGAGAAATACACTTGTCATTCGCTTTGATGTTGCGTAAAAAAAATAGTTTACGGTGCGTATTGGCAAAGCCAATAGCAACGTACAAAATGGCGCGTATGCCCGCAGGGCATAGCGACAAATCATTCAAACCAGCATCCTAAATGAGGTATTTATGAGAACATATTCATCAATCGTAAGTGCGGTTTGTTTTGGGTTAAGCATATTCGGCTGTACTGATGCATCGACGATACATGTGGATGGTACCGACCCATATGATGAGAAAGATGAACAACAAGATCCATCTTGCAAAGATGCCTGTGATCGCGATTTGTGTGATGGCCAAAATGCCATTTATAAATGCGGCGATATGGATGGCGATGGATGTAAAGAACTCAATACAGTATCAGAGCCCTGCGAAGAAGGATTGCTATGTGTGAGCGGGGCATGTGTTTCCTCAGATTCAACGTGTGAAAACCCTTGTGATGGTGAACCTCAGTGTGATGGCGAAAAATTAAAAGTATGTAAAGTTGGAGAGGATGGATGCAAAGTTTGGGTGACAGAGGATTGCCCGGATGAAATGACATGCTCTAATGGTGTCTGCGAAAACAGCATTCCGGCTTGTGAAAATTCTTGTTCAGAGCCAGCCACCTGTGAAGGTGAAAACAGTTACAGATTATGCCTCGATACCGATGGTGATGGCTGTAATGAATGGTCTGATGTCATGGAATGCGCCGATGGACAGACATGTTCAGATGGTGTGTGTTCGAATAGTGAACCAACTTGTGAAAGCAGCTGTTCTGGAGATCCTGAATGTGAGGATTCAACATCGTTCAAAGCATGTGTCGACACCGATGGTGACGGCTGCTACGAATGGTCTGTAACACCATGCACTGACGGATTGACGTGTTCAAATGGAGAATGCACGAAAGCTTGTACAGATGCTTGTACGCCAGATTCAAAAGAATGCGATGGAACGACGGGGTTCAAAATTTGTACGGATACCAATGGCGATGGCTGTTATGAATGGTCTAAGGTAACCAAATGTGCTGATGGTTCAACATGTTCAAAGGGTGAATGTAAAAAAACATCTCCCACATGTACAAATGCATGCACTTCTGGAAAAAAACAATGCGATGGAACGACAGGATTCAAAACTTGTACGGATACCAATGGTGATGGCTGTACGGAATGGTCTGCCGTTACCAAATGCTCAACCGGCATGGCTTGCTCAGACGGTCAGTGTAAGAAAACGTGCACGAACGCTTGTACATCGGGGGCAAAACAATGCGATGGAACGACGGGATTCAAAACTTGTACGGATACCAATGGTGACGGCTGTACCGAATGGTCTGCCGTGACCAAATGTTCTTCTGGCAAAACCTGTTCTGGCGGAACCTGTACAACACCTGCCTGCAAATACACCAAAGCGGATGATCCCGGCATACACCCAATGCCAAGTGAGTCAAAAGCCGGGACTTCCGAATCCGTTGCGGCCAACGGCTTTACGGATGAGTACCTCTATGATGCTTCCAACTACATCAAGATCGGTGCACGCCGGGAATGGGGCGGGAGCATCGTATTTTTTGGGCTGTCGGCCAACGCCGGGTCCAACACCATCGACGGAAATGACACGGGACGCGAGGTCCAGGTCGCCATCTACGACAGCTCTCGCATCCACCAGGGATGTGCCTATAATGCCTCCTGTCAGTCTGCTGCAATGACCTGCCCCAACTCCATCACCTATCTCGGATGGAACCCCGTCCAGGGCGGAAACCGCTGCAATAAGGGATCTGGCGTAAAATCAGTAAACAACAAAAACGGCATTATGGAAATCGTGACAGTCCCACTCCATTGGAATCCCAATTGGGATGCCACGGATTGCACATCCAACGGATGCAGCACCTCCCTGGCGACACGACAATCGGACGTCCAGCTCACCCAGCGCCTCCGCTTTGTCAACACCCACGTCGTCGAGCTTTTCTACAGTATCCAAAACCTCGCCAATCTCAACCATACGGCTACCGTACAGGAACTCCCCACCATGTATGCGGCTTATGGCGCACACGGCCTGGGTAACTACAATCGCCTGATGAACGCCGATAAAACCGAAATCAAGATCGATCAGAACGGGAACGACGGTTTCTTCTACAAACACTTTAATAGCTCGGCTCCCTGGGTCACCCTGCAAAATGCCAACCTCGATTACGGTGTGGGCATATTATATGAAAATGGCCTTCTCAGCTATACTGGATGGCAAAAAGCCGGTGTGTTTAACAACGTGCGTTCAGACATCACCTTTGGACTGCCTGCAAACGGCACAGTCAACGCACGTGCCTACCTGATCCTCGGCAGCTTCGATATGGTCAAAAACCAGGCAGAATGGCTGATGAAAACCATTCCTCCCTTTGGTGTGATAGATTACCCCGCCGAAAATGCCTCCGTCTCGGGCAAGAGTGTCAAAGTCAGCGGCTGGGCACTCGACAATAGCAAAGTGGCCAAGGTCGAAGCCCTCATGGATGAATCGACGACGATTAAACTCAACTATGGTGATGACCGTCCCGACGTCTGCAAGGTCTGGGTTGGCTACCCCATGTGCAATCATGTCGGCTACAGCGGCACCATCGATGTGTCGGGACTCGACAAGAATTGCAAGCACCTGCTCGAAATCGTCGCTACCGACGATCATGGCAATAAACGTACAATTGCACGTCGTCTCCTGACTGTACAATAGTTTATTTTTTCGCGGCCTATTGCTGCGCTGCAGCAATACGGCCTGCGTGCGCGGCTATCTGCGATACACCGCGCAAAACCATCTCTCCCCCAAGTTCCAGGCCAGAACCGCAATTTTCTTGTTTAAAATAGCCACACGCATTTAACCGAGACTCATGCTTTGGAGGACTGCTTCAACGTCTCATTCATGCTGCCCATTCGGTAGCCCTGCAGATCCATCGTCACATACGTAAATCCAAACGATTTAAAACTGGCAACGATGTGTTCACGCATAGAAAGAAGCATCAGGAATTCAGCAGGCAAGATTTCTATACGTGCCATAGAACCGTGGATGCGCACGCGGAATTGTCTGAATCCCATATCGTACAACAACTGCTCTGCCCTTTCGACGCTTTCCAGTTTTTCCCTGGTAATCGGCTCACCATAGACAAATCGCGTTGCCAAACAAGCAAAGGCAGGTTTTTCCCAGGTCGGCAGGTCGAGTTCCTTAGAAAGTTGACGGATCTCATCTTTTGTAAACCCCAGAATGCTCAAAGGACTCTGAACACCCAATTCCCGAATCGCCTTAAATCCAGGACGATAATCGTGCATATCGTCTGCATTGCTGCCTTCACAGAGGGTTAAAAAACCATTTTGGCTGGCGATCTCCCTGAGCTTTGAAAAAATCGCGCGTTTACAGATGTAGCATCGGTTCGGAGGATTCTGAACGTATTCGGGAATGCTCAGCTCATCGATATCGACCAGAATATGCCGGATATGCTCACTTTTGCAGAATTCGACGGCACTGTCATGCTCGCGCTTTGCAAAAGAATGACAATTGGCGGTCAAGGCAAGGACATTATCCTGCAAAACATCGTGAGCGGTTTTTAACAAAAAAGTAGAATCCACGCCGCTCGAAAATGCAATTGCAACGGAACCGAGTTCTGCGAAATAATCTTTTAATAATTTGTACTTTTTCTGAAGCATGGAAAATATCTTGAAGTGTTGTTAAATATGTATGGTTATTTTGAACAAGGATGATTGCTATTCCAACTTATGTAATCCTTAACATCATAGATGTGATAACGCTCTCCCTATTCAGTCTGATTAAGCATCACCATAATGATGAATATTATTTCTAATGTAACTGTTCAGCCGGGGCTCTG
>DGWW01000295.1 GCA_002395385.1 Myxococcales bacterium UBA4248
CGAGTTCGAATCTCGTCGGGGACGTTTTTTTTGTGCCTTTTTTTGTCCGCTCGCTTTGGGACGTGTCCACGACACGTCCCTACAGCTCGCTGTCGCCGCTATCCCCTGCGGGGATACGCGCCGACCTGTTTTTTTAGTGCGCATCATGCGCAAGCTCCGCTTGCGTCTCAAATGCTACTTCATCCGGATCTAATTCTTCGATTGGGAACGGGAATGGCATGCTTCGGACGATTTCCCTCCCCTCGAGAACATTTCGGTCCATATCATACAGAATAGGTAATGGATCGCCGACTTTGCAGTGATTCTGCGGATCGACATGGGTGATGTATTCGTGGATCAAATCTTCTTTCCTGGCATCATCGGGGGGATTGAACTTATAGGTGATTCTAAAACACGGCGAAACATGACACAGATAAATGTCATTGTGTGGGAGATATTTGGCTTTGGATTGTTCAATTGGGACATATTCAATTGCCGTAATCGTTGCGACTGTTTTGCGCCCGTCGTTGATTAATTTGAAAAGCTTTTCGGCGTTGATTTTGGGCTTCTTATAGTTCGAATCTTCCAGCTCTTCATCTGATGTTGTATTTTGATTTCTTCTGGTTCGAATAATAGCAAAAGCGAGCAGAAAAAATAAGGGCACGCTTATGGAAAATGTTATGGGATTGATGGAACCAAAACAAATGAGAAAAATAAACCCACCCAGTACAATCAATTCCGTGATCGTCGTTAAACACGAGTTGTTCGGACGTAATTCGTTTTTTGGTTGCTTTGCTGTAGTTGTACTCTTATCCGTGCGATGATTATAATAATTGAGAATGGGGGTGGGAATGTATCTGGGCGTGTTATCCGGCAGTTCCTGCCAGATATCCATGTTGCCGCTTTCTCCGACAGATTCTACTTTTTTTAATTTTTGATTGAAGTCTTTTGGATAATTGGATGAAGCATTCTCGCTTGAAATGAGTTTGAACTGCTGATTTTGGAATTGAGTAAATATTTTTCTAATCTGCGTGATATCGGTCAGACGTTCATTGACATTGGGTTCGAGCATCTTTCGAAGGGTATTGAGCAATTCTGGCGGCATTTGCTCCATATCGGGTTCGAATATGATTCTGAAGTCCTTGGTTGGCAGGATGGCTGGAGATTTCCCTGTAAACAGCTCGACTGCAACTGCAGCGAGTGCATAGATATCACTCGCCGGGACGGGCTTGCCAGTAAGTTGCTCGGGAGGCATGTACCCGAAAGTACCTGCTACTGTCGAACCACCGCTCTGAACCTGGGGATTGGCAACGGCACCAAAATCGATGAGCGTGACTTTGAAACTTCCGTCCTTACCCGGTGATATCATGATATTGGATGGCTTGATATCCCGATGAATCAGCGGCGGCTCCATGCTGTGCAGCTGTGAAAGAATCGCGAGCAGCTGCAAGATGATTTCGTAGACATCATGGACTTTAAGACGATGTCCGGATTTGATCATATCTGCCAGCGATGCACCTTCGATGTATTCCTGTACGATATACGAGCAAGGCGGATCGCTATCGAGGCTGTCGATGGCATCATAGAATTTGGCGACTCCATCAATATTCAGGGATTTAAGTACGGCAGCTTCGCGCTGAAAAAGCTCATATTCCTTCCAGGTTTTGACGGATCCGATATTGAGCTGCTTGATGACGACGTTTCTTTCATCGGCGAGGCGTTTGGCGAGGAATAATGTCGCCTGTGAACCGTGACCAATTTCCCGAATGAATTGATAGGCACCCTGAAGAGAGGAGGGCGTTGGAATCTGATGGGATGGTGGCGTGCTGGCAGATACACTGTTGTCTGGCTGAGTTCTGGGGGATTGGGAATGCGCTGTGGATTGGTTTTGACTGTTTTTGCTCATGTTTTCTAGAAAATGTAGAGATCCCAAAAAAGGAAATGGATTTCGGTATTTGTTGATAAAAAATTAAATCACTCCACTTTGTATTGCAAGAGTGAACAGAACATCCGAAAGACGGTTCATCAACGGACGAATGTTCGGGTTCTGTTCATCACAAAAATCTGGCAAATGCGATTCAGCAAGCCTGACCGATGTCCGCGCGAGATTGATCGACGCTGCAAGCGCATTGGTTTCACCAAAATCGATAAAATGAGTCAGTTCAATGCCGCTTGTCTTATGTGTACACCAATCCAGGATCGGTTGAAGATTTCGCGGGACATCTGCTGCCAGAATGGCACAAACATCGCTCAGCGCAGAAGCGATTTGTTTTAAATCGCCTTCGATTGTCGCATCACCGAAAGATTTAGCGTGAACGCGGGCCATCGCGACTTCGGCCATCGCCCTGTCCATGAATCCGAGAAAGATAATTTCTTTGGAACTTTTGGACACACGCGCGTTTCGCCATGCGGTTTTGCCGTCATCTCCGGTTTTTGTTGTAACAGGCATGGTTGTTATCTCCCTTGATTGACGCGAAAATATCCTTGGGGAACGTGTCGTTTCGATTTCAGCATCTGTGACCTCTATTGTTCAATCCAACTGGAATTGCCCATCGTTTCCTGCAAAAGTACCATAACGCGCTCAGACATAAATGGCGAGGATTTTTATATGAATGTTCGCCTATGCGCTGTGCACATACGGTTCACTTATGGGGCTATCGCTTGCGCGATACGCCCCGCATGTGCCCGGTTATTGGCTTTGCCAATACACCGGGCATTTTTTGCATTTGGAGGTCACTTATGCCCAAAAAGTATGGATATATACGCGTCAGCACCAAAGAACAAAACGACGACCGACAGCGCATTGCACTAGCCAAAATTGGGTTAAAACCTGGACAAATATATATCGACAAACAATCCAGCAAAGATTTCCATAGACCACAATATACAAAACTCATAAAAAAATTGCGCGAAGGCGATATATTATACATTAAAAGTATCGATCGGCTGGGCAGGAACTACGCAGAAATACAACAACAATGGCGAATTCTTACAAAAGAAAAAAACATCGATATCTGTGTACTCGACATGTCACTACTCGACACACGTCGCGACAAAGACCTTACCGGAACGCTCATTGCCGACATCGTTTTGCAACTATTATCTTATGTGGCCGAAACCGAACGCGCTATGATTCGCCAACGGCAGGCCGAAGGCATCGCTGCTGCCAAAGCACGCGGCAAGCATTGGGGACGCGCAAAATGACAATTGGAACCCGCATTTTTCGATGCGCTCAAAGCGTGGAAAAAGGGGGAGATGAGCTGCGCACAGGCTGCACAATCATGCGGTATGACTCTGTCAAATTTCCGTTATCATGCGGAAAAAATATAGTCTCTGCTCAATGCCATACATACGCGTTACATAGTCCTGATCAAACAATGTCGTCATGATGTTCATTCGGACTTATCCTGTTTGCTGTCGAGGTCGTTATAAAGCCTCAATTTGTTCTAAAGAAAGCCCCGTGCTTTTGGCAATGACATCTACAGGGACTTGAAAATCTTTAAGGATTTTAGCGGTATTTTGCGCATTCGCCTTGAGTTCCTTGATTTGTTCCCCTTGCTCCTTGATTTGTTCCCCTTGCTCCTTGATTTGTTCCCCTTGCTCCTTGATTTGTTCCCCTTGCTCCTTGATTTGTTCGCCAAGTTCCTTGTTCTGTTCGCCCAGTTCCCACATTTCCCTATAATGTTTATAAATTATCTGTTCTCCTGCGGTCATGTCTCTGTCCTCCGGATCAAGTTCAACGTGATATTTTTCAGTGACTTTGTTTTGGCGGTCTTTGTTTACGGTCTTAGCCAGGCACACATTGAGCAACGGAATAATCCCCAGGCTTTTTTCATCGTCATTATGTTCACTATTCTTGTCTGCTTCGCGACTGAGATAGACAATCACGAGCCGGATCTTGTCTACATGATGCGACGGGCATTGCCCAAGGATGACATGCTGGTCGAGCGTGTAGCATTCGATGGAGTCGGCGCAGTCCTTCGGTGGATCGGTGCATATCCAGATGGAACAAACCTTGCGAAGATCGTCATAACGGTCATTCTGGAAAACAGTATCCTTTTGATCAGCAATCATGCATCCGAGGTAAAACACGCCACGATTGGCCAGATCATACCCCGGCTTGCTGTCCGCTTGCGCTTCGACGTTGATAATGATGGGAATCGTCTCTCCCGTGTCAGGCTTGAGCGCATAGAAGATCACGTCATAAAAACTGGAATTGCGGTTTGGGTTATCGCGCTCGTTACGCAATCCCTGAATTCGCGGCGTATGATTCTCTTGCCCAGGGACGCCTTCAATATAGCGTGCGGCAATCACCTCAGGCTCGATGTTGGCGAATTCGTCCATCGTCGCCCGAAGAAGATGCGCAAGCACCATACGGTTCGATAAAATGCGCTTACAACGTGCATCATAGCGCCGGATAAACTCCTTTGCGTCTGCTTCGAGTGTTATTTGGCTGGGATCAAAGGGCATGCCAAACCTCCGCACAAACAAAACCATAAGTAGTGTAGCCATTGAAACGTCAAAATGCAATGACTACCTGAGTTGACGGTAGGGAAGGAATATGCAGGAAAAGTATACTTATCCTGCTATCATTTTTTATGGTGGCATGATAAATTTTACTCTGAGGTTTGGTGCGGTTTTCCGCATCATGCATTTCCCCCCAATTGGGGTGCAGGATAAGTATACAATTCCTGCACCTATCGCTTGAGCCGGGGATTTCGTTACAACGGTTATATTTAGCAATAATGCAACACATTAACACCAAAGGAGAATTTGCATTATGAAAAAGCATATCACAGCAGCTATATTGATAGCTATTTTGGCGGGCGTATATACTACAAGTTGTAGTGATAACAAGAGCAACACATCCGCAACGACTACCATGCGGACAACTCATTTCGAGGATGCCCAGGGTAACTGCACGAATGGCGGAGTTATCATTGAAGTTTTAGTGGATGGAACGGTGGACGACGCCCAAACACAGTACATCTGCAATGGTACAGGCGAAAATAACAGCACCACGCAAACCACTCAGTTTCAAGATGAGCAAGGCGGATGCACCAACGGCGGTATCAAAGTCGAAGTCCTCATCGATGGCGTGGTTCAGGAAGACAAGACACATTACATCTGCAATGGCACAAAAGGTCAGGATGGCCAAGATGGACAAAACGGTCAGCAAGCGCTCGTAGCTACCTCTGATGAGGTCGGTGAAAACTGTCCATCTGGCGGCATTCGCATGGATGCCGGTTTGGATATAAACGCCAATGGTACACTGGATACCGATGAAATTCTTACGAGTCGCTATGTTTGTAATGGCGCGGACGGAGCCGATGGCGCAGATGGCGAGAACGGCAAAGATGGCGAGAATGGCAAAGATGGCGAGAACGGCGCAGATGGCGAGAACGGCAAAGATGGCACGAATGCCAGTATCCAAACGACGATATTTGAAGGTGAACAAGGCAGCTGTACGAATGGCGGTATCAAAGTCGAAGTTCTCATCGATGGCGAAGTCCAGACAGAACAGACACAATACATCTGCAATGGCGTAAACGGCCAGGATGGCCAGGATGGTCAGGATGGGCAAGACGGCCAGGATGGACAGGATGGTAAAGACGGTCAGGACGGGCAGGATGGCCAAAATGGGCACAATGCGCTCGTAGCCACGTCCAACGAAGTTGCTGGAGCGAACTGCGCCAACGGCGGCATTCGCATCGATATCGGCATGGACGCAGACGACAACGGCACGCTCGAAGCCAGCGAAATCCTTACGACACGCTATGTTTGCAATGGCGCAAATGGCGCGGATGGGCAAGATGGGCAAGATGGCCAGAATGGTACAAATGGCACGAATGCCAGTATCCAAACGACGATATTTGAAGGTGAACAAGGCAGCTGTACGAATGGCGGTATCAAAGTCGAAGTTCTCATCGATGGCGAAGTCCAGACAGAACAGACACAATACATCTGCAATGGCGTAAACGGCCAGGATGGCACAAATGGCACAAATACATCCATGCAAACGACGCCATTTACCGGCGTGGCGGGTGAATGCACAAACGGCGGCGTGAAGATCGAAATTCTTAAAGATGGCGAAATCCAGCCGGAGCAAACGCTGTATGTCTGCAATGGTGTGAACGGCCAGGATGGACAGGA
>DGWW01000125.1 GCA_002395385.1 Myxococcales bacterium UBA4248
TGAGGGATGAGGGATGAGGGATGAAGGATGTGGGATGTGAGATGAGAGATGATGCGCCCGGATCGGGATGAACACCCCAAAACAACAGCGCGGGCGTATCGTGCCGAAGGCCGATAGCCAGCGCGAATTCAGCGTATCGGCCAGAGGCCGATAGCTGAATCACCCCAAAAATCTTACTGGATATCGTATTTACATTTGCTCGAATCCTGACCGAGCGATCCGGTCGTGTAATTGATTTGGATTTCGATATCGGCCACGTTATCCCAGTTGATCTTGCTGTTGTTGCCCTTGGCGGGATCGAATACGAGCGAGTAGGTTGCCATGAGCGGACGCCCCTGGAGGCCGCTGTATTCGGTTACATTGCTGAGTTCCGCAGTGTCGGAGAACTCGTATGGCTCGCCTTCGGGAACTTCGAGAACACCAGTGTTGATGCCGTCGGCAAACGGTTTGGACGAGAAGGTCGAGAATTTGCCGTATGTCGTGCGCGGACCGATGGTTTCGACGATGGCATCGATATTTTTGTGGCAGGACAGGAGCTGTGACTGGCCGCCATAGAATATCGACACCGAGGGCGTCAGGTTGCCGCTTTCGCGGATTTTCTTACCTTCTTTCGAGATGAAGCGGACCTTCATCGTGTCGATTTTGGCGTTGCAGGATGTGTCGATGTTGGCGAAATGGCTGCTGATGTTGAACGAAGCACTGTAGAACGATCCGGCTTTGAGTTCGTCGGCGACAGTGCCGGTGACGGTGTAGCGCGTCTGTGCACTGACGGGCAGATTGCCCTTGGCGAGTGTGAGGTGGAAGCGGTCAGCAGGGGTGAGGCCGTCCATTTCGACATCGGGAATGCCGAGCTGTTCGCGCAACGACAGGATGACTTTGTTCTTCGATTCTTTGCCGGGACCGCAGTTGGTGGTCAGGTCGTTGAGCTGTTCGTAGAGCATTTCGAGGTCGTTCGTACCGCGTGCGGTGTAGATCGAACGGCGGATTTCGACGAACGGACGGACCGTAATGTATTCGATCGTGGCGAGGTAATCGGACAGGTCGTTGCGCGCATATTCGATGAACGATTCGACCGATTCGAGGTCGCTGGCAGTCTGGAAGAAATCGGATGCCGAGAAGATGGCGTTCTGCATCAGCTGGTAACGGCTGAGTTTGCTGTCGTACTGGCTGGCGACGAGACCGGCGCGCTGTGCAACGGTCAGGTACTGCAGCAATGCACGGTATTTGGCCACTTCTTTGATCTTGACGGTCTGGGCGAGCGGAATGAGGTCGAGTGCGACGTTTTTGAACTCGTTGCGCTTGAGGTCGAGATCCTGCAGATCGCGTTTGTATTTGTCCTCATTTTCCATTTCGGCCAGGAGTTTTTCATTGAGGCGTTCCATATCGGCGATGAGATCTTTGAGACCATCGGCATCGTATTCGCCTTCGAGGCCATCGACGGTCACACTGATTGCGTCGATATCCTCGGCGAGTTTTTTCTGCAGTTCGGCCAAACTGAGGTCGGTCTGGCGATCGAGTTTTTCGATGGAGAAATCGAAAGCATTTTGTGCAAGTGCGGCAGCACCTTCGGCGGTTGCAATGGCCGTATTGAGACCGGCACTCGCATAGCCATAAGCAGCAGCGGCAACCTGAGATGCTGTAGATTGAACCATGGATTTTTGAGCGTTTGTCGCACTTGATGCAACTGCGAGTACGGCTGTATTGCCCAAAATACCAGTGAGTGCAGATAACGTTGCATCGTTCTGTGCATCATCCTGGTATTTGTTGACCCATATATCTGCAATCGAAGCGCCTGTAATGATGGTCTGGAAACTTTCCTGAAGGCCGAGATTGGCACCGGCCAAGTCTTTCCAGCTGTCGACTGCTTCGGACTGTTTTTCGTATTCGGCCTTGAGCTCCGTGAGTTCAAGATTGGAAACCTGGCTGTTGTAATCACCGATGGCTTTCTCATAACTCTTGATGGTTTCGAGGTTGCTGGCAATATCGGTGATGACTTTCGAGCGTGCATCGTACCAGGATTTGATATTCTTGGCGTAGGCATCGAGTGTGGCAAAGTTGTTGCGGACTTTTTGAGCCAGGACATCGTATTCGGCCAAAGCTGTCTGGTATTCGAGCTCAGCTTCGCGGAATGCCTGGATCGCAACACCTGCCTGGCTGACGCCGGTGCTGCCGGTGGTGCTGACCTGATCAGATTCGAGGGCGAGGTTGCCGCCTGCGCAGTGGGTGTAGATTTCGGCTTCGGATTTGCTCGGGTTGGCCTTCTTATAGTCAGTCGTGCATTTGTTGAAATCGGCGACCTGCGAAATGGAGTTGTCACCCTCGGGCTTGTCTAAGCTGACGCCTTTGGTCGAAGTCGAGTCGAGTGCAAAACCACAATAATAAGGAGCAGTAAAGATCTTGCAGGTGTTGTGCTGATCATCGGTGACGCAATCCGAAGGATAGCCGCACAGATCGACGAGTTCAGCACGCATCGATTCGAGTGCGCTCAGGTAGCTGTCTTTGACAGAGAGAGTCTCCTTCTTTTTGGCAGCCATTTCGTCGAAGACAGTCTTGCGTTTTGCAATGGCAGACTGGACCGATTTTTCGGCGGCTTCTTTGCGCTTGCCGAGAATGGTCAGGCCGTCGCCGGTATCCATGCTCGTGTCGATTGCAATTTCGCCATCGCGCATAAAGACGAGCGATTCGAAGGTCTGGTCGAGCGATTCGAGTTTAGAAATGATGCTGCTCAGATTCGCGCCATAAGCGGCATTGAGCGATCCCTGGTCTGCCTTGAGGTTGATTGCCGATTCGAGTACGCCTGCAAAATACAGATCGAACAGATAGGGACGAAGTTCGCTGGCCGTCGTGATGCGGTCATTGTCATCCTGCAAAAGGACATCATAGCGGCGCGAACTCAGGCCCAGTGCGGTACCGACAGATTCCCATGTCTGCGACAGTTCGGCCAATATGGCATTGCGCGCGGAGCTCAGGGCCAGGGTGTTTTCGGTGTTCTTGACGAATGATTGCGACAACATCTCGAGCGTCGTCTGCTGGAACTGTTTGCGCATGACATCGCGCTGGACATCGAGCACTTCGTCGCGATACGACTTGAGCAGGCCATTGTTGAAGTTTTTCATGGTGCTGGCGGCAAAGGTGTTGGCATATACCGCGCCGGTCAGCCAGGATTTGCGGATCGAATTGTCCTTGTCCCATGCCATGTACTGCTGGGCAAGGTACGATTCGCGAATGATGGTTATCCAAGAATTCATGATTTCCGTCTTTGCTGCATCGTCGAGCGCATTTTCGTCAGATGCGAGATAACGGCGAGCGAGCAGGTCTGCGGCACAGACATATTCGGGGTGATCTTTGCACAGCGAGCAGGTTTCGAGTGCACAGACTTCCTGGAAGTCGCTGAAGTTATGAATGTCTTTGCCGCATACAGTCGCCAGGACTTTGTCCTTGCCATCGCCGGCTGCATCAGCTTCGAGCACTTTGGTCAGAACGTTCGACATGCGGCCTTCGTCATTGGCAACGGCACCGACGGCCATTTGCAGGCATTTCCACTGGTCGTCTGCCGAAAGTTTTTCGTAATCCGCCGAACTCTTGACGGCTTTGCAGGCGGTGATGTCTGCACATTCGGCCTTTTCTTCTTCCTTCTCGAGCGTGTCGCAGCTCGTGTAGCCCTTATCGTCGATCTTTTCCATCAATGCCTTGATGTGATTGGTGGTGCAGATTTCGACGGGTGCATCGGCTTCGGCGCGGATTTGCTCATTGGCCGACTGGTGTTCATGGACAGAGAGCTTCTCGTCGATAGAATTGGCCAGGGTCACGCTGAAAGTACCGACCATTTTGGTGTCGTTCCAGGTTCGAACGATCTTGTCGTCATCGACGGAACTCTCGCGATACAGGCCCTTGAGGCCATCGACGATGCGACCGGCAAAGGTCAGCGACGGTGCGTCAAAATCGAAGAGCTCGATGCGGATATTGCGGTTGACCTTTTGGTCCTTGCCAAAGAGGACGCTGCCCTTAGGCGCATAGTCGTTGGTCGAGAAATCTGCCGCCCAGCAGGGTTTGCCACTGCCACATTCGGCAGCACTCTTTTTGCTCATCTTGAGCGACGCCCATGATTCTTTGCCGTCTTCGGCGACATTTTCGGGCGAGAAGAGATCGACGTCGCTCACCGGCAAGAGAATCGTGATCTCGGTAATATCGGCAAAGCTGCTGACCTTTTCGGGCTTGATCTGGACGCCCATGCGGAACGGCAGCTCAATGCCGGAGAGCACCGATTCGGGATTTGCATAGCCTTTGTAAATACCACTGGCATCGACCGGATCGGCGATGATGACCGGGAAATCACCGGCATTCGAAATGATTTCGACATTCTCGGTTTCGGGTTCGATGGTTCCGCCCGAACGCAGCAGGTGATTGCGGCGATTCTTCTGGATTTGCGCAGTGTCAATCTCGAAAGTGTAGGTGTAATCGCCAGATTTATTCTTCACACCCTTGCTCGTCTTGAGCACCGGCAGATCGACGCCTTTCATCTTGACGACATACTGAACGTCGCCAATCGATTCCTTTGTAGAAAAGCTGACTTTCTGTACCTTGTCTTTTTCATTAAATATTTTGGCGAGCGGCATGCGCTCGGTAAAGGTAATGTTCTCGACGGCTTTGCCTTCGGCATTCTCCTGCCCCAGAACGCTGCGCCGCACGTTGCTCATCGTCGCGGCTTTGATCTCGACGCTCGCACGCAGAAGTGCTTTCTCTTCGTCGCTCATCGAATCGCCGGCGGCTTTGATCTGATCCTCGACTTTGCCGAGCTCCGTGATGTAATCCTGTGTCACGCAGCGGCCACGTGATTCATCGCAGAAATAATTCTTTTCGCAATTGAGCTTGAGCGATTTGTCTGGGGAACACTGGATGACGCACTGACCCTCAAAGCAGAATGATCCATCCGAACAGTCATTGTCCAATGCACAGCCATTCTGCGACTGAATCGAACGAAAAATCGGATTCGTTGCAACAGAGGGCTTGTCGCACTCATCACCTTCGCACGGTGTTTCGGCGTCTTTGCATTCGGTCCATTCGCCCTCGACACAGACGCATTCTTTCTTGCCTTCGGGCATATCGCCTTCGCAGCTGCCGTCGCCAATGTCACTGCATTCGGTCCATTCGCCGTCTTTGCAGACGCATCCGGTTTTGCCTTCGGGCATGTTGGCCTGGCATGTTTTTTCACCGGCGTCTTTGCATTCGGTCCATTCGCCCTCGACACAGACACAGTCCACTTTCCCATCGGGCATGGCAATGTCACCGCAAAGCTGTTGTTCGCAGCCTTCGCCCGTACAAGGTTCGTCTTTTTTGTTGTCGTTGTCGTCCGAGCAGGCACCCAGAGCGAGCGCAAGCGCTGTAAATGAGCAGATAAATAAGGATTTCTTCATTTTTCCTCCAAAAAATTACACAATCAGGCACATTAAACACACGTCTCCGGTTAAAACCGAATCGAATGCGTTCGATGCTCCGATGGTTCGTAAGTTCTGCACACAAATCCAAAATCGAATTGAATTCATGTGACTAAAAACACCATTAAACGGCATAGCCGTTTTTGCGGCTATTGTGCCGTAAATTGTCTTAATTCTAACATATATATATTTATGTTTTTGAGTGCAATTGTTTTTTTTTTATTCAAACAAATTTTTTACGGCTGCAATTGAACTCGTTTAATCGACGTGGACGCATTGAAAAAAGCCATTCTGGCTTCGAGCTTGGAGCTTATCGAAGGTCTGATCACTAGCTTAGAGCTTGGAGCTTAGAGGATGGATTAACCACTCAAAGCTCAAAGCTCAAAGCAATAAAATGATTTAGCAATCGGAACAAGTCATATCCACGGAGGTAAAAAAAAAACGACGCGTATGCCATAGGCATAGCGTCGTTGAGCGAGCGTATGGGCGAAAAGCCCATAGCGAGCAGAGCCGCGTCGTGACGCGGCTCATTAGAATCAATATTATTTATGTACGAAGCATTTAAATCCAGAGCGGCCACCGCTGTAATCGCGGGTATTGTTTTCGTAGAAATCGCAGCTCGATGACATGCCGTTGCCTTGCGTGATGGCCGTATGACCATAGATGGCACCGAGTTTTGTCGAGGTCGCTTCCCAGGTCAGAATGAGACCCGCAATTTTAAGGGCTTCGGACAGTGAGATATCGATTCGTTTGAACTTGTCTTTGGGCAGATTGTCGTCAATTTGGTTGCCGTTGCCCCAAACCGTATAACCATAATAGTTTTTGATAGCTCTGCTGACACCTGTGGCGCAAAGCCCCTGCGACTTGTAACCACCCATGCTCATGGCGACATTATACGAAGCTTTGGCAAACCCCGAGTCGCTCTTGATGCCGCCGACGGTTGTCGTCGAACCGCCGCCGCCCGAGGAGGGGTTATTTTTCGAAGTATAACTTGCACATACCCACCCTGTGCCCGAACCGTATTGGATTTTATACCATCCGCTGCTCTCGCCCAAGACGGTAAGTTTCGTGCCGTAAGTTACGCTGCCAATTTTGGAATTGCCTGTACCGGCACCCGAACGGACGTTGAGCACGTCGCAGGTAACATAAGCCGTCGAGGTAGAGGATGTACTTGAACCGCCGGACGATGTGGAACCGCCCGAAGAGGATGAGACTTTGCCACTGCGGTTGGAGATAAGGGCGTTGATGTCGACGCCATATTCCTTGGCTTTGTTTGCTGCACCATCGAAGGTATTGCCGCCGAGTTTATAGAAAAGATTGATGAGATCCTGGTTCGTTTTTACGCCGGGATTGGCGGCCAGGAGCTGATCGAGCTTGCTGCCAGAGGAAGAGGTGCCGGATGTGCTCGGTTTGCTGGATGAACTCGGTTTGCTCGTGGTGCTGGATGAAGAACTGCCGCCTACGAGCTGGAGATCACTGAGGTACACCCACGAGATGATTTCTGCGATCAGCGCACGGTTGCCGCTGATTTGCTTGACGGTATAGGTGTTGCTCTTGACCCAGCCGGGGATGGCCTGTCCTGTGGCGTAATTGGAACCCGTAATCTTGACTTTTGAACCCTCAGTGATGGAGCCGCCTGAGGAAGATGTGCTCGAACCGCTGGATGAGCTCGGTTTGCTGGTCGATGATGAGGATGCCGAACTGACGGTGACGTAGTCTTTCGAAATCCAGCCGCTGCCGCCGCCGTAAGAAATCTTGTACCAGTTGCCGCTCTGAGCCTGGATGGTGGCTGTTTTGCCGTTAGTCAGTGTGCCGAGAATAGAGTAGTTGGTGCCCGGCCCCTGGCGCACGTTGAGTACATCACAGGTGACTTTGGCTGTGCCGGATGCTGCAGATTCCTTGACGGTTTCTGTCGTGGCGGCACCCGTGGTCGAAGTCGTCGTCAGTTTGCCGTCGAGCGCCTCTTTGACCATCTCTTTAAAGGCTGTCATGTTGGTACGATGTGGGCAGTCTTTACTGGCAAAATCCCGGTGCGCCTTGATATTGCTGATACCCCAGCCATATTGCTGCAGCAATTTGGCAACGACTGCGGCTGCTCGCTTTTCGGCCATCGCAAACTGGTTCGCATCGCTCGAAGTACTGCGCGCAATTTCGATGCCGATGTGCTTGCGGTTGCCCTGGCCACTGCCGCCGTCGCCCGCATGCCAGCCATTGCGATTAAACGGCAATCCCTGAATGGCTTCCTTTTCGTCTACACATAGATGGAACGACACCTGGTTGTTGTTCGAATTCATGTAGCTGATTTCGTTCGAAGCCGGTGCCGAATTGGCCGTATTGTGCATACAGATCCCAATCGGTTCCATCGAATAGGGAGCCTTGATACTGTACTTGGAGCTGGGGCATAAATTCTGGCTCCAGTCCCCCGAAACTTTGCTTCCGCTTTTACTGGCTGATGTCGATTCTGGCATAGTCGTTCTCCTTATTCAGATTACATACCTTACACACCAATGTAATTCTATAAAGAAGAATGAGGACTATGTCAAAAAGAACGAAACAGTTGTGAAAAAAAAACGACTACGATTCAGCTCTGCTGATTGTTTTATAGACGAATTAGCTCACGCCTAACGGGCTTATCGTTCAATAAAAATGTGAGCAACGTTAGTTGCGAACAAATCCGTTTGTTAAAAATATCAAACACACCATGGCTGAACAGTTACAAAGATCGTAACTGTCCAGACCCTTGTAAGGTTATTTTTTTGCTTATCGTCGGGCTATTTACAACACAGACAATGCGGCAGAGCCCCATTGTCTGTGCCGTAAATACGCCCGACGTTTTGCGCTATTGTCTTTGACAAGGGGACATGCCCCTTGTCAAAGACAATACGCGCAAAATAACGATATGTTGCCAATGACAAAGGATCGCGTGGGTTCAATCGCGGGTACAAAGACCACGCGTGTTCAACAAGGCATGCAATCCTATAATATAATGATATGCAGATTAGGCACAGTGCTTGTTGACGCAGGCCTTCCCGCCGCAGTCGCTGTCCTGGGTGCACGTGCCGTCGGGGGCATTGGCACATTTGCCCGTGTTGCATTTGATGCCCGCGCCGCAGTCGCTGTCCTGTGCGCAAGAACCACCGGGGGCATTGGCGCATTTGTTGCCGTTGCATTTGACGCCCGGGCCGCAGTCTTCATCCTTGTAGCACACACCGCCGCCGTTCGCACATTTGTTGGCATTGCACGCAATGCCGACACCGCAGTCGCTGGCCGCATTGCACTGGCCATCGGGGGCTGTGGCACATTTGCCCATGTTGCAAGTCACGCTGGGGCCGCAGTCTGTATTCGAAAAACACATGCTGTTCGGGGCATTGGCACACATACCCGCAAGGCACTTGACACCGCCGCCGCAGTCGGTGTCGGCGATGCAGGTGCCGTCGTAGGCGTACGACAACGCAGGTAAGAAAAGCACGGTACCTAGGATCACAATGATGTTGAGTATCTGTTTCATCGTTTTTCTCCAAACAATGTTTAAAACAGCTTCTAAACTTCTTCATACAACCGGAAATGTCCGGTATATTCAACATTTTGCATGAATCGTGCCAAGTGGATTGCATATATTAATAGATGATGTGTTATCCAGTGTATGACATGAATGTCATGGCTGTCTATAGGTTAATATATTATATAATATACATAAATGGATGGATTATAGTTGAAAACATAGTGTGCTACCCCGTTCGTAATTAATAACGGGGTAAGTAAATTACATACAGGATTTACGATTAATCGCGCACATTTTATTCATGCAGGAATTTATACTATTCATTTCAATATTATAGAGATATTCGCCATTATCCTGTAGAGAACATTTTGTCATTACAGCTGTAATAATATTATATCTGCTTCCATAATAACATTTAATATCTCCGTCCAGAGATGAATCGCACGTATAATCATTTTTGCAGTCATTTGCGTCTTCGTTGCAAACTGTATCTATGCAGCTATCCGCTTTTGTATATCGAATTTTGCCATTGGCGCATTTTGCTATATAACCTATACCATCAATATCTTTGCATTTAATCTCATCACCCTCGCAGTCTTCTTCAAGAAGTGAAGGCAATTGATCTCTCATATTATCAGGATTTTGCTCACCCGGCTGCTGATAGTCAGTTTCTTGGACATCTGGCATTCCGTTGGTACAGGTGGTCATTATATTTTCATCGTTGTAAGAGATTAAATGTGGGGCTGTGGAGTTTGCACATATACCGCATTCATTGTTCACTGTGCATGATGCACTGTTAGGACAGCGATACGATTGCCATGTGCCATTAATAGTCATGCTTTTACTTTCTTCTTTATCTTTAGTAAAATATATTGTCGCTTTGTTTGATGAGGCTTCATCTCCGATATATACTTCAAGATGATAAATTGGAAGAGTTTTTGCGGAATTAGGATCGGTAGAATCATAATTGGGATTAGGGTATTGGAAAATGGGTACAAAATTTTTCTCACTGATTTGATTAAGGGTAAAACTCTTGTCCATTATGATATCATCTGCCAATTCACATGCACGGTCTACACCTTTAAAACCATCTGGAAGAACCATATCGATTAGATTGCTATATGTTAGGGAACCTCCTGCATTAAACATATTTGTATGACAGAATTGCTGAGTGCCAACAGTATGTCCAATGGCCGATGTATTATCTATGCAACGTTGATTTTGAACAAATGTCATTGAGAATAAGTTGTTTTTATCATCTGTGGTCATACCACGCACCACAAATTGACCAAAGAATCTGCGATGAGCTTGATAGATTTTTTCGTTTTCGCTATTTGTACTATAAGATGCAGAAAGCATATTTTTTAAAGTATTCATAATTACTTTGGCATCTTGAATCGTAACATCTGTTGTCTTAAGTGTAGAATGTTGAACTGTTTCGTTGCCAATTACCTTATCTTTAATCTTCGCTAGTTCGGGGGCGTCCATCAATTTTGGGAGATCTACACTCGAACTCATCATATATATAACTTGGTTAATAATGAAATTGTCTATGATATTTACATACTCATTGCTTTTTTCAGCTTTATTAATTTCATTTCCATTTAAACTAGCAGTGTCTGTTATTTCGAGGTTTGCATATTCCTGATATGTCATCTCTTTTCCGTTGAGTTTGCTGGGAAGCTTTTCTGCCTCCATGAGTAACGAAGCAGAAATTTCACGAATCATTTGATAGAAGCCTGACGCTACATTCGGCGTACTGCTGGAGTGAGCTCCTTCAACACTCAATATCATTGAATCAGGGCAATAGCCTCTCGTACCATTCATGCATTCGCAGATGGAGGCATAAAAAAGTTTTGCAATTTTTACATTTGTATCGTTTTTATCCTCTTTTTTGGTGCCTTTAAATAAAACTGTAGAAAGTTCTTTTACACTAAGGAATTTTGCAACCAAAGCATAATCGGTTTCTTTATGATTATTAAAACATTCATTTTCTACACATTGAGTTTGATAGTCTGAAATTTTACTTGCGTCATTGTAGTTAGCTTTACAACCTGTACATTCTCCACTATTAGGATCGTTACACTTTTCTTTGCAAAAAAGATCGTGATAAAATTCTAAACAATCCTCGCATTTGGTACAGTTATTGTCATCGCTTTGGCAGTCTGGATCGCATATACAAGTGTTATCGCTTGAACATTTTGTTGTATAATCATTTACGCATGAAGTTAATGTTTCAGTTGCGTTAACAAACATTGCACGTAATTTACTAACTTGATTGAAAATCGGGAAAAGATGTGTTGAAAGCAGATAACCAAAATATCTCGTATCGACAAAAATAGGATCACAAGTGCCATCCGGTACATTAACGGCCGTACATACATAGGTGTTATCTTTCAGTGCGCAACCTACCCCCTTGTCGCAAACATTTGTACCACATGCACAGTAGGAATTATCAAGATCTTCATCAGCAGGTATTAATGCATAGGCGTACTTATACAGTGCTATCATTTTGTCAGAAGCATAAGACACATCTCCCAAGGGCTTCAGTTGCCCTTCAACACCGTTATAAACGCTTATTTTGGCTTGATAAAATGGGTCTTCTTTTTGTTGTTCCGTCGGAAGATTAAAAAACTGTTCAAAATCAGTATTCACATAACTATTGACAAATTGTATTTGTGTCTGAGTGAGAGGGACGCCACCAGACATACCGCATCGCGTTTGGTAGGTAAGAATGGGGGTAATATCTTTTGTGGGTACGTCTGTGTTGCAACCGGCTGCACAGATTAGAGACGCCATCAGCAATAACTTAGTTAGTTTTTTCATACGATTCTCCTTTTCCTTATGACGTCTAATTGATTAGTTTTCTTTTATCGTTCCATTGATACATGTTGTATTGTTGTTTTGGCAATCACCGCATTTTGTCGAATACAACATGTTGTGTTCAAGATAAGTTTTACAAGAAACGCCATTGGAACACTCTTGTGCGACACTCCAGGTTGCACCGTCACATTCAACATAATAGCCAGACTGAGAATATTCATAGCCTGTTTCTGTTTTTCTCTCAACAACGCGATCAAAGCATATCTGCATACCTTTAAGTGTACATGTATACTGAGGATGATCGACATTTTCGGTTCCCATGCATACCTGCTGATTATTCTCATTCACAATACAGGTAACATATTCATCGCAAATTTGTTTGCCGCATATACATTTGTCTTTATAGTCATTAGAATCTTTTTTGATATCTTCATATCCCTCAATATAATCAGGTATATCTTCATAGCTCTCTATGTATAGACCACCTGTCAGCTGGCAAAAATCTTTCAAACTAAAACTACCGACCTGATCTTTCGGCACTTCCATTTCGCACCCCAAAACTGAGATGCCCAGCGCGCACAGTACGCCGCATAATAATTTTTTCATAGCTCACTCCTATTTTGCGCAGATTAGAACGTCATTCCGAACGAAGCGCCCATCGGGGAGAGATTGAACGACACCGATTCGTCTTTATTGCCGTCGCTGTCGAGATCGACGTCGATGTGCGTATAATGGTAGCCTGCGATGCCGGTCAGAACCGTGCCGCCGACCGTTGCGACGATGCCTGCTCCCAGCAGGGCCCAACCTGCAACGTAGGGTTTGGTAACCGCGAAGCCGGATTTTTCGGTCGTCGTCTCGCCCGATTTCTCGATCTTGTCGGCTTTTTTGACGAGCACTGCACCTGCGATGGTCATACCGACACCAGCCGTCATGATGCCGACGCCGCTCCAAAGGGCTGCGCCCCAGCTGCTCTTGGACTGCTGCAGCAGATACTCGCTGCGGATGGCATTTTCCTTGAGTGCAGCATCGCTGCCTGCCAACTGTTCTTTTTCTTCGTTGCACGTTCTCAAATCGCCGGCCATTTTGGTCATGCGGCCCTGCAGGTCGGAGAGCTGTTTTTTGTAGGGGAGTTTGTTCTCGGCAGCGCGGAGCCAGATGCGTTCGTTGAGTGCCTGGGGAACGGGATAGTCGAGGATGTATTCGGTTGCGCGCTCTGCATATTTATCGCTTTCCTGCTCGTTGCCCGATTTGCGGTAGATTTCGCTCATGGTGAAGTTGACGATTGGGGAACGGTTGCAGATGACGGTGAGCTGTTTGCCGATTTTGAGTGCTTCTTCGTAGTTGCCTTTGTCGTATGCAGTGGCCATTTGGACGCTCAGATCGTTCCATTGTGCATCGTTCATTGTGGCACAATCGGCAAATGCATTGGATGCCATACCGAAAGCCATGGCTGTAGCAGCTAAAATTGAAAAAACATTGAGAGACGCTTTCATTTTTTTCCTTTTTTAAACAAAAAGAGGGTGAGATTCATGATGCTTGCAGAAAGTTTGGGTTGGCATTGAAATTCCGCAAGGCAAAGTGGAAAACAGCAACAAATGTGACAGAAGACACGTCCAAATTCAGAGCACTCGAACGCGGAGTGCCAAATAACGATTTTTTCGGTAAAAATCAAATTTTACCTTAAATTAGACACACCAAATCTCCCATCTCACATTAAAATAAAACAACAAATACGCGCATTTTCTACGCATAAAAAATGTGAGAAAAAACTGCTCGGGTCAAATTTTGACTATGGCAGCAGGTTAATGATGATTTTTTGAATAATTCAGGATTAACCTTATTTGTGAGAATTAAATTCAATGTATGTCGTTCGATCCTCTGTTTGTCCTGTTTCATCTCTTTTGTTCAAAAAAGAGCTGCTTGAAAGCGAGCTGCATCATCAATGCCAAACTGATGCAGTCCACTTGGTCTGAATCTCTTTTGTTTTGCGATTCTCTCAATGTGTCGCGTGTTCCATTCGCACGACGCTTCCTTTTTGATAAGTTTGTCTAAAAATCAAATCAATAGCTACCAACGTGTATTATATGTGTGTAATTTCGTTATAAATGAAAATAATTTTTAAAACGTAAACAAAAAGTTACTATTTAGTAAAAACTCATTTTTTATTGTCAGCTGAAAATTTGGCATCCGTAATGACATTCACCAATGCCATGAGGGATAGTTAAAAGTTGATATACTCTGCCGCAGTCTATACGACTTTTTTGTCGAATTTTTTTGCGGCATCAAGATTGGGAATCAGTACGAGAAAGTATGGAAACGAGATGTTATGAGTAAACGGATAGCCATAGGGCTCGGAAAAAACTTGCCACTCCTCGCTCCATTTTAAAATAGATGATTTGTTTGTGGAAGTCTAGTGGAAAATGCATTATAGATTAAAATGTGTGTCCGGATGATCGATTTTAACCATATTATAATGAGGGGTGACGATGGATTACAAGAGATTGGTAGCGATTTTGGCTGTTGCTTTGATGGTCGGGGTGCAGGGATGTGCCGAAGAAACCATTGTGATAGGGGGCGGAGACGAGAGTCAGGATGTACATAAACCTGGCACGAACGTGCCCGAAAACCCCGAAGTTCCTGATCAGCCCGAACAACCTGATCAGCCTGAACAACCTGATCAGCCTGAACAACCTGATCAGCCTGAACAACCTGATCAGCCTGAACAACCCGAAGTTCCCGATCAGCCCGAAGTTCCCGATCAGCCCGATCAGCCCGAAGTCCCCGAAGTTCCTGATCAGCCCGAAGTCCCCGATCAGCCCGAAGTTCCCGATCAACCCGATGTTCCCGATCAGCCCGAAGTCCCTGATCAGCCGACGACACCTCCCGAAGTGACTGCAGAAGCCGACATCTTGGATGTTGTTTTTAATCTCGATGGGTCTGCCAAAAACCTCGCTCCTACCGGCCTTGAAGTAAAGAAGATTAACGCTAAAGCGCTTTTCTCATTTTATCCCAATGCCATCACGACGTACTATCACCCGGGATTTTATCGCAATTTGGCGCATTTTAATAATCCTTCTGGCGGCGATGCTGCTGGTTATTACCGCGTCGATTATGGCAGCAATTCGTCTGTCGTCAGTGCCCTGAGTAATGGTCACAGTCTCGAGGCTGTATTCCGTTTGGACAAAGCCCACGATGGGGCTTACGAAACAAAGTTTTTTGCAGCCCATCAGGGCGGCGGAACAGGCTTCCTTCTTTCGACGAAAGATAGAGGCCAGAGCATTACGTTCCTGCCTCATGTCGGCGGCGATTACGTATGGTGTGGCAGCGGCATTAATCCCGAAGTTGGAAAATACTACCATGTCATTGGGGTATGGAATAAATCCGAAGGAAAAGCCCATATCTATGTGAACGGTGAACTTAAAAATACCGTGGCCGCATCTGGGGATTTTAAACTCGGGAGTGAAACCTGGTTTGGGATTGGCTGTGATGCCGGTGGTGTCGGGAATATGGCATGGAATGGCGAAGTCGGTATTGCACGTGTCTATGATAAAGCACTGACAGCGGAGGAAGTCGGCGAACTTTATAAAAAAGTACAACTCCCGGCAGACAATCATTTTGTCATCAGCAATGTCGATGCGCTTGGGACGTGCGATGTCAATGCCGGATATCAATATATTATCTATGGCAATGGATTTCAGCCAGGGGATACCGCTCGTTTTGAATCCACGACTTCGGATAAGAGCTATGACTTGGCGATGACAATCGATGGTGATCATGCCACTGTCATCATTCCCGATGATTTTGTGACGGATGATTATCGCGTCGTCGTCGTGCGCGGAGATGATACTTACCCGATTACCCAGGGGACAATAACTATGACCGAAAAAGCTGGTATACAGACGAATGTGAAATGCGTGGCCCATCGTGGCTATCACCCGGATAAAGCTCATCCAGAAAATTCTATCGCAGCGCTTCAATATGCACAGGAACTTGGCGTTTACGGTGCTGAATTCGATGTGTGGATTACCACGGACGGCGGTGTGTATGTCCATCATGATGAAACGCATGACGGCACTTCGATTCCCAAATCGACATCAGCGACCGTGTCGAAGATAACACTTTCGAATGGCGAAACCCTGCCGACGCTCAGGGCCTATCTCGAACAGGGCAAGAAGGTTCCATCTGTCAAAATGGTCCTCGAACTCAAAACACAGCCTGCGATTACTGGCTATACGGCTGCAGAGAATAATGAACGCCTCGTCAATGCCTGTGTCCAGCTCGTCAAAGAGATGGGCATGGAAGAACAGGTCGAGTGGATTGCGTTTAATTATTCTAATTGCTTGCGCGTCAGGAAAGCATTGCCCAATGCTGTGGTTCAGTACCTCTATGCAGATAAATCACCGTCCTCGATGGTCGCCGATGGAATTAACGCCATCGATTACAGCAAGTCTGAGCTCAAGGATGAATGGATTGCTGAGGCACATCGCAATAATATGTTTGTCAATGTATGGACGGTGAATCTCGTCGATGAACTGAAAACCTGGATCAACAAGGGCGTGGATGTCATTACGACGAACAGTTCAGCCGATTTGATGAAACTGCTTCGCGTCTATGTCCGCCCAGGGGAATGATCGGATATCAGGAGCTCATAATGACACATAAAACGCATTTTATTGCAATGATTCTCTTCGCTTCCTGGTTTGTGGGGTGTTCGGATGATGCGCCTCAAATGGCAGTTCCTCCTCAGGATAAACCGCCGGTAGAGGAATCTGCTTGCGGCAATGGCCAGTTGGATGAAGGGGAAATCTGCGATGGTTCTTTGGTTGCCGAGGATGCAGCATGCCCCAAGGGGTATGAATTGCCTTCGGGTGCGCAGTTTGGATGTACAGACGATTGCAAGCTCATCACGGATGCATGTACGAAACCCGAGGTTCCTTCGTGTGGCAATGACCAGCTGGATGAAGGAGAAATCTGCGATGGTTCTTCGTTTGCAGAAGATGCATCATGCCCCGAAGGGTATGAATTGCCTTCAGGTGCGCAGCTTGGATGTACAGACGATTGCAAACTCGTGACGGATGCATGTGCAAAACCCGAGGTTCCTTCGTGCGGCAATGGCCAGTTGGATGAAGGGGAAATCTGCGATGGTTCTTTGGTTGCCGAGGATGCAGCATGCCCCAAGGGGTATGAATTGCCTTCGGGTGCGCAGTTTGGATGTACAGACGATTGCAAGCTCATCACGGATGCATGTACGAAACCCGAGGTTTCTTCGTGTGGCAACGGCCAGCTGGATGAAAATGAACCCTGTGATGGAACTTCGTTCGCAAGTGATCCCGCTTGTCCGGCTGGGACTGTCCTGACAAATGGTCAAGCGATTCAATGCACAGAGAGCTGCACCTTGGATACGAGCGCATGCAAAGCGCCATGCGGCAACGCTCAGCTCGATAGTGATGAACCATGTGATGGCTCGCTTTTTGCCACGGAGGCCAAATGCCCCGAAGGCACTGCGCTGGCCGCCGGCAAATCGATTACATGCACCAGCGAATGTACGGTCGATATGAGTGCCTGCGAAGCACTGCCGCCATGCAAAACCTACATTGAATATGGCATGAACTGGAATCACGGTCCAGGTCATGATGCCCAATATGACATTGCGAATGGTCTGGTCACCTGGGATGGCAACTGCACGCACAATGGCAAAGGGTCTTATGCAGTCCTTTCGAATGGGTGGAAACCCGGTTTTTCAGACCACAATTGCTTGATTGCCCTTCAAACCGAAGGGTATTGCCCTGGCGTGGACAATGTCTGTCGCACGCGCATTACTTATGCCGATAACTGGCGCCATGGACCGGGGCACGATGCGCAATACGATGAGGTCAAGGGCGTCGTCACGTGGGGCGGTATGGGCGATACCGGTGTGACCACGCTGTCGAATGGCTGGCGACCTGGGTATGATGGCGAATGCGCCATGTCTATACGCTATACGCAGTGCGGCAAAATGTATAACAATCCGGTCATACCGGAGAATAATCCCGATCCCGGTGCGGTGCTCGACGGCGATACTTATTATGTCGCATCGACGACAGGCTGTTCAGGTGGTGCCTATAAGATTCATTCATCGAAAGATCTGGTCAACTGGACATTCCACAATTGTGCTTTCCCCAAAGGGCAAACACCGAGCTGGGCTGTGAGCCATTTTTGGGCACCGGAATTACATAAAGTCGGCAAAAAATGGCATATCTATTTTAGTGCCAAAAATGCATCGACACAGCAGTTTTGTGTCGGCGTCGGTACTGCCGATTCGCCTCTTGGCCCCTATAAAGACAAAGGCACTCCGCTCGTATGTAAAGATAAGATGGGCGTGATCGATGCCTCGTACTTTAAGGATCCTGCTGACGGAAAACACTATGTTATCTGGAAAGATGACGGCAATGCCATTGGCCAGAAGACACCTGTTTTTATACAACCGCTTACAGAAGATGGCTTAAACACTACGGGTAAACCGACACAGATTCTCATTAATGACCAGTCCTGGGAAGGTGCGCTCATCGAAGGCCCATGGATGATAAAAAAAGATGATTACTACTATATTTTTTACAGCGGCAATGGTTATACCAATCCCAAATATGCCATTGGTGTGGCGCGCTCTAAGAAATTGATGGGACCTTACGAGAAGCTTCCCAATTCTATTGTGAGCCAGAATTCACATTTTCAGGGGCCAGGACATGGTTCGGTTATTCAGACCAAATCCGGAAATTGGGTCCATGTCTATCATTCGTGGCTATATGGAAAAATTAATCAGGAACCGTGGCGTGTACTTCTCGTCGATCGCATCTTTTGGAAAGATGGGTGGCCCTATTCCTATTCGGCTCCGCTCAAGCAGTCGCAGCCTTATCCCGATATGTGATAATTGATAATTGATAATTGATAGTTGGTGATTGATGATTGATGATTAATAATTAATAGGGGAGCTAAGCGTAAACTACGGTTCAGGAAAAAGCGAGTGCGTATCGGCAAGGCCGATAGCGCGAGCGGAGCGGCGTATTGCGTAGCAATAGCCGCGTTTGCAAGGCGTATCGCAAAGCGATAGCCGCGTTTAGTCCAGCCGCATCACATCGCCATCTTCGCTCACGGTCCATGGGCAGGGGCGGCCACCTTCGCCGCTGGTATGATAATCGGCACCACGATCGATGAGCAGTTTGGCGATATGGTTGTCCCAGCAGCCAAATAAAGCAGTTTCGCCATATCTGTCGCGCGCATTGATATCGATGCCGTATTCGATTAATATATTAATATAATCTTCGTTGGTCTGATCAAACAAGGCTGTTCGGCCATACCTATCGATGGCGTGGACATTTGTGCCATGATCGAGCAGTAATTTGGCTACGGCTGCGTTAGTACAGCTGTGCAGGACGGTTTTGCCATCCCTGTCTATAATATCGGCGCGTGCTCCATAGGCGAGAAGCAGTTCAACGAGATGGACGTCATCGCGTCCAAAGAGTGCGGTTCTGCCGTCGAGGTCCCTGATATTGACGTCGATACCGGATTCGAGCAGCACCTGTGCTGCATCAGAATCCCAGCGTCCAAACAGAGCTGTCTGCCCATCGCAGTCCTGAGCATTAATATCGGCACCGCGATCGATAAACAATTTCATCATTTCGGGTTGGTTGCAGTCAAATAATACCGTTCTGCCATCCTTGCTGCGTGCATGGATATCTGCACCGTGATCGAGCAGTACCTGGGCTGTCTTTTGATCGCTGCAATAAAACAATGCGGTCTGATCATTGGGATTGCGATGGTTCACATCGGCGCCATGCTGCAGGAGTACCTCTACGACATCCGCATCGTAATGATTGAACAAGGCATTTCTGCCATCTCTGTCGATTTGGTTGACGTTGGCCCCGTTGGCGATGAGCAGTCGAATGACGTCTGGATCGTTGCAATCGAACAGTGCATTCTGGTGATATTTATCCAAGGCGTTGACATCGATTCCGCTTGAAATGAGTATTTGGGGAATTTCGGTGCCTCTGCGCTTAAACAGTGCTGTTTCTCCGTATTTGCTGGATGCATTGACATCTGCACCGTATGCGATCAAGCGCGCGATGATATCGGGATCATCACAATGGAACAGAGCGGTTTTGTTGTCTCTGTCCCGGATGTGGACATCTGCGCCATGAGCGAGGAGCAAATCTGCAATGGCAGCATCTCTGCAATCAAACAGCGGGGTCTTGCCATCCCGGTCGACGGCGTTCACATCTGCACCGTGTTCAATGAGGAACCTGGCGATTTCCGAGTTGTCACAGTCAAATAGTGCAGTCCTGCCATCCCAGTCGACGTTGTTGACGTTTGCACCGAATTCGAGGCACAGTTTGGCAATGTTCAAATCTCGGCAGGATCTCAGTGTGCGATCTGCATCCAGACCATTTTCCAGGAGCAAGCGTATAAAAATGGTGTTTTCGTTATATTCAAAGGAGAGTTTATCTGGTTTGGCGCCATATTCAAGGAGAAGCCTGGCGATATCCAGATGGTCTTCGGCCCAGGCGAGTGGGCACGTTCCGCTGTATCTGTCCCAGAGATCCGGATCGTAATAATTTCGATCGGGGTTGACACCACATTCGAGAAGGGCTCGAACAAACTCAAGATCTCCGTTTTCCACAGCCTCAATCAGCTCTCTTAGCATGTCATCCGACTGAGCATCTGCGCCATTATTTAATGAAGTAATGATTTCCTGAGCGTGTGGTGTCATGAGGAATTCCTTTATATCAGAACCAAATGTATATTATGCCAAATCAGAGCGTACCCTGAATGATTTGCATATTGATCCTGAGTTTGCCGCAATGACATGATGGCGTCAATATAAGAACGCAAGACATGAATGCGACAGCCCTGGTCGGCTCCCCATTATCTGTGTGTTAAGCATTCCCTAGAAAAAGGATTCTATCACTCGATCGAGATAAACAAAGTAATCTTCATTGTCTTTGGGGCCCGGCTCGATGGCGACCACTTTGATATTGAGCAATTTGGCGATTTTTTCGCTCGTCGCTTTGGGCTGATAGGTCTCCTGGATGATGGCTTTGGGAGACAGGGATTTGAGCGTCGTGACCAATTGAGCGATGTGGCTGGGACTCGGTGCGACCCCGGGTTTGGGCTCGATGGTGCCGACTTGATCGAGTTTGAGCCATTGGTTCAGATAGACCATGGAGTCGTGGTAGGTGATGATTTGGCGCGAATCGAGTGATGCAAAGCGCTTTTGATAGACGGCATCCCGGGCTTTGGCGGTTGCCTTGAACTGCTCCAGTCGTTGCTTGTATTTGTCGGCATGATCGGGATCGAGCTTTTGGTATTTGTCGGACAAAGCCGAGGCAACGCGCACGACTTCGGGCAAAGCATAGGTGTAATGCGGATTCCCCTGGGCATGGACATCGCCTTGCGAGCGATCGACTTTAGTCGCGGGCACCCCGAGAGGTGTGATATATCGCGAGGCATCGAAAGCGCCGGGTCCGCTGTCGAGCACTTTGGCATTGCGTGCATTTTTCTGCAACGCAGGCAGCCAGCCGATTTCGAGCTCCATGCCGTTATAAACGAGCAAATCGGCTTTGCTGAGTTTTAATACATAATCGGGCCTCGGGTCGACGTAATGCGGGTCTTCGGTCGGGGTGGCCAGTGTCTCCACTTTGACATCCTCACCGCCGATGGCACGGGCGACTGCACCGAGCGTCGGCAATGTCGCGACGACCTTGATCTCCGCCATTGCAATGGATGGAATGAGCATTATAAACAGGATCAGACTGCTGATGAGCGTTTTCATATTTTCTCCTTGGGGTTTTATATTTTTTACAAACGGATTTGCTCAGGCCTAACGGCCTTCGCTTGTTGTTTTATGTGAGCAACGTTAGTTGCGA
>DGWW01000035.1 GCA_002395385.1 Myxococcales bacterium UBA4248
GGATTTTGGCCGGGATCATCCGAATCGCCGGGATTTTGGCCGGGATCATCCGAACCACCAGGATTCTGGCCAGGATCATCTGGAGCTGGCCCTGTGACTTCGACGCACTGCGAATCGACACAGTGGTATCCAGAATCACATGGATACGGCGTCCAAACACCATTGATGCACATCTGACGGGCAAACCATTCATCGCAGATCACCGCACCATTGGTACAGCTTTCCTTCGAAATGCAGGCCCCGTTTTCACAATACTTGTCTTGAGTATTGCAATCGAAGGTATCCTCCCACTTTCCGCCTTTGCATGCACGAATAAATGTTCCACTGCACGCCATTTCGCCGTCATTGCACTTGACATCGAGCACGCAGCTCCCATTTTGGCAGGTCTCGTTCGAGTTGCATGGATTCATCGATAAATGCCCATCCACGCAGGACACGCCAGAATTGCCATTACAGGTTGGTGGCATGGACGACATGCATTCGACGCATCTGCCGCCTTCACAGAGATTACCGGGACACGGCTGTAAAACATAAGCGCCATCCTTGCAGATTTTGACACCACCACCTTCACAGACTGCATCATCCCCTGAACACTCACTCGAAACACAGCTGCCATTGCTGCATTTATCAGGACAATTGGAGCTCACCAGCTCATAAGCCGTGCACGTCTGCAATTGATTGCCATTGCACGAAGTATCTCCCAGCTTACTGCATTGCTTTGTAAAAGCGCACGAGACAGAATCATATCCCATCACTCTGGCGAGTACTGCTGCAAATTGAATGCGGGACATCAGGCCGAAGGGATCAAATTTATTGGCACCAACGCCAGAAATGAAGCAATTTCGAGCCATTGCCTCAATATATTTGTATCCCCAAAAGTCTTTGGCAACGTCAGTAAACGTCGGTGTCGGTGCATCCGCGTAGAGATCGACATTACCGCCGATCGCATCAGGAAATGCCCGTGAGAGCATGGTGGCACCTTCGGCGCGCGTCAGAACATCATTGGGACGGAATTTGGTATCGGGACTGATAATTCCCTTTGCCAGACATGCCTCTACCGCCTGCCAGGCTTCTAAGCCGACAGAATCTGCCGTCACATCAGGAAAAGATGCGGAAGATGGCGAAGAAAGCGGCAATTTGAGCGCACGTGCAATAAAGACCGCCGCCTGAACACGCTTCAAACCGCAATCCGGACAAAACAGCGGACGGCCTGACTGACCGCCGCACCCTTTTGTAATATTATGATCGAGCAATGCCTTGGCCGCAGCCAGTCCCCAATGATCAGAGGGCATATCATAAAAAACGGAGCTTGGATTGTCGATTTCGGCGGCCTTGCAAATATAATCAGGCTTTGGATTCACCTTAAAACCGAGATTGACGGCATCATTACGGGTACTCTTTGCGCCATAATAACTGCCGTTGACATAGAGCCCCGAAGATCCACCACCGTCGAGGTTAATGGCGTAATACGCACCAAGAGAAATCAGCTTTGAAGCGAACGTCTCGACAGTCATGCCACCTTTGGTAACCGCCAGGATGAGATATTTCTTGTCCTTATCGTAGGCAATACCCGATCGATAAGCATTTTGTGAACAATGCGTCAAATCCTTGCATGCCTGGGTCGAAGCAACCGACAGTTTTGCCCCATCACGAACAATTTCGGGCGATCCCGAAACGACATTGTAAGCCCATGCAGGTGTATTCGTTTCTTCAGCCTGTGTAATCGTTTTAAGGCGATTATCTACAGTAAATCCAATGGATGCATAAGTATTGGGGCTCCATCCACTGCCCCACTCAACGCCATTGCTTACAGCAATGGAACACGGATCCTGCATGGTTGACATGCTAAAGAAATTGGCATTGATTGCAACCTCCAATCCATGCTTTTGGGCCCATGGTTTAGGCGGACTTGGTTCACCTTTTTGCGACACATGAGGTGTAATTGATACGCCAATGAGATCGATTTCAATCCTTGCAGCCTGAATCCCATCATATTCCGTCACTTCAACGCCATCGAGCACTTTGCTCCATGACTGGGCAGACGCTGTGCCAGCGAAAGCCAAGACCCCCAAGACTCCCATCCCAAGCACAATGGTTTTGGAACAAATATTTTTTACACCGAAACGCTTCATTTCTTGCCTCCAGAATGAAAATGACTGCATAACACGATAAAAAATATGTGCAGATTGCTCATATACGCAACTTATGATAGAATGCTCAATTTGAGACGAATATGCAAGTCTCATTTTATAGGAGTTTTCGGAGGTATAGATGATGCCGACACGTCTGCAAGATGGTCTTTCGATTTCTCTTTTGCAGTGGATGCATTCCGCAGATACGCATGAAACGCGCAAAGTCGTTGTTCGAATCAGCGATACAGAGGATATGCGCCAGATACTCAATAATCTAAAAAATGCAGGGCTCTCAGATATCGAACAAAGGTCTTTATCGACGCTCACAGGTTCTGTAACGCCAGACGTCCTTTCCCGCGTCGTTCGTTGTTTTGGGGTTTGTTCAGTCACTTCTGCGACGCCGGATTAATATTGTTTTTTGGGAGGGCGTCGCTATCCCTTGCGGGATACGCGACGCTGCTCGCTTTGGTGCGACCCCATGGGGGCGCACCTACAGCTCGCTGGTATTTTCTCTGGCTAAACGCTCGCTTTGGGGCAACCACACGGGGTCGCCACTACCGCTCGCTGATGAATCCATTTGGAACACGCTCGCTTTGGGGCGACCACACGGGGTCGCCCCTACTGCTCGCTGATTAATTCTCTTTAGACAGGAATTCTCATGGATACGAAATCATGGCACGGCGCATGGGCCGCCATTCCCACGCCATTCAAGAACAATGGTGATCTAGACATCGACGCACTCAAGCGCCATATTGCTTTTTTATGTGACCACTCCATCGATGGCATTGCCGCCTGTGCAACGACGGGCGAAGCCGCCACGATGAATGACGAAGAAAAATCGCAGGTTTTAACAGCCGTTCTCGAAGTTGTGAACCATCGAGTTCCCGTCATTGCAGGCGTTGGCTCGAACGATACCAAAGCCACGATTCACAATGCCAAAGTGGCACAAGCATGTGGTGTCGACGGCCTTCTCGTCGTCACGCCCTATTACAACAAACCCAATCAGGAAGGACAATACCGCCATTTTATGACCGTCGCCGATGCCGTGGATTTGCCCCAGATTTTATACAATGTTCCAGGGCGCACCGGCACTCGGTGTTTTCCTGCAACCCTCGGCAGACTGGCCAAACATCCCAATATTGTCGGTGTCAAAGATGCGACCGCCGATATGGTCATTGCCTCTCAGACACGCATTCAGGCTGGACCCGATTTTCTAATGTTCTCGGGCGATGACGGCACTACCCTGCCCTTCGTCGCCGTCGGCGGCGTCGGTGCTATCAGCGTCGTCGCCAATATCGCTCCAAAACTCATGCACGACATCATTGCCAATGCCCGTGAAGGTAAACTCGAGACTGCACGCGCCGATCACGAGAAAATGCTTCCACTTTTCAGTGCACTCTTCAGCGATACTTCGCCCATCCCACTCAAAGCCATGCTCAGCCGCTCAAAACTTGACTATCCAGGTGCATTGCGTTCCCCATTATTCGAAATGCCCAAAGAGGATGCCGATAAGCTATGCGCACCGCTATTGAGCTTTATTTCGAGTATATAATGCACAATGCATAATGCATTGGCATAACCAAAGAAATAATCTAAAGTTAAAGCCCTGAACAAATCCACTTTTATTTTTTACAAACGGATTTGCTCAGGCCTAACGGCCTTCGCATAAAAAAACGTGAGCAACGTTAGTTGCAAACAAATCCGTTTGTTAAAATAAAAACGTGAGCAACGTTAGTT
>DGWW01000182.1:0-3904 GCA_002395385.1 Myxococcales bacterium UBA4248
TGTGAACGGCCAGGATGGACAGGACGGCCAGGATGGACAGGATGGACAGGATGGTCAAGATGGCAAGGTCGCGACCATCCAGACGATGTCATTTGCAGGCGAGCAGAATGGCTGCCTGAATGGCGGCATCCAGATCGATGTGCTGATTGATGGCGTGGTGCCGCCGAAACAGACAAAATATATTTGCAATGGCACGGATGGTAAGGACGGTCAAGACGGCGCGGACGGCCATGACGGCAACAATGGCGCAGATGGCATTTCGACGCTCGTCACCACAGTGCCGTTTACAGGAAAGCAGGAGAACTGCGACAATGGCGGCATCCGCATCGACATCGGCGCTGACAGCAACCGCAATGCGACTCTCGACGAAAGCGAAGTTATCTCTACGCGTTACGTCTGCAATGGCGTGAATGGACAGGATGGCCAGGATGGGCAAGATGGCCAGGACGGTGTCACGCCCACCATTGTGACATCGCCATTTAGCGGTGCTCAGGGTACTTGCGAGCATGGCGGCATCGAGATTGAGATCACGCTGAATGGGGCGACATCCAAGCAATACGTCTGCCATGGCGCAGATGGCCTGGATGGCAAAGACGGTACAGACGGTCAGGATGGGCAAGATGGCCAGAATGGTACGAATGGCACAAACGCTTCCATCTCGACGTCGACGATTGCTGTTGGCTCGACGGAATGCCAGGCAGGTGGCGTCAAAATCGACATTTATCAGGACACGACACTCATTTCGACCCAAAACATCTGCAATGGTTCGAATGGCGAAAATGGTGAGGACGGTACAAACGGCACGAATGCCTCGGTCGATTCGGAATCGTTTGAAGGCGCACAGAATGGCTGTACCAATGGCGGCATCAAGCTGACGATTCACAATGAAGGGCAAGCGGATCAGGTGCAGTTTGTCTGTAATGGCACGTCTGACGATGTTTGCAATTTAATGTGTGGCATCCACCAGTATTGCGTTAAACACTCTGGGTGTTTAGATAAAAAGACTTATCAGGAAGCCTGTACAACAGACATAGAGTGTATGTCTGGCGTGTGTGACAATGGTTCCTGCACTTGTGAGGCAGTGATTGATGGCGTTTGTGTATTCGATGAATCATTTACCTTTGGCAATTACTACCAAACGAATGATGTGACCAAAGAGCCAATCAAATGGCGAGTATTGGATAACGACAAAGCAAATCGCCGTGTATTACTGCTATCTGAATACGTTCTCGATGCGCAGAAATATCATACGTCACCTGTCAGTATTACATGGGAGAATTGTTCTCTGCGTTCGTGGTTGAACAGCACTTTTCTGAATAATGCGTTCAGTGAAGCCGAGCAGGCCATGATTCCGACGACGCATTTGACCAACCCGAAAAATCTGATTAATAATGTTGCCGGTGGCAATAATACAGACGATAAGATTTTCTTATTGGGGCTTTCGGATATTTATGGTGAAAATACCAATTATGAAGCCGGACATTGGTATTTTAACAAAGCAGCTGACCGCATCGCGTATGCAACGAAGTACACGGTAGTGAACAGAAGTTTTGCTTATGCCTATCTTGACGGTAGCAGTACCCAGTGTACATCCCGAAATTATCAACTGAACAGATGTTCAGCTTATTGGTGGCTCCGCTCGCCGGGCGGCACTACATATGACGCCGCGTATGTCAACGAAAGCGGCGCTGTCTACAGCAACAACAGCGGCCACAACGTTGTTCTCGTTTTCGGCGTGCGCCCCGCTTTATGGGTTCAGTACTAATTTTGCGGGCTTGCTCGCCCTGGCACGTGTCACGACACGCGCCTACGGCTCGCTGTGAACTGTGTTTTCGGTGGGTTCGCCAGAGAGACGTTCGAACCGCACGTCAAACGGCGCGCTGCGCCACGCGTTTTGGGGCACGCTCGATTTGGGCCGCCCCATCATTTGTTGCGCCCGCGTATCGCTGATAGCGGGCGCGCGGCGGCGGCGTATTTCGCGCACGCGAAATAGCCAACCGCTGGCGAGCTGTATGCCGCAGGCATAGGCGAGCACGCAGACAGTATGCCCCAACGGCGTATAGTGTGTACCATAAGAAAGTATCATATATATATTCAGAATTGGCATTTGTCCCGCATAAATGGTGCAATATTTACATGGATTATGCCATTTCTGTGTTGAATCAAATCATTACGCGTTACAAGATACTTGGGATAACCATCTTTGATATTTTCCGATGAGCGAAACTCGCGATTCTCTGTTTCAAGGCTATTCATAATCGTCATGGCGACCTGTATATAAGCATAGTCGAAATTTTTGTGCACAATAAAGTCACATTCCAGCTTTCCAATTCTTCCGACGTTGACATCATAACCATTTGATCTGCAATAGAGATAAACCGCATTTTCCATTGCCGGACCATAATTCACGCGCTTATCGGTATTCAATGCATAGTAAAATGATGGATCTGCAAGATAATACTTTTTTTCACCTGCAATAGATTTTTTGGATTTTAAATCAAAGCGATTACAACAATGAAGGATCTTCGCATCCAATAGAATTTGAATATACCGATTGAGTGTTTCACGTTTTATATGACATCCTTCATGATTTAATTGTTCGAGGATTCCAGACAAGCTCATGGTTGCGCCATAATTGTTGATAAGAAAACGCTGCACAGTTTCAAATATGGACACATTGCGAATCTTTACGCGTTTTTTTATATCCTTTTCGTAAATTTCCTGAATAATCCCCTTTATATACGCGTATTTATTTTCTCCCTCGTATAACAGAGCTCTGGGAAATCCTCCATCGTATAAATACGAATCAAATTCCGCCGTAATATCAGGCTGGATAACTTTTCCCAAATAAGTCTTCATACCAAGATATTCTTCAAAACTTAGGGGATACAGATCAAATTCAAGATAGCGCCCTGTAAGCTTGGTAATGAGTTCACCACCAAGCAGATAGGAATTGGAACCCGTAATAAAAATCGAATATGTATCCTCCTCGCGGAATCCGTTTATAACTTCCTCAAAACCTTTCACATTCTGGATTTCGTCTATAAACAAATACTTCAAGCCATCGGCAGATGATTTCTCCTCAATCAATCGATCCAGTTGATCTGGTGTCTTTATTGCACGATATCCTCGTTTATCCAGATTGATATAAATCATATTTGAAGCAGGGACTCCCGATTCCAGCAATTCTTCTGCAATGCACTCCATCAAACAGGATTTTCCACATCGACGCACCCCCGTAATGACTTTGATGAGTCCTGTGTCATGATAAAACCCTCGGATTTTCGACAGATAATGTTCCCGTCTGTACCACTTCATTACGCAACACCTATTTCTCCCGTATCACCGTTCCCCCATTAGTTAGACTTATCACAGTCCGAGAGAAATTTCCATGTTAAGGGGGTAATTTTTTATCAAATTCGCATAATTACCCCCTTAACATGCATTTTATCGAATGCAGCCAGTCCTCTTCCTCTCCTGCAGCGGAATAGCGAGAATCTTCGGGGGTGAACACGGTTCCCGTGTCCCTCTTCCTCTCCTGCAGCGGAATAGCGACCATTGGGCTGGCGTTGCCATTATTTCGCACCAATCTCGCGCATGACACACCATTTTTTGCAAAAATACACGGCATAGGCTTTTACCGCGAGAGCGGCAGGTTCATGGCGCAGTACCGCGCGCACTTATTATTCTGAATAATCTGCGTTTCGGCTTCAGCCAATTTTTCTTCGCAAAGTAGATCGATGACGTCGTCTTCGTCCAAATCGGGATGAGATTATTCGCAAGCCCCAGTGCCTTGGGCGTCACACATTTCACCTCAAGAATGATCCCCATATCCTCTAAGAGAGAGACATGCGAATCGCACGTCTCAGCCATTGCCGCCAATAGCCAGCCGCAAGCGAGCTGT
>DGWW01000182.1:3988-4498 GCA_002395385.1 Myxococcales bacterium UBA4248
TCGTGACACGGCTCAAAGCGAGCAGCGCGGCGTATTCATGCAGAGACGCGCGAATCGCACGTCTCTGCGTGAATAGCCGCGCCCCACACAAAAAAAACATTCCGCCCCTTGCCTTTGCAAAAACGTGCATACCATGATGGCCCGCATTTGGGAGATTCAAAATCTCCCGTGATTCGTTATGTTTTAGGAGTATCGTATGTTAAAACCATTGAATGATCACATCGTCGTAAAACGCCTCGAGCAGGAATCTGTGAGCAAAGGCGGCATCATTATCCCCGATAACGCCAAAGAAAAACCGACCAAAGCCATCGTCATGGCAGTCGGTTCGGGCAAGCTCGGAAAAGACGGCAAACGCATCGAAATGGGCGTCAAAGCTGGCGATGTCGTGCTGTTTGGCAAATATTCAGGTTCGGAAGTCAAGCTCAATGGCGAAGAATATATGATTCTGCGCGAAGATGACGTGCTTGCCGTTGTCGAGGAATAATAATTTTTACAAACGGATTTGTTCGC
>DGWW01000106.1 GCA_002395385.1 Myxococcales bacterium UBA4248
TGCTCTACCAACTGAGCTACCTAGCCACAAGCAATGTTGCCATTGCCGTGAAGCGAGGCGCTTTCTAATGGAGTTCAACGTCTTTGTCAAGGAATTTTTATAACAATTGACCACACCTCTTTGAGGGATCCTTTGTCCTGCAAGGACATCCTCGTTGTTTCCAGAGCGTATTAGCTCAGGAAGGGACAGAGGCTATCAAAAGATTCATTACAGCTAAAAGAAGCCCAGAGGGCTTCCTGATTTGTAGCCCCCGATTGGCGCATCGCGCCTACCAGGGGATCAAGGCAATACCACCCAAGAAGATCCCCGTAGGGGATCCACAGAATGCATGAATGATAAAATGTCCCTTCCTCAGGCGTATTAGGGGGAATCCCAGGTGGACTCTAATTGTCATTCCATACAGACATGTCTGTCTGCACAGCCATTTTCACAGGATTCTAATAGACCTGTGTCATAATCCGGAAGATAGTATAATTTTCCGTCCAGTGTGTCGCAGATCGATTTGACGATAAATCCACTCCCGCAAATGGTATTGTTTTCACCGGCATTCGAACAGCTCTCGAGGCAAAGCACTTCACCGTCATACGCCTTGCATTCGTAATTATCGGGGCAAGTCATGCGCGTCCAGACCGCCCCTTTTGAGGTTTCCGCACAATAGATAAAATCATTGCCTTCACAAACAGGATCTGCCTCTGTTTTACATGGCTCGCCAATAATCGATTCTGGACGGCATTTGCCCGTTGAAGTATCACAGCCATTGGTACACTTCTCTGTACTTGCTTGATCATTTTCATGACAAATGATGGCCTCATTGTTTGACTTGCATTGCGGAGTACAGGTCTCTTTTTGAACACATGCGTTGTTGCTGCAGCCGTTTTCACATTTGGATTCGACATAATCCCCTGTGGATAAATTACATGCGAGTAATGTCGAATTATCTTTGCATTGATCGGATGTACACTTCTCTTTGGGTGGGGCATCATAGCATCGGTTGGCTTTTTTATCGCATCTGTACTCACAACGTTTGATTTCGGATGTGCCTGTTTGTGCATTGCATACAAGTAAAAATGCATCATCCTGGCATCTGTCAGAGGTACATCGATTGGTTGTATCTGAGGGGTTACACCGATTGAGCGTTTGATCACAGCCTGTGGGGCATTGCATTTCCTGTGTGATGCCCGTATCATGATTGCATATAAGAAGTGTTGCGCTGTCTTTGCAAATGTTAGAAGTACATGGGTTTATCGGAGGTATATCTTTGCACCGATTGATTGCCGGGTCACATGTCTGGGGGCAGCTTTCGGCATGAAGGGTACCCGTTGTGGGATCGCATACAGCCAGCGTTTTGGCATCCAGACACATCGAATCTGTGCATGGTTTGGACGGTTCCTCGCTTTCGGTGTCGCTGCTGCATGCATAAAAGCTCCAGCTTAAGCAGAGAATTGAAAGTAATATGAATGAAAATACTGGTCTTATGGTTTTCTTAGTCATAGAGGTATGCCATCATCTATGAGTCCATTATCGATGAGGGTGGATGTGATCATTAAAATGCGCAGGCGTATTGCACCTACGGTGCAATAGCCGGAGCGGCAGGGCGTATGGCGGCCGAAGGACGCCATAGCACGCCTTTAACTATAATATAAGATAATGATTGAAGATTGCTACCCGATAATTTGCCCGCTAACGTCGCGTGGGGTATAATCGTAAGGAGCGCCATGAGGAGGGCGCTTTATTTAGCTATGGTAGGTGTCGTGTCTAATCAGAAATGCCGATTATGCCTAAAGGTTAATCCACCGGGGAGTCGCTTTTGCAATTATTGCGGTAACGATCTGACCTTCTCGATTCAGCCCGATGGACTGCTGCCGCCCGGTGCAATTTTGCGCGGGAGTTACGTCATTGAAAATGTCATTGGCGAAGGCGGCATGGGCGTCGTCTATAGCTGCCATCACAAAACGCTTGGGACACGCTACGCATTGAAAGTGCTCGACCCAAAACTCGCCAGAATGGATATTTTGCGTCAGCGATTTTTGGCCGAAGCAAAGATCCAGGCCACCGTGCGTCATCCTCATATTGTACACGTCCTTGATGTTATAGATAGCGATAAAGATGGTGGAATTCCTGGGGTTCTTGCCATTGTCATGGAATATGTCGCGGGTGAGGCACTCGATCAGAAACTCGAGTCCGGTCCGTTGAGCGAGAAGGATGCTGTGTCGTGTGCACTCGTCGTGCTCGATGCAATCGGTTTTGCACATCATGCGGGTATCGTTCATCGCGATCTCAAACCCTCGAACATCATGATTAGCGCCGAAGAAGCTAAAGAAGCACTCTATCGCGGCGTGAAGGTCATGGATTTCGGCATTGCCAAACTGTTGCAGGAACAGGAACAGCGCACTGTGACCGGCGCACACATGGGAACGCTTCGTTACATGGCACCGGAGCAGATCGAAAATGCACGCGATGTCGATGAACGTTCCGATCTGTATGCGATTGGTTTGTCGCTTTACGAGTTGCTGTGCGGTCGTACGCCGTTCGAAGAATACCGGGAATTTGAACTCATCAAGGCACAGATGTCGATGAAGCCGCCTTCGATGCGCACGTTTCGAAGCGATATCTCGAACAGGCTCGAAGCGATTGTCATGAAATCGCTCGAAAAAGACCGCGCAAACCGATATCCCAATGCCGAATCATTCCAGCGCGCGCTGCTCTCGCTGGGCGGGTATGACGATATTCCGCTCATGCTTAATCCCAATGACGGTGCGGCTATTGTGCCGACTAACCAGAAATTGCAAAAGAAAATTGAGCGTGCCATCGCCAAAAGCAACGAATCTGCCGGGGATTCGAAACCTGGAAAAAAAATTCGGAATTCGGCGGCAAAAGTCAATGTGACAGAAAATCTTCCAAAGGCACTTCAATCGGCTAGACTGGCTTCACAGTCCGCCATGAAAGCTGCTGAATCGTCTGTCGACCCCGTTGGCAAAACTGAAGCTTCAGAACCCAAAAGAGATAAATCAAGACATCATAAGTCAATTGTACAGCTTTCGCGTGAAAAGAAAGCTGCATCTCAACCTGGTACGCCCTCGAGAACATTTAAACGTAATCCAAGCAGGATTTCTCAATCGGGAAAAGGGACACATTTAAAATCCACTGCGGATAAAATTGCATCTGAAGAGGTATCGAAGAATGCCAAAAGTATGGCTGAAAAGCCTGTCTCAATGGCAAAATCAAAACCGGTATCTTCCGATAAGAATAAAAAGACCTCGGATTCAAAACATAAACCTGTTCCTTCCGATAAAATCAAAAAGAATTCGAATACAAAGAGCAAAGTACCTTCGAGTGAAAACAACAGACGGCCAAGTCCAGCCCAAATGCAGAAAGTTTCGGCACAGACGTCTGCCCAACAAGCCAGAACAGAGTCGCCTGTACGCAAAAAATCCCATCTTGCGCTCAAACTGCTCGTCTTTGCTATCATTGTATTAATTGTGGTTGGCTATTTCCTGCGATCCAATCATCCAAATGAAGAGTCTGCGCCTGCTGAGATCATTCAAACCAAAGATACAGCTGAAAATAATGAGATTGATGATGTTTCGGCATTGCCGCTGAATATTATCGAAACTTCAACCGGGCGTATGACGGTTGTACCGGCTGCACGTCACTGGGTGAGCAATAATAAGAGTGATGAATTGCATCAAATCGAGCTCAAAGCATTTGCTGTCGATCAGGTTGAAGTCTCCTATTATCAATATGAAAAGTGTGTCGATGCTGGGAAATGTCCTCCATTAGGCGTAAAACCGGATGATCTCAATTTGCCGGTAACAAATATCGGATTCGGCAGTGCACAGGCTTTTTGTCAGTTCGCACAAAAAATTCTGCCGACGCGTGAGCAATGGGAGGCAGCTGCACGTTTTGGTGGTGAAATTAATGGCATTACGCATGTCAATGTAACATGTGAAAATATTCACTTTGGGGCTTCGCTGCGAGGTGAGTGTAAAGGTAAAAATATTGCATCGCCCGAAAATGTCTATGCCCGCGTGCAAAGCGGGAATCCAGGCCATATTCTCAATATGCTCGGCAATGTTCGGGAATGGACTTCGACACCCGATAAATATGATTCACAAAAAAATATTACGAAAGGCGGAAGTTATTTGTCGGATAGATCGGAGATTAATATTAGCGTTGATACCATTAGTTCATTAAACAGTGGCGCGGCAGATTTGGGCTTCCGTTGTATTAAATTATTATAATAGGCGTCGCCTATGCGGTGCCCGCATACGGCTCGCCAGCGGGCTATTTCGCTGCACGAAATACGCCCGCATGGATGATGTAACTGGACTTCATCGTTTGTAGTCTAAATCAGTTTTTGTCCCTTGCTCAGCACTGACGCTGCAGGGTGCTACAAACATGAAAGTTCTACGGGCTTAGTGATAATCATGCCAAAGTAAATGCAATAAGTCCACGTGCAAAAGATAATAGTCTACATTTTTTACCAGATGATGTATAGAGGAATGTCGCCATTTGCCACAGGCAAATGGGTGTCCACGCGCTTGTGCACTTAGTGTTTAAGTAATTGTGAATTGTTAGAATTGGATAAACATGGATAGAATAGTTGCTGACAACCATTTGGATACACGGGATTCTTCTTTGTACGACCGTACTGTGCCCTATCTTGAAAATGTACGTAATCCACGTGGTATGGAGTCTCAGATCCCAACACCACCGGCATTGAGTCAAAAATATCGATTTATCAAAGAAATTGGACATGGTGCACAGGGCAGAATTTATCTCGCTGAACATATTTTTTCACATACGAAAGTATCCATAAAACAATTTAATATACATTCGGTAAAAACCTGGAAAGAATATGATTTGTTTAAGCGTGAAGCCCAGGTGTTGGCTTCACTGCATATCAACGGCGTTGCACAGTTTTACGAAGCCATAGAAAGATTGGAGGATGAGCCCCCTTGCTCATTTATTGTTCAGGAGTTTATTGAAGGGGATTCGCTACAGAATATGCTCAAGCATGGGCATCGGTTTTCGATGGTCGAAATCTGCGATATGATTATGCAAATACTGTATATTTTACACAGTCTGCATAATCATACCCCTCCCGTCATACACAGGGATATCAAGCCTTCAAACCTGATGCTTACACCCCTTGAAGGCGGTGGGTATCATGTGACGATTATCGATTTCGGTGCTGTTTCAAACCCGCAGATTCAGGGAGGTGGATCGACTGTTGCCGGTACGTATGGCTATATGCCGCCCGAGCAAATGACGGGACATACTGTTCCTGCGAGTGATATCTATGCGCTCGGGGCGGTAGCTGTTCAGTTATTTACAGGAAAATCGCCCTCTGAATTGGAAGTCAAGGATTTTAGAATCATCTTTGAACCCGAAATGGAAGACAAACCTCATGCGCTCGTTGCGACATTGCGAAGCATGCTCGATCCAAAGGTCGAATCCAGACAGGCGGATATTCATGAGCTGATTCGTTTGTTTTATCAGTTCAGAGCAAATCAGTTCGAAATTCAGAACAAAAAAGTCGAGGAAGTTTGTTACGCACCTACTTATGAAGAAAAACTCAACAAGGTGAATTTCATCGGTCAGGAAGGCAATCAGGAACTTTGGGATAGTTTGCCGGATTCGACCAATCGCAACAGTATTGCTTTGTACAGCAACTGTTTGAGTGCAAGCCTTAAAATCTATAATCGTGATAATGCATATTTAAAAGATGATTATTATGCATTTGAAGATAAAAAACAGGTTGCAGCACGCAATAAATCATTTGCTTTAGTCTTATTCTTTATGGTTTTTTGGGGTGCAGTGACCGTATTTTCGCTGTATATCACAAAATTGATCGGATGGAATGCCGTTCTGTTTATTTTGGTTATGGAAATGCCGTGTATTATTGTGGCATTGGTTGAATATAACAGATTAAAAGTCAATCGTACGCGACCGTTTTTGTCAAGCGTATATCACCATAAAGAATATCGCTCGATCATTCAGGGGGATGATTGGACATTTGAAGAAATTATTAAATCAGGCAGAAAAGCTATCGCAACAATTGTAGATGTACAGTATATCAATACTTCCGATTCCAATGTCGAAGACAATCCAAAAGGAAAATTGCGCAAATTTGCATCACATCGGGCCTGTCATGGTGACCCTGCATTCCTGATTCGCTATAAATTTAATCCACCGGATGACATACGTAGTGATGATTTAATTCATAACTATATAACTTATGGAGAACCGGAATATCATTACCGAGTAGGTGACAGACTGCCTGTTTTGTATATGATCTATAACAGCTATTTTAATCAGCTCGTCTGTAGCATGCCTTTCCCTTTGCCGATGAATGACATTCGCTGTGCAGGAGATATCATTTATTGCAGTTATGCAGTCGATACACGCCAGGAAGTTCTGCGGACCAATCTGTGTTTTGATGTAAAACTGGATTATGCAAACGATTATTTAAAACCGGAAATTGCCGATAAATTACTCAGCCTTAATGACATAATTGTTAGACTAAAACCTAAAAAACATTATAAAGAAAGCGAGCTTTACCAGATGGACCGCGAGCTGTTTTGCCTCTATTCGGATAACCCGGAGGTCAATGCCTTGCTTGTTCCCTATCACACCTATTATCTTTTCTCGCATAGATTCCATGAGCTCCACCGCACGATTATGTCCGTACTGATAAAAATGGCATTCCCGGAGCGCAAATTAACGGATAAATTGCTGAGTCGCAACAAGCCGATTGAAGAGGCCGTAGAAGCAATACGGACTTACTTGACGCAAAAACCTCGTTCGTTTGTTTTGCCGAATTTTGATGCTGTTGCGGAGTTGTGTCTCGTTTATAACCGTGGCGACCTGCCCGACGAATTTGTCAATTTATTGTATGACATTCGCAATGATAGTGAGGCAAATCCTGAGCTCAAGCGCGAACTTCGCAAGCTAGATGCAACAAGGCGTTAAAAATGGGTAACAGGCGAACGTCGCATTCTCTTTTTTATAAAATATTTGTGCTTTAAGAATGCGGCGTTCCTGGCACACATGGTTTTAGGAATCGAGGATGTGCAGGCATGAATTATGGATTACATGCGGTTTTGTTTTCATTACAACCTTTAGGGCATTTCTTATTGCCAGCTGATACGTAGTAGAGATTGCCGTCAGTAGCCCTTTTGCATTCACTGTAAAATTCTCTATCTTTGGCGCATCGTGTTGGGACGATTTCACCTTCGTTTTTGCATGATTTATTATCGCTATTGATGCATTGTGCTTTGTTGTCAATGACAAGGCAGCTGGTCTTTCCGGGACATTTACGATGATTAATTGTAAGATTGCTACAATTGAATGCTTCATTTTCTTTGCAATGGGCTACGTAGCTCGAAGGATCACATTTTTCCCCTGGAATGCATTTTCCATCGGGAGAACAAGTACCCGAACCATTGTGACATGTCGTTTGTGAATGTTTTCTCAAATGTAATACGTCACCATTTTGGGATCTTTCACATCGATAGACAACTTCCCATGCTATTCCTAAACTGTTTATTTCACAGAATTCGAAAAGCGCTTTTTCCTTGTCACAACTCTCGCCATTGTGTTTTCCTAACGTATTGCCCATGTCATTTGAAGCAGCTTTCGTCGGTGTTGGTCTGTTGTGAACTCTTTCATATCTCGCGTCAGCAGACACTGGACGATAAAAGAGATCGCCGTTGGACGTTTTTTCACATATATAGGATTGTTTTGTTGTTTTACCTGATTCCAACTGTTTTTCACGTATAATCGTCTCATTTGCCTGATAGCACCGGTCTTCTTCGTCCATGCATTTTGCATATAATAAAGGATGAGCCGCACCCGCCTCAAATTCGACGCAGACCTTCGCAAGTCCAGATATGCCGAGCGCTGAGCAGTCAATTCCCTCGACTCTTTCATTGATGCACCTAAGTAATTTGTTCCCATCACAGCTTTCAAGAAATGTTTTTCGATCGCATGCATCTCCTTCCTGGCCTTTGACCCTTTCGGGGTTTGCATGGGCAGATGCGAATGTTATGCAAATTGTGATTGCTATGACAGGAATTTGAAAGAAAAATTTTCTCTTCATTTTTATTCTCACATGTTTATCGTTTGAAATGTATTCTTAAAATGGAAGAGGTAAACTGGCATCTGATGGGATTTCGATCTGTTCATCATGTGGTCTCTTATTTTTAGATGATCTATGAAATAGATAGATTAATTTTCCGGATTTCATTTCTTTACATTCGAATTTTTGGTTAATTTCCTTTCCTTCTTTTGTTTTCTGTACAGCTTCGAGTATTTCGCCTACTTTTTCGCAGGCTAAACCTGCATGAATTTCTTTATCAGTGCCCTTTATCGTGAACTTAAAATCACGTCTGTCTGAACTTATTTTCCTGTAATACAATTGACCTTTTGCCGTTTTTTCACAGCGATAAAACTCGGTATATTCCATTCCTCTTGGGTTTGTCTTTTCGCGTGAAATTTTTTCATTTTCTGTGGAACAGAGGTCACTATCATTTATGCAATCGACTTTTTCTGCCATTGGGAACTCTGCACAGGTGTAGGATTTATCGATTTTGTTTTTGCTTGCACAATCAGTGGCTTTAACTTTTCCTTTGATACATCGCATGATGTAATCGCCATTGCAAAATTGTTTAAAAGTCGATCTGTCGCATGTGTCACCGACCTTTGGTGTGGCATCTGGGTCGGCCATGGCGACTGTTCCTGTAAGCAGGGAAATTGCGAGACCAAAACTACTCAAAATAAAAAGCTTTGTTTTCATGGTTTTGCTCCTTTTGTTGTGCATAAACAATTTTTAATGGGAGTTTGAGGGACAATTGGTTCGGTGGGGCGGGTGGATGATTTATAGAATCATGCTGTTGGCTTTGCCACTTTATGATTAAAACGGCAAATCAATGCATGAATCTTTGGGGCGGTGATCGAAATAAAAGTACAACAATTCTCCATTGGCAGCTTTTCGGCATTGATAATCACGCTTCATTTTTTTTCCGTGCTCATCGGTTTCATATCGCGTTATGATATCATTGATATTTGAACATACATCTTTCTTAGAAATGCACTGTATATCCTTTAAATCGGCAGTTTGCATGCATGTATTGTATTTTTTATTTTTTTTACAGTTAATTCGTTTTATCTGTCTGTCAATGCATTTGACAATATGGTTGTTTTCGCATCTTTCTTTGAAATCGCATATATTACATGAATTGTCATCCTTCTGTTTTATATTTACTTTTGTTTGTTCCTGTTGATTCACTGTAGCACTGGATGAAGGCCCTTCAGGATTGTTTGTCTTGTTGATGTCATCTGTGATTTCTTTTTGGATAAGCTTTCGAAAAGATAAGACACCGTCTGCCGAACGCTCACATCTGTAATAATCTTTTGTTATATTTCCTGCTTTGTCTCTGCTATCCCGAATACTCAGATCGTTTTCTTTACTGCATTTGAATTCATCCTCTATTTGTTTGCCTTGAACGTTGTCGTTTTGAGTAATTTCCTTATTTAAAGAATTTGTTTTATTCCCTTTTCTGATTTCGTGATAATATAATGCTCCATGGACTGTTTTTTCACATTTATATTTTTTGCGGATGGATTGGTCAGGGCCATATTCGGTTTGTTTGATAACGATTTCCCCTTCTTGGGTGCATTTTTCCTTTTCGGAAATGCATCGCGCTATTTTCGATTCCTTAAATTCGGCGCATGTCTTTTCTTTGTTGCCATTCTCTGAACAATCGATGACTTTAACTTCACCTTTGGCACATATCAGAAGCTTGTCGCCTGAGCAGATCGAATTAAACGTTTTGGGGTTGCATGGTTCTGCCGACTGTTCTTTGGACGATTCAGGATCTGCCTTTGCTTCCGTACAGATAAATGTATTTCCTATTGCCAGTAATCCCAATATCATCAGAATTGTTTTTTTCATGTAAAAACTCCTTTAAAACTCTACTTTGTCCATCCTCTATTATTCTTGATTGGGTCACATAAGTAACTTCCCAGTACGCCAAAACTCGCTTTTGTCCCGTCAGGGACACATCTACCTTCAATGAGGCAAAAACGATTGGCTGGCAGGGTTGGACACGTATTATTTTTCAGACTGCAGATGGTATCGACACTGGTTAGTGAATCACAATAGCCTGATGCACAGTATGCATCTATCTTAGATATATCGGGATGTTCAAAGGTAAAGTCAAGTACTGATGGAGAAGAATTGCATTTTGTCGTTTTCGTTTCTGTCATTCCGTTGGAAAGTTTAACTGTAACTGTACGGTCTCCAAAACACAGCATGGTATGTGTTCCGTCTTCGCATCGTGTCATCCAGTGCTCCCCGTTGAGCTGTGGAACATCACTGTAAGATACTTCTGCAATGAGTGGGTTACCTTCTTTGTCGCGCACTCGCACGATGGTCGCAGAACGTGAAGCGTCTAAGAATGTCTCCCAGGCGGGTCGGCTTTTTATGAGGGCATTGGTTCGTTTTTTTCCTGTGGGATTATGCAATGGCCCTTCGATGAGATAGGCATACGTGCCCGACACCATTCTGAACCAGTCCTGATCGGTGCCATCGACTGAGTAGAGATTTTTGACGACTTTGTACGGTTTTCCGCTGGCCTGTCTGCCGGCAGATTCTGCCATGCGAAGGGCCAATTGCCACGCCTGATCTTCGTCATGCGGTGGATTTTTGAGAGCGTCGATAGAATAAGGCGATAAAATGCGCGTCGAAACGGTGTGAAAACTAATAGAAGAGACAAACTGTTCTTTGTGGAACAGATTCATCATTGACTGTATTTCAGGTTCTGATGCAGGAGCTGGCCCTCGGTACCAATAATCTCTGGGGCGTCCCGACGATGATTTTTCACCGGTTGCTCCCCAATGAAGCGGGTAATTGCGATTGATATCGACACCTGCGCCAACGGCAATATCATTGGGATGGTATCGATAATAGGCTGCATTCTCATTGTATGGCCCCGGTTTTTTGGGGTAGGGTGCATGTGAATCATGGATGAACACATCGCGCCCATTTTTGCGGCCAAGATGACTGGAAACATGGATGTACAGGTCGTTTCCATCGAGATTGACTGCAGGAATGATCCATACTTCGAGCTTAGATAAGGCATCGTCGTACATGGCGCGCTTGCTTTCGTCATTCGATTCACACAATTGTTCGAGTACGTCAAAAGCCATGTCTGTTGAAAGCAGCTCCATGCCATGGTGTGCCCCGTTGAACAAAACACGTGGTTTAGGGGCTTTGGTTTCGATATTTGTGAGGACTATCGCGCGAATGGGATATCCCAGATAAGTTTGGCCGATGGTTTCGAGCCGCACATTTTTAATTTTTTTCTGGCATACGGGGACATAGGCATCCAAAAGAGCCTGTATCATGTCGACATCTTTGGCTGCCCGGTTGGGGGCGATTGGCGCATTGGGATTGCAGTGCATCGGAATGGTGCAGTCCAAATCTTTCGAAGCTTTTCGAAATTCTTCATCTGTAAAGCTGATTCTGGGCTCTGCCCAAAAGTAGCCCTTGGGGAGCATCTGTTTTTTATCAGCGAGTTCCTGCATCTGCTCATTGGAACAACGATAGATGTCATATCCCTGGGTATAGGTATGATTGAGTCTTTTACATCGGTTGAGTGGTTCTTTTTTATCGTTTTGCGGTGCAAACACGTAACTCGCCGGGTGCTGTCGAATGTATGCATCAGGGTGAGTGAATTTCCTGCGGTAATAGAGATTCTCGTCTTCGATCCAGTCAAGTGCCGTCAATGCGGTGTTGGCATCTTGCTTTTTATGTGCGCGATAGCCGATTTGTGTACCCCGGAAAGTTAGATCGGTCATATTAAGTTTGGCCAGAAGGGTATGATTCTCCGGATTTTCAATTTCAACAAGGGTATTGAATCCCCACATGAAGATATAGACCCGGATTTTTTTGGGCATTTCTTTTAGTTTGATCGGGTCGGTAATGGGGGCTGCATAACCGCCTTCCCAGCGATGGAACTGCACTTTTTGATGATTGAATGAGACGCTGTATCCATTCACTTCTGCGAGATTATCGGGAAAAGATGAGCGAAAGAAGATAGAGCTGTCGAGGCGTTTTCCAACGGTAAATTCTGCACGAATGACGCTTCCCCTTGTAGCATCTCCTTCCTGATGGGTGCGAGTGGGGGAAACCCAGAAACTGTTCTTTTCTTCTGTTTGAGGATCGAGGCGAAGTCCTTTGGATTCATCCCATTTCCATTTTCCCAATTTGAGTGCTTGCGCATTGGTTTGACTGCTGATTGGATTCAGGTCTGTTTTAAACTGCAAAAATGTTTGAGCATGCGCAGTCATGGGAATGGTCAGAATTAAGAATGCCCAAATGAGTGATACAAACTTTGGATACATTTGATTTCCCGTAGATTGACAATGATTTGTTGGTTCCATCGCATCTAATACACCATACCAATCTCTATGGTGAGCGTCATTTTAGCATAGGTTGCATGAATCTCAGAAAAATGAAGATGAAAAAAGCGAGCCGTATGGGCACCTCGAAGAGGTCGCCCATAGGCGAGCAGGAATCGCGCGAATCGCGCGATTCCTGAGGAGCGTATGCCCGCAGGGCATAGCGACGTTCCAGACACAAAGTCATGTCACATTTAGGTAAATCCCTAGAAATTTCCCCAAAAGCCCAAACCGGTTAAATTGCAGCAGGTGTTTCTTTTCGTTTGTACGGGGACGGGATTTTGTTTCATTTTCATTGCATCAACAGGCTGAAATTGGGCCTCATTGTTTTGACAATGGCGTTAGGTGGCTGTCATGTTTCAGGTACAGGAACGCCTGAAAAAACGGCGGCAAACGTTCAGACAGCAGAGACCAAACAAGCCGCAGATTCCCCCATTCCCGAAGCAGCGCTCGCCATACAGACTTCGGCACTTGAGTATCTCGATGCAATCAGTCAGCCCAAAAGCGGTATTCAACCGTATTACAATGACTGCCTGGATGCACGCACACCGTTGAGCAAAGCCATGCTTTCGGCAGTCAGCAAGCGTTCGGATGGTGCGTGGATGCTTTTGGCTCTGCGTACAGCAGAGGATGATATTGGACAGATTCCGAAAGCCATCGAAATGATCGACAATCTTAAGGAAAAGCCAAGAGATGTATCGATCGATGATGCACTCGATTTTCATTTGGGACGTCTGTGGCAACGGCATGCCGTTGAACTTGAAGGCGATGAGGCTGTAAAGGCATTGAGAAAAGCTTACGATGCCTTTGATGCTGTAACGCAAGTGCGTACGTCGCCCTATTATCATTTAGCTCGCGCAGAAAAGCTCAAAGCCGGCATCGCTCTTAAATTGGACATAACCCAGGATCTTGAGAATTTTATCGCGACGTATCCCGACTATCCGGACTTACTCAGTTTTAAGCTCGAACTTGCAACGCGCCAGTTTGACGAGGGCAACAGCGATATTGCCGTTCGCAGTGTTCAGGACTATGCCTACTTCTACCCATGGTCTTCGATAGCACCTAAAGCGCTGCAGTGGCTCGAAGACAGGGGGTATTCTCAACGCGAGCGGACATTTGATGAAGTATTTTCGCGCGTAGATTCGCTGCGCCGAGCCCGATTTTGGGACGAAGCTGAGGCAGCTGCGGTTGAGGCGATTGAGCAATACCCAGAGAGTTATCAACTTAAAGTACAACATGCACGCATTGCCTATGAACGCAGCGAACATGAAGAATCTGCACATCGTTTTGAGAAAATTCTTGAACAACTGAACGGTGAGACAAAAGACAAACTCAAACCTTCTGGGGTGATTGCGTATATCTACCGTGCCTATGCCTATATGGGTGATTGCAAGAAAGCGCTGGAATACCATGCTTTGAATGCTGCCAAACTGGGTAAAAAAGATCGGGCATCGGCTACCATGGATTTTGCACTGTCATGTGGTGCATTGGATGTTGCCTGGGAAAATGCAAAAATCGCCTATGCAGATGCGAAGTCTGGGACTGATTTTTGGTGGTTTGGACTGATTGCCTATTTAAATGGAGAATATGAGACGGCGCGTGCCTATTTCGCAGCAGCTGTTGAGGATTTGTCAGGAACTTCCAAAAGACGTGTCCAATACTTTATCGCGCAGGCGACACTGAAGAGCGCTCTAAAACAGGGGGCTCAAGGGGGAACAAAGCCGGCAGAAACGTCCGAAATCGTTCCAGATGAACCGCCAAAAACAAAATCCAAATCCAGCAAAACTTCTAAAAAGTCGACTAAATCGAAAAAAACAGCCAAAAAGGGAAAAGGTAAAAAAATCCCCAAACTGGCACCAGCATCTGTCGAGCGTGCCAAATCTCAGTTTGAAGCACTCATCGCATCGGATGACAGCGATTATTACGCCATTTTGGCTTATTCGCGTTTGTCTGAACTCGAACGAGGCAATGATTCGTCGGCACCGCGTACGCCCGTTATGCAGGATTATGAGCATCTCTCGCAGGAACCCGTGCCACCACGCCCATGGGATATGGAGTTTTCTTTTGATGAAAAAGAATTGCTCGAATCCTGGAGCACAAATGTCGAAAAATACAAAGGCATGTTCCCCGAACTTGAGCGGGTAGCTTTTTTTCATGATGCTGAGCTTTATCGGGAAAGGAACATGCTTTTTAGGGTGATTGCCCTCGAAGCCATGGGAATTTCCCGAATGTCAAAACGCCCGACGGTACAGAATCTCTGGACAGCCAAATTGAGTGCTGACGGACATTTGGTAGATAACCGCAAGAAAAAGACGGGATTCTGGGGGATTGCGAGTAATGTGCAGCGTTTCAGCTTACCAGGCAAAAAAGAAATTGATGCGCGCAAAGCTATCGCTCAGAGACAATCTGAAATCTACGATCATGCGTCTGAGTTGCGGACATTTGTGGTTTCTACAGTCAAAGCATTTCATGATTATTATCTTGCCCGCAAATATACAGCGGCTCCCAGGCAGACCTGCGGCAGTGCATCCAATATCGATGTTTGCTCGACGCTTTATCCACATGCCTTCCATGAGGCTGTGATTCGGGCATCGCAAAACAATAAGATAACACCAGATCTCATTTGGGCGCTCATGAATATTGAGTCTGCATTTAATCCGGACTCTATTTCTCATGCAGATGCCTATGGGTTGCTGCAAATCATCCCCATGACTGGTTATAAAATTGCCAAAGCTCTGGGAATAGATGCTTTTGGCCCTTACGATTTGATCCGTCCCGAGGCATCTATTTCGATGGGTACCTGGTATTTTGCCCAGATTTTGCATAAATTCCAGGGGTATGCAACGCTCTCGATGGCTGCTTATAACGGGGGACCGCATCAGGTAGCACGATGGCTGACGGCTTACTCAAAAATAATGGAACAGGATGCATTTATCGAATTGATTCCTTATGATGAAGCGAGGAATTATGTTAAAAAAGGGATGGCTCGGCTTCTCATTTTTTATCGCACGGATGAACATGATCCGAAACGATTTTTTGAAATCCCCAATACCTTGCCGGATTCTTTTGAAGTCATGCCAAACTATTGATAATAATGCATAATTCATAATGCATAATGCATAATGGATTTCATCTTCGTAGGTAAATGCTAAAGAAGTTTGCGTGTAGCACTCATTCGGCACTATGAACCAATTACACCTAATTTAAGAATCACTCTCTATTCTTGCATAGTCATTTAGCATTCAGCATTATGCATTCAGCATTATGCATTCAGCATTATGCATTCAGCATTATGCATTCAGCATTATGCATTTATTTGACATTTCACTTTAGCTTCAGACACGACTTACCGAGAACTCCCATGCCCAATCCCCCCGACATCATCATTCGCCGTATGCGCGTTGAAGAAATTGACGAGATTCAGAGCCTTTATGTCCAGCAGATTCAGGCCGATGACAATCCTTTAACATCGATTCGCATTACACCCAAACAGCATGCGTGGGAAATGCGCCGCCTGAGGCAGCAGCTCATTGCTGAACAGCGTTATATGCCAATCGTTGCACTGCTCGACGATAAGAACAACTCCCAAATTGTGGGGTATACAGCGGCTATTATCGAACATCAGGCAAGCCTGTTTGAAGTGCAGATGCTCGCATCGATCGATGAGTTATGGGTTGTGCCCGAGCATCGTGGACGCGGGGTTGGCAGTGCGCTCATGGAGGAGTTGTTCACCCAAATTGACGCTCTCGGCATTGAGTGGGTCAAAGTGCAGATGCCCGTAAACAATGAAGAAACCAAGGCTTTTTTCGATAAAATCGGATTTGTGCAAAAAACAGTGGAAATGCAAATCCATTTAGAATGTAATAGGTAGATAATGCATAATGCATAATGCATAATGCATAATGCATTATGAGGGATGACAAAACTCAAGGACAAATCTAAAGAACTTTGAGCTAAAATCATCCGTAATGTTGGATGCCTTAAGCAAAGCACTCGCCCTTTTAGGTAAAAACCTATAGGATTACAGATAATTCTGAATTCTGAATTCCGAATTACCTTTTCTCATTTTACGACTTGGAAACACATCATGACTGAACAATCGACAGACCCCATGCGGTTTTTATCTCCCTGGACTGATTCCATTACCGAGATTCTCGGTGTGCACATGCACCGCTATCTGATGCCGCTTCTGATTGATCATAAGCTCAATCATCTCGGCGTATTAGTGGGATTTGAGGCCAGTCACATGCCGGCTGTGGCGTTGCGTGTGTCCAATTATGGTTCGGAAGTGCTCGATGTGCATGTCGATTATGCCCAGGTTGTCGAAAAAGCCCGTGCCAATGAGGAACTTGCCACCCCGATTACTCAGGTGGTTGATGGCAAGACGATGACTTTTTATCCCATCTTATCGATCTCCGAGCCTGGCCGCGAGCATATTCATGCCTTTGTGATTGCAGAGGATCCCAAGATCCTGAATGCAGATATTCTAACCGTTGCACTTCGCACGCGCATCAATGAGGCCATCCGGGCTTTCCGCCACAACTCACTGCGCATCATTTTCGATGAATGTGAAGGTGCATCCCCCAAAGAATTCCTCGATCGCATTCTCGATCTCATTCCAGTATGGTGCGGTGCGGATCATTCGGCAAGTCTCATTCTTTCGAGCTCTCTCGAGTCGATGGTCATGAGCGGCGTTGGACCTGCCCATTTCCAGATCGTCAGCGAGAAACTTTATTGTGAGCCCACCGAAGAAGGCAAAAAATTCGAAAATCTTTCTTCTCTCGAATTTGTCGTCACCCACGAAGGTCAGTCGGGACTCATTGGCCATGCTTTCGAAGAAGTTCGTCGCACCAAGACCGTCGGCCTCAACATTTTTATTGGCGATCCCGAAACGGACGAATGGTTCTCGATGGGCGAAATTCAAAAGGATGCCCACCGTCTGGCAACCAATTCCTACCGGCCAAAAGAAAAACTCACAGTATTGCTGCCGCTTTTGTGCACCAATGAAGTGGGTGAGCAGGAACTTTTGGGTTTCCTGTCCATCGATTTCTTCGAAACCATGCCGCTCGCGTCTTTGACCTCCCGCGTGCTCGAAACACTGGCAACGCGATTGGGCACCTATTTGCATCGTTCTTCGTTCTTCAGCCTTTCGGCTCAGCAGCTTTGGTTGCTCGAGTGCGTGCGCGAAGAACAAGTCGCTGTCTCGCGTCTCTATAAAAATGCTGGCGAAAATTCCCGCGAACTCGCGATTCAGGCATTCATTCACAATGTCAATCATCTCGTGGCCCAGTCGACACAAATCCCGTGTTTTGCTATCGGTTACCGAACGATCGGCAATCAGGGTGAGGATATTTTGAGATTTACGTCGCCCCACGGATTTACGATTTTCGAAGATATCGATCTTCCGATTTATTCCGATACACCGACGCAATCTTCACTTTCGGCACTCGCCATTCGCCTCAATCGCGTGATTACGTTGACGGGCGGCGAACTCAAGGACGGGCATACGGCATTCCAAAGTGACATCTATGTCAACGAATCGAAAGGCACGCTCTGTGACAGCCGACTCGAAAATGAAATGGATGACACCTGGACCAAACTCAGCGAGTACTACAAGCCATCGAGAGAAGGCAGCTATGCGGCATTGTGTTACCCTATCCACATGAAAGATGAGGCCGTCGGCGTCATTGCGGTCGAAGTGGATCGTGACACCAACTGGGTTTGGTGGACCGGCTTTGGTTCGTACCTCTTCTATCGACTGCTCGCCAATGAACTCGCGGCAGACTTTAGCTTGCTCGGGTTGGATGTTCCCGAGAACTGATTTAAAAATAGACACGCGCAGCGTATTAAAAAAGGCGGCCCAATCGGGTCGCCTTTTTTAATAGCGGCGCAGGCGCAGCCGTATCCCGAAGGGATAGGTGCGCCCATCATAAAATTCATTGATCCCGATCCTGTAAATCGGTTAAAAAATCGTGCGCCAATATTGGCGGTTTTAGACAAATGCATGGTGCATTTTTTTAGGAGCGTTTGGATGAGATACAGCATTATTGAAGATGTGATTGGCCGTGAAATTATTGATTCCCGCGGAAATCCTACGGTCGAAGCCGAAGTGATTCTCGCCGATGGCACAGTTGGGCGCGGTATGGCACCCAGTGGTGCATCGACCGGCGAATTCGAGGCACTCGAACTCCGCGACGGCGACAAGAGCCGTTTTGGTGGTAAAGGCGTTTCGAAAGCTGTCGATAACATCAATAATATCATCGCACCGGCCATTCTCGGGATCGATGCGATCGATACGTATGCCGTCGATGCCGCAATGATTAAACTTGATGGCACCAAGGACAAATCCAAACTCGGCGCCAATGCCATTCTTGCCGTTTCGATTGCTGCTGCCCGCGCTGCGGCTGCATATCTCGAAATTCCTCTGTATCGTTTTCTCGGTGGCGTCAATGGCAACCGTCTGCCCGTCCCAATGATGAACATCCTCAATGGCGGTGCCCATGCCGACAGTGCCGTCGACACTCAGGAATTCATGATTATGCCTGTGGGGGCGCCGTCGTTCCGCGAAGGACTTCGTTGGTGCACCGAGGTGTTCCACACCCTCAAGAAACTCATCAAGGAAATGGGCGATGTGACTGCCGTCGGCGACGAAGGCGGATTTGCTCCCAATAAACTCACGAGCGATGAAGCTGCTATCGAAAAGATTCTCGATGCCATCAAAGCTGCCGGTTTCGAACCTGGCAAAGATTTCATGCTCGCCATGGATGTCGCCGCTTCCGAATGGAAATCTCCCAAGGGCAAAGGCTTCTATCATCAGCCCAAATCCGGCAAGGATTACACCTCGGATGAACTCATCGCTCACTGGGAATCGCTCGTCGATAAATATCCGATCATTTCGATCGAAGACGGTCTCGACGAAGAAGACTGGGAAGGCTGGCAGAGAATGACCGCCAAACTCGGCCACAAAGTTCAGCTCGTTGGCGATGACCTGTTCGTCACCAATACCGAACGCCTCAAGAAAGGCATTGAACTCGGCTGCGGCAACTCGATTCTCATCAAACTCAATCAGATTGGTTCCGTCTCTGAAACGCTCGAAGCCATCAAAATGGCGCACAAAGCCGGTTACACCGCCGTGACCTCCCATCGCTCCGGCGAAACCGAAGACACCACGATTGCCGACCTCGCCGTTGCACTCAATACCTGCCAGATCAAGACTGGCGCGCCTTCCCGTACCGACCGCGTCTGCAAGTACAATCAGCTTCTCCGCATCGAGGAAGAACTCGATGATGCCGCTGTCTATCCCGGCAAAGCCGCTTTTAATGTCAAAAAGTAATGCTTTTGGTGATTAAGTAAAAAAAACTCTCTGACTCCCAGAGTTGGAGAGTTTTTTTTATTTCTGTATAATGTTTGCGCGGCCTATTGCCTGACGGCAATACGGCCTGCGCGCGCGTCTATTTCGCAAGCGAAATACGCCGCGCGATCCCTTTCGGAGTTCACCAAACCTCAAAATATGGCGTCCTCTTTATCCACACTATGACAAAAAAAGCCGACAGTCGTAAAACTGCCGGCTCCCAAAACAATCTATCGCGATCGACTTAGAACTGATACCCCACAAAGCCCTTCACGCTGACAAAGTGGGTATTGTCTTCATTGTCGAATTTATTTTTATCTGCAGCACCAAGGGTATAATCGAACTCAGCACCGACGCGGAAAGATCCAAGGGCGACGGCAAGCCCTATACCGGCACGAAAAGCAAACCATTTCTGCCAATCATCCTTGACGATGTCAGGAAGTTTCATATACATCGCGCCAACGCCGACCTTTAAGGATGTCTCGAGGATCAAGAACTTGAGGAAAAGCCGGGCATCCACAAGGGAAGCGCCTTTGAAATACTTATCATAGGGATTTTTTCCCTCACCTTTCCATTCCGGCTGGATATATCCCAAATCCTGCTCATAATAGATGCCGACGAGATCAAAAAGCCGATAGCCGAAAGAGAGGGTTCCGACAAAACCACTATTATTTGTCTTGTCATACCCATTGCCGTCAAGGATAAGGTCATCCCAGCCCAGGGCGAGTTCGAAATCCCAGCCAGCTTCGGCTTTCTGTGGTGTAGCAACCGTAAAGCCAGCCACAAACATCAGTGTCATGAGCACCAGCAGGGCTGTATGTTTGACATTCTTCATCATATCGCGAGCGTTAGCCATAAAAATCTCCTTCGGGATGGTCATTTTAAAACTTAAAAATCGTATGCGCATTTGCCCTAACGGCAAACACAAAGAGGAATTATAGCAATTTTTGAGCCAAATGTTCAACCGGTAATTAATCTCAGTTTGTTCCATAACATTTGTGCATCGATAAAAATATTGAGCTTAAAAAAACTTATACGAGCAAAATGATGAACATAAATTAAACTCAAGTTTCACACCCTCAAATCATGCACATAACCACTTGAAACATAACTGTTCAACCCCTCATCTAAACGCCGTAGGCGTTTAATATCAATAGCCCCCGGCAACGCCGGGGG
>DGWW01000166.1:0-5587 GCA_002395385.1 Myxococcales bacterium UBA4248
AATTGGAAGTTTGTATAAACAACGCATGGACGCTCAAAGACGAATGTATTTACGGTTGTGAAGATAACAAATGTAAACCCAACCCATGTGATGATTTCAAAAATCACTGTGAGGGAGATAAATTATTATATTGTGATGAAGGTTCTGTAAAAACTTACGATTGCAAAAAAGACAAGGCCAGCTGCAAAGATACATCCGCCGGGGTACAGTGCGTCACCGCAAATGATCAGTGTTCTGCTGCAGGGGAAATACTTTCAGAATTGGCATGTGATGGCGAGATTGTCGTGTATCAGTCCTGTGAAAAAATAGGTGATGCTTTTTATGCCATTAACCATCAGGCTGAATCTGTGTGTCGCGAAGACAAAGGGGTGACTCATCTCACGATTTGCACAGATCCTAATAATGATGCGGTATTTGTCCCCTACGATTGGAAAATTTGCGCTTCTTCGTGCAAAGCGACGCCTGAAACTGCCACGGAATATGAATATGCCGTTTGCGATGGTAAGAATTATGGCGGCCCATACGATACGCAGTGTCCTTCACATAAAGTGGTAGACTGTAATGTAGTCGATAAAATGTGCGTATCCAATAATATGTATATTATGTGTCTGGCTCCGTGCAACCCGGGCGATCCCGATACATTTTTGTGTGATGATCGCGGCGATTTGCCGGATTTGGCAACGCATGTGACTTGCCTGACTTACTCGGACGGTACATCGGGATATTTTATTCTCAATGAACAGGAATGTAAGAACAAGTGCACCGTAGGAAAAGGGTGCGATTGATAATAAAAAAAGGGTAAAATCTGAAGCTTAAGGTGAATGCTTTTCTGAATGTGCAATGAGCAATGTGCAATTGAATTTGCAAAACTCAAATGTCACTCTAAAGTTAAAATGTCTCTATCATTTTAAGATTGGCAAAGAGAATGCCTGAATAATTACGAAATACGAATTACGAATTAATAAACAATTCCGCATTCCGAATTCCGAATCAAAATGGCTCGGGCGTATCGGCGCAGCCGATAGACCGAGCGCCCGGGCCGTATGTGCTTGCGGGGCGACCCAGAGGTCGGCTCGCAAGCGCATAGGCAGGGCAATTAAAATGATACATTCACGATAGCATCGCTGCGATCGACAAATAATTCGCGGTTATCGCCGTTTGCCCACTGATATTCACCATTGGCGCCAATTTTAACGGGTTTATAGGCAATGACTGTTTGTGAAGGCAGGTCGATGGTGATTTCGGAATGCGTTTTCGGGGCTTTGGCTGGATTCCAATTGCCAAGTTCGGGAGCGGATCCGGCGAGTGCATAAGTGGCACCATCCTGAGGCACTTTAAAGGTTATTTTGCGTTTTGCGGTGTCTATCATCGAGGCGCATTCGTTGCAAATTGCGAGTTCGACGGTATTGGGATGCATAGACAGTTTTTGGGGGAGCGCTGCATGCGCGTCCGAAGGTGAAAACCATTTTCCGGAAGGAAGTTCAATCGTCTGCGGCTCATTTTGGGTCGATATCAGAATCATGGCCTGCTGCTGCCCGAGTTGACGGGCAATGGCCAACAAACCCGGTTTGTAGGCATAGACTGCCGTTTTGCCATGTGCAAGAACCGGATAGGCACGCCGCAGTTCCAGGCTTTTTTGAATCAGATTGTAGAATTCCGGCTGATCAAATTTCATATCGGCGCGATTGTCCGGCTCTTTGTCGCCGGCGAGTGGTGTTTCGGTGCCATAATATAAACTCGGTATGCCGCGCCATGCCAATAATACGCGCAGTGCATTGGACATTGCCTTTTTATCCTGATGACAAATCGATATAAATCTCGGCATATCGTGGTTGTCGAGGAATGTAACCATCGTGTTGGCATCATTGTATTGACGATCATTGGTCACGACTGAGGCAAGATTGGCGAGCGATTTATGATCACAAAAGACGTCTCGCAAAGCAAAGGACAGCGGAAAGTCGAACATGTGCGTGAATTTACCTGCCTTTTGTATATCATCTACTTTTTTGGGATCACCGTCGAAATACTCGCCAAGCAGGATGAGATTGGGGCGTTCCGAGCGAAGTTTTAAATTAAATTTTTGCCAAAAACTGGTCTCGACATGTTTGACGGCATCGAGTCGCAGACCGGCAATATTGGGAATCTGAATCCATTTTTCGGCGGCATTTAAAATATAATTGTAAACTTCGGGATTATTTTGGTCGAGGTCTGGCAGGCCATGAACCTGGCGATCGGTCAGTTGTTTGGGATCGTTCCAATCTTCGATAGTCAGGGCAGGGTGGAACCATGCAGGTTTGTTTTCGACGAGCGGCGAACCATAGCCTACGTGATTGACAACAAAATCCAGAATGATGGCAATGCCATAATTCTTAGCTTCTGCAGCCAATTGTTTTAAATCGGCTTCCGTTCCAAAATGTGCGTCGATCGAGCTAAGGTCGTACGTCCAGTAGGCGTGAAAAGCAGCATTGCCAAAGAATTTTTGGCTTGCAGCGGTAAACACGGGAGAAATCCATATTTTGGTGATGCCCATTTTTTTCAGGTATGGCAATTTTTGGCGAATGCCTTCGAGATTGCCGCCATGCCATCCGGCTGGGTCATTCAATGCGATATCTTTGGATGAATTCTGAACATTAAAAAAGCGATCTATTAAAATGAAATAGATCGCTTCGGCGGGGGAAGCCCCCCCGGCCAGGGGAGCTTCTTCTTGTGGGTCTGTATTTGGTTCAGGCTCGCTGGCCGGCGGCGTTTCCATTTGGGGTTCTGGTGTCACCGGCGGTGCTGGCGGTGCAGCGATGGGTGCCGGTTTGGGAGGAGCCGCCTGAGCTGGTGGCGGCGTGGGAGCCTGTGGGGCAGGCGTCGCTGTTCTGCCCTTGAGGAAGGCATCGACGAGACTGCCAATGTGCTTTTCGAGATCGCTCTGGACCGATTGGATGGCGTCGTCACCATTTTCATGGGAATACATCAGTACCGCAGGAACTGTAAATTTATCGGTCAATGTATTGCGTGTGGCAATATCATATATCGAAAGAATGACATTGACGTCCCAACGATAACGTCCCGAAAGCGGCGAGTAAAACTCCGTAGAAATTTCGGTCAGCAATATAAATTCAGCACCATTGGCGGATGCACGCAAAGTCTGAAGGCGCCGGTCCGTATCGCGCACCGATGTCATGTCGGAACTAATCGCGCTGAACGGCATGCTCGTTACCTTGAGATTTCTGTCGGTTAATACATTGTTCAATGCGTTGGAGACTTCCTCGGCAATCGCGGTCGATGACAGAGCGGTTGTATCATCATGAATGTAGGCTGCTGCGAATTTATAATTCTCGGAATACTGGGGCGTAGGCGTCTGTGAGACGCAGCCGCTGAGGGTCATTCCAACAAAGCAGGCGAGAAGTAGGAAAAGGAAAAAAGAAACGCGATATAAATTTTTCATTAGAACCATGCCTCTGCTTCGATAGAAAGTACGTGATGCCAGTGTTTTGTAGGAATTGACTGGAAATCATTTCCATAAAATTCATTGCTCTGAGTCTGTGTTTCAACGCTGCTGTTCTGGAAGGCATTGTGCATGTTGCTGTACTGAATGCCGTACATCAGGCGCAGCGATGGGCGCGAGAAGATGCCCGTACCAGCGGGGTTGATGACGAAACCGAGTTTTCCCTGCCACGTTTTGCGCAGATCCAGATCGCCGTACTCGAGGCCTTTGTCATTGACAATCCCCTGATTGTTTTCCCAAATGGATCCTGCTTTGGCTCGCCAAAGATTGCCGTTGAGTGATTTCTCTTGTGCGTATGAGGTTTCGGCGAGGATGTGGACTGTCGGCAGAATATAGATCTGACCGCGTGCGACGATAGACCAAATCATGCGGTTATTTTCACTCGCCCGAATGGAGTCGTCCTTGTCAAAGTGGTAACCAAACATGGCTGCCCATGTTAAATCAAAGCGATTCTTGACAATTTCGAGGTTCATCTCGTCGCCGAGATTAAACTGATATCTCTCGTCCGTCCATTCTTTGATATAGACGCGATAGGGTGTTCCTGAAGTCTCGTCATAATAATACTGTTCCGGATGCTGGCGCAGGAAATTGAAAAATAGATTGTTCCATTTGAGTGCACCGAGCTTGCCGAATCCGAGGTAACCGACGAGTTTAAAACTGAAAGCGTCGGTAGGCGAGGGTTTGGGATACTGAGTCGTAAGCAGGGACGGATCCTGCAGTTGCGTCAATAAATCCGTAATGACCTCGTTGCGAACAAACGATTCATAGTCGACATGTGTCTCTTTACCAAAACGCGTCTGTTGCGGTGCATTTTCGCTTCCTTCGACAGATGGTTCATAAAAGAGTTCAGCGCCGATACCAAATTCGACGCCGTCTTTAGGTTTAATTCGAATGGCGGTACCGAATGTCAGAACCGGGCTGTATCCTTTGGAATGCTTTAAATATCCGGAGTCGCCGATACCAAAAAGAAGGTCAGCGTACTGGTTGCTCCAGGTTGCACTCAGCCCGACGGTTTCGTAAAAAATTTCGGCAAATTTCATGTCATACAGACCGAGATCGCCAAAATAGAAGTCGAGTGTACCAACCTGCCAGACGACATTTTCGATAAGGACATTGCCTGCTTTGGCATATAGCTGCGTCAAAGCAAAATTACCGAGCGAGCCATTGAGCAAATCGGCCGCATGTGCAGAGCCGCCTTCCACTTTTGCGTGAATACTCGTCCAGATTTCATTTGTTCCGGGCGATTGTTTGATGAGCTGCAGGCGCATTTCGAGCGCTGCCCATGTCGTCTCATTAAGAAGACGTCCTGAAATGTTCCAAAGTCCCAGTTTTGACCACCCACCCTGAAAATCCGGGCGCGCTGCAATGCGGAAATAGCCGCCTGCCGAAAAGCGATCATCATCTGCCTGTGCCTGCGATGGGAGCAAACAGCCCATCACAAAAGCAAAAAGAACAATCAGAGACGCCAGAAAATGGCGCAGATGTTGATTCATTGTACATTCCAACGGTTGATGTTAATAATCGTCCGGAATCGCATGTGCATGCAACTCCGTCGGGCATACTAAGATTTTTCGGCCTTTCAGTCCATTGAAACAATTGTTTATTTTGGTAACTGTTCAGCCATGGAGAACGCTCCTGGTTCTACAAATACTTGAAGTCTCTTTAATTCATAATGCTGAATGCATAATGCAGAATGATTTTGCAAAACCAAAGGCATCATCCAAATCCTCTGAGTATGACATTTCATTATGCATTCATAATTATGCATTATGCATTAACGAATGGTATGAGCTTTTGAAAAAAACAAGCATAGTGGCAGAACAGTTACCTATGGCCCTGGAATATCGCTTTGACAGATTAAAAAGATTGTTCTATTAAATTATAATTCGCCTATTTCCAAAACTTTTTTCAAAGGAGGATTGTATGAAAACGGCAAAGTATCTAAGCATTATGATTTCAACAATGCTGGCGATTTCAGGCTGTTCTTCGGATGTGATTTCCAGTCAAGGCAACGATTCGGGAACAGAAAACCCTGATACTGTGCCCACAGACCCGTCCGATCCCACAGACCCGTCCGATCCCACGGACCCG
>DGWW01000166.1:5665-10870 GCA_002395385.1 Myxococcales bacterium UBA4248
TCCCACGGACCCGTCCGATCCCACAGACCCGTCAGATCCCACAGATCCGTCAGATCCCACAGATCCGTCCGATCCAACGGATCCGACGATTCCCGAAGATCCCGATGGTCCCGAAGATCCCAATGACCCGTCCAAACAATGCACCAATGTCTGCGAATTGGATGTAGTCGAATGCGCCGGAAATAGCATACATACTTGCGTCATGGCGGAAGATGGCTGTACAGAGTGGTCAAATGAACCCTGCCCAGAGGGCAAGGTATGTCATGATAACCCGGTTCGGTGCGGAGAAGGCTGTGCGGAAATCTGTGATGAGGCTCATCTGACGCGCTGCGCGGAAGGCGGCTTTGAAACCTGCGAAAGCGACGAGATGGGGTGCGCTAGCTGGAAATTCTCTGGCTGTGGCGAAGGATTTTTTTGTGAAAATGAGGCACCAGGCTGCTCCTCTTGTAGTTTTGTGTGTGATCCAGCAAAATTGACTCGATGCAACGGACAACACATCGAAACGTGTGTTTCGGACTCCAACGGCTGTGGCACTTGGACGATTAAAGATGACTGTAAGGAAGGACAATTCTGCAATCCTGCCGATTTCAGCTGTAAAGCCGAATGCACGAATGCCTGCACGAAAGGCGCAAAGCAATGTTCCGGAAAAAACGTACAGGAATGCAAGGATTCTAATGGCGATGGATGTACCGAATGGGTAACGACTGCAACTTGTTCAGCCACGCAAAAGTGTGATGCATCCAGCTATAAATGTGTCAATACATGCACCAACACGTGTACCTCGAAAGGTGCCAAAGATTGTAGCGGTTCTACCCCACGCGAGTGCAAGGACTCTAATGGCGATGGATGCCTCGAATGGGTCAATGGCACAGCCTGCGGCTCCAATAAGGTATGCAGTGCCGGCGTATGCAAGGATAACAGTACATCCAATATGAAACCCTTCTCGATTATTCTGCTGCCGGACACTCAATATTATGGGCGTGCACTGACCACTGGCGAGAATTCTCTTTATTACAAGCAGCTCAAGTGGATTGTGGACAATCAGGCTGAAGATAAAGAAAATATTAAATTCGTCATACACCTCGGGGATATCACCGACAACAACCATTCAAAACAGTGGGCTGTTGCAGATGATGCGCATAAACTGCTCGATAAAGCCAAAATCCGTTACACCATTTCGACCGGTAATCACGATTACAAAACCCCGACATCAGAAACGAAATCCAAAATCTCTGCGGATCGTGGCAATACTGAATTTGCCAAACACTTTAACGATGACCGATATAAAAAGGCATTCGGCGATTATTCATCCTGGTTCTCAGGATTTAAATACACTGCGAACTCCTATGCGACATTTGAAGCTGGTGGTCAGAAGTTTATGGTCATCGGTCTCGAATTCTCGCCGAGAAAAGATGTCATTTGCTGGGCTGATAATGCCATTAAAAACCATCCCGATCACCGCGTCATCATTCATACACACGGCTACCTGAACCGAACCGGTTATTGCGGCGGTTCGTCCGGCGAAAGCCCCGATGTTCCGTATGGCGCAACGGGGGGCGAGTTGTTTAATGAACTCGTTGCAAGACACAATAATGTGATTATGGCCGTCGGCGGTCATGTGGGCGGTGCATGGCATCGTTATAAAACAGGAAACAACGGCAACAAGATTCTCGAGATGCTCGTCGATTACCAGTTTGATCATGTGATTGATAGCGACCATCCTAAAACGGATGCCTGTTATAGCGGCGTCAATTCAGGCAATGGCTGGTTCCGCCAGCTCAAATTCGACCCACAAAAGAAAACCGTACAGGGTATCACCCGCACAGTTCTGGCAAAATCCAAGTTTGCCAATAGCAAGTATGCCTTCTATTGTTCAGAAAATACTAAATCAAAAGATGACGGTAAACAGAAATATTATTATCCAGAGGATCCCAATTCCGCGCCTGTGGACGTGAAGGATGTCATCACCCATTCTGTTCACAATTTCACCGACAGTTTTGATTTCACTTCGTCTTATACTTATAAATACGATAATAAGGGTCAGCAGACCTTCTCCACGCGCCCAATCAACGATGTCGGTTCGGGCATGCAGATTGCGCCTTCTGTTGCGGTTGCCGAGACAGGTGCTTTCGTCGGTGTCTGGCAGGACAACTCGAGTGATGCCGACGGAAAAGATAAAGATGGCAACCCCAACTACGACATAGCGGCACGTCTGATCTACTGCGGTGGCTGCGCAAATGGAAAACAATTCGTCGTCAACGCCAATACTGCAGGCAATCAGCGAAACCCGGATGTCGCCATGGATAAAAATGGCAATTTCGTCGTCGTCTGGGAAGATGATAGCGACGGGAATGGAAAATACGAAATCTGGATGCGTGGATTTAAAGCAAATGGTTCGGAACTATTTGCACGCAAGACCGTCAATTCGGTTGCAACTGGCCAGCAGTTTAATCCCGAAATCGCAATGGCTCCCGATGGCAAATTCGTCGTTGCATGGGAGGATTATTCCAATGGCAATGATACGCCACAAATCTTTATCCGTGGCTTTAATGCCAACGGAACACAGCGTTTTGCAGACCGCAATACCGAAGCCGCCGTCAAAGGATCACGCCGCAAACCCGATATTGCCATGGCCTCGGACGGTTTCTTTGTCGTGACATGGGAAGATGATGCAGATGCAAACGGCTATTACGAAGTCAAGGCCAAGGGATTTAAAGCCGACGGCACAGATGCTTACGCATCTTTCTCGGTCAATTCTGAAAAAGAAGGCCAGCAGTTCAATCCCTCAGTCGGCATGAACGCCAACGGCGATTACTACATTGCCTACGAAGACGATCGCGATAAGAATGGCGTCTATCGCGTATGGGCACGCGGCTTTAAGAAAGACAAGACAGCCCTCATGAGCGACAGAGCCATCTCGCCAGCAGGCGAAAAAGCACATAACCCCGTGGTCTGCGTCGATAAAGATGGCAATGGTACATTCGGCTATCAGGCAGATGCGCTCTATAATCATGAAGTCAAGAATATCGACAGTTCAACTGCAGGTGATATCCGCCGAAGGGCCTATATCGTTTCTGCCAAAAAATTGACCGTCGAAAATGCTTCTAAGAATCGATATGCAGGTTATGTGAACAATGTCTATAAGAATCCGCAAACCAATCCAGCACTGGCATGTACGCCAAGCGGTAACCAGGTGTGGCTCTGGGAGGATGATACAGATGGGAATAAGTATACCGAGATTTACGGACGTGGGCTGAGCAGGCAGACAAAAACCGAATAGTTGTCGATAAATTTGTAATAAGTGCAGTACTCCCAAAAAACGCCCGAAAGGGCGTTTTTTTTATTTTTCTTTGCGCAATTTTTATTGGATTGGTTGCTGGGCACGGTTATTGGCCTTTGGCCAATACACCGTGCGGTGCGGCCTATTTGCAATACGGCCGCACTTGTTTGATGGTACATACAAAAGGGTTTCAGTTTTTAGCTTATAGCTTTTGAAGAATGTACGGATGATAGAACAGCGCTCAAAAAAAAAAGCCAGGACAAAGCCTGGCTTATAAATCTATCCCGATAGGAAGAATTACAGCATTTTGCGGACGCCTTCCTTGAGCAGATTGACAAAGTCTTTGGCGACTTTTCGGCCGCATTCCATAACTTCATCGTGGGAGAGTTTGGTTGCCGAGAGTCCGGCAGCTTTATTGGTCAGGCATGAAATGCCGGCAACTTTCATGAGCATGTGATTGGCGACGACAACTTCGGGAACGGTGGACATACCCACGGCATCCGCGCCCAATTTTTGGAACATGCGCACTTCTGCAGGTGTTTCATATTCGGGGCCATGGCTGGCGCAATAGACACCTTCGCGCAGTGTTATGCCGAGTTCTTTGGCTGTTTTGCGAAGTACATCACTCATTTCGTGATTGTAGGGTTCACTCATATCCGGGAAACGTGCACCGAATTCATCGTCATTCAGACCGATGAGCGGGCTTCCTGCCATCATCATATTTAAATGATCGGTTATGAGCATCAGTTCACCGGCATTAAAATCAGGATTGGCAGCACCGGCGGCATTGGTCACGATCATGCGGGTACAACCGAGACATCTTAATATACGAACGGGCAGTGTTACGCGTTTTAAATCACCACATTCATAAAAATGTACACGTCCCTGCATGACAACAATATCTTTGCCGTCTAGCTGGCCAAACACGAGATTACCGGCATGGCCATGGACACTCGAAGTAGGAAATCCTTCAATTTCTGCATACGGAATCTGAACGCGGTTTTCGAGTGCATCTACAAATGCGCCAAGACCAGAACCCAGTACAACACATAGATCCACTTTGCGATCACATTTTGCACGGATTCTCGATGCAATTTCATTGGCTGTATCAAATAATTGACCCATGGCTCACTCCTGTATGTGATGTTAAATACGTTTAATTTCGCTATAACCAAAACGCGTCCGCTCCCTTATCATTCAAAGAAGCGAACGCATATTTCATGTTCTGAATCCTTCTGAATAAGAATTGAATAAAATCAAATTCCTATTACTTTTTAACAATTTGATAAACACCACGTTCTGGACGTGCGAGCAAACCTTCTTTTGTCCAAACACCTAATTTACCATAGACGCGGGTACGGAATGATTGTGTGTTGGGGAGACCTTCTTTTTTCAGTTTTTCAAAGATTTCACCAGCAGACATGGAGTTGGGATATACATCCGTTAAATATTTAATAATGGATTCACGGATTTTTTCTTCTTTAATTCTTACTTTTTTACCTTCCTGTTTTTTGGCAGGTGCTTCTGCTTTTTTTACTGCTACTTTCGCCGCCGCACGACGGGGATGTTTTTCTTCGGCAGCCTGCAGCGTTTCGAGTGAGAATTTCTTTTTGCTGGTTCCGCCATACACTGGCTCAAGAACTTGCAATGTCTCTTCTACTTCTTCTAGTTTCTTTTTGAGTGCTTCACGTTCTTTACGTGCTGCATCATAAAGAGCCTGCAAACTACCTTTCATTTCATCATAATTTGACATACAATCAGTTCCTCCTGTGATGTACAACATATTTATCGCAACCGTGCGACAAGTACGTCGATAACCCGTGCATCACCTTAATAATCATGACATATTATTCTTGTCAATAGATTATTTTTATTTTTTTTGTATTTTTGGTTACTACTCAGCCGTCAGCCTTGTATGTTTTAAC
>DGWW01000013.1 GCA_002395385.1 Myxococcales bacterium UBA4248
AGGTTGCGAACAAATCCGTTTGTAAAAACATATATGAGCAAACAAATTCCGAATTATTTCCCCCCAATTTCCCATAAATATGGTACAATTCATGCGATTTTTTCACTCTCTACAATAAAGGAGCACACAAACATGTCACTTCATCCCAAAGCAGGTCAAAAAGCCAATCCCCGCGAACTCACAAACATTCCCAGGCTGATGGCGGATTATTACACCATACGCCCGGACATGACCAATCCCGCATGCCAGGTTTCCTTCGGGACGAGCGGACATCGCGGTGTTTCGAGCAAAGCCTCATTTAATGAAGCGCACATTCTGGCCATCAGCCAGGCAGTCGCAGAATACCGTGCCAAAGAAGATATTCGTGGACCGCTCTACATCGGTATGGACAGCCACGCTCTGAGTGAAGCCGCATTTGTCACGGCACTGGAGGTTTTATGCGCCAATGGCGTCCGTACCATCGTTCAGACAGGCCTCTCCTATACCCCGACCCCCGTGATCAGCCACGCCATTTTGTGCCATAACCGCACGCTGTCGGCGGATGCCCCAGAACGTGCCGACGGCATCATCATTACACCTTCACACAATCCTCCGATGTACGGCGGTTTTAAATACAATCCCCCCACGGGCGGTCCGGCCAATACCAATGCGACCAAATGGATCGAAAATCGAGCCAATGAACACCTCCGCAATGACAACCGCAATGTCAAGCGCATCGTCCTTCCCGCTTCCCGCAAGCACGATCTCATTCAGCATGCCGATTTTATCTATCCTTACGTGACCGACCTTAAATTCATCATCGATATGGATGCCATTACAAATTCGGGCATTCACCTGGGGGTCAATCCGCTCGGCGGCTCCACCCTCGATTTTTGGAACGCCATTGCGGACTATTACAACCTCAACATGACGAACACGCAGCCCTATATTGATGCGAGTTTCGGCTTTATGACCCTCGATCACGATGGCAAAATCCGCATGGATTGTTCATCCCCTTACGCCATGGCCTCGCTCATCGACATGAAATCCGATTTTGACCTTGCATTTGGGTGCGATCCCGATGGCGACCGACACGGCATTGTCACGCGCGCCGGCCTCATGAATCCCAACCATTATCTGGCCGTCATGATCGAATATCTCTACACGACGCGCCAAAGCTGGCCGCAAAATCTCAAAGTCGGCAAAACCCTCGTCTCGAGCGCGCTCATCGATCGCGTGGCAAACGGCATTGGCCGCGAAGTCTGCGAAGTTCCCGTCGGGTTCAAATGGTTCGTCGACGGCCTCTTCAATAAGAATATCGGCTTCGGTGGCGAAGAATCTGCCGGTGCTTCCTTCCTGCGTTTCGACGCCGGCATCTGGTCTACCGATAAAGATGGCATGATTCCCTGCCTGCTCGCGGCCGAAATGACCGCCAAAACCGGCCTCGATCCCAGTGAACGCCACGTTCGCCACACCCAGAAATACGGCGAACCCGCCTACGGACGCATCGAATCCCCCGCAGATGCCCGCGTCCGCAAACTCCTCGGTTCCCTCTCCCCTGATCAGGTTAAAATCGACACACTCGCCGGCGACAAGGTTCTCAAAGTCCTCACCCATGCGCCCGGAAATGGCGCCCCCATCGGCGGCCTCAAAATTTCGTCCGAAAATGGCTGGTTTGCCGTCCGTCCGTCCGGCACCGAAGACATCTACAAGATCTACGCCGAAAGCTTCAAAGGCCCCGATCACCTCAAACAAATTCAGGATCAGGCCGTCGAAATCGTCGATCATGTCACGAAAGCATAATTGGGCGTGCGGCTGTCCTGCTTCACGCCGCACTTTCCGGCCTTTGCACCTGTGGCGCATACGGCCTCCATGCGCGTCTATTGGCTAACGCCAATACGCCGCGCAAACATCACGTTGCCGGCGCGTATCCCGCAGGGATAGCGACGGCACAAAGGTCGTATCGAGCGCCAGCGAGATAGACCGAAAATCCAACACAATACCCACTCTGGAGGATGGGCTTCCAATCGTCCCACCCGCGAAAACGCAAAGGATTCGTTCGGAATGAGGGAGGGGCCCCATTTCGCCCCAAATTAGTAACAACGTTAATTAAATTAACGATCAATAATTGCTGATTCCAAAGGGCTGAGCCCTTTGGCGGGGGCCGGGGCAGCGCCCCGGCTGCATTGCTAAACCAAAGGGATACTTATGAAAATATACGACAACGAACCGCTTGCCCCCCATACGACTATGGCCATCGGCGGAAAAGCCAAAAAATATGTCGAGGCCGAATCCGTTCAGGATCTCATCGATGCACTGGCACTCGCCCATGGTGAATCCATGCCGATTTTCATCCTCGGTGCCGGAAGCAATACGCTCATCCATGACAATGGTTTCGAAGGCTACGTCATTCATCCCGCATTTAAGCAGGTCGAATGGACACCCCAAACTGATGGCACGATGCTCGTCCGCATCGATGCCGGTGCCAATTTCGATGATGTCGTAGCCGAATCCTGCCAGAGAAATCTCGGTGGAATCGAATCGCTCAGCGGCATTCCAGGTTCGGCCGGGGGCAGCCTCGTACAGAATATCGGCGCTTATGGACAGGAAATTTCCGAATGTTTTGTAAGCGCTCAGGCCGTCCATCTCGATGATTTATCGATGATCGAACTTCATCCGCACAACATGGCATTTGCCTATCGGCAAACTGCACTCAAAGTGGCCGACAATCCCTTTATTGTGACTTCGATTACCCTGAGGTTAAGCCCATTTGATGCCGATGCTGCCGCATCGCGATGCGAAAAACATGGGTTCAAACGTATGGCACTGACTAAGCCCAAAACCGCTTCGGACTTCAGAAAAATCGTCCTCGAAACCCGCAAATCCAAAGCCATGTGCTACGACAAAAATGATTACAACACCCATGGCGTCGGTAGTTTCTTTGTCAATCCCATCGTTTCGGGCGTCGATGCACAGCGCCTCAACGCAGCCAGCATCATTAAAAATCACAAACCCATGCCGAGTTTCCCGACCGAAGACGGCAAAACCAAGTTATCTGCCGCATGGCTTATCGAACAGGCCGGCTACAACAAAGGCTACTGCTTTAAAGGCGCATCCCTAAGTGAATATCACTGTCTGGCCATTGTCAATCGACAGAATGCAACATGCGAGGAGATCATCGACTTTGCCAAAGATATTGCCAAACGCGTCTACCTTCAATTCCGCATTCAGCTTCATCCCGAAGTCGTCTATCTCACACCGCAGGGCATCGAACCAATCCCCGGCATTTCACCCGAAGAAGCCGAAGTCACCGGTGCGCCGCTCAGACCCAATCCCCTGTTTTTGTAAGTCACGCTCAGGTTTCACCATAAAGCTAAAAGGATAACACATCTACTTGATTTTTATTAACAAACGGATTTGCTCAGGCCTAACGGCCTTCGCAGTTTT
>DGWW01000332.1 GCA_002395385.1 Myxococcales bacterium UBA4248
GTCGCGCAGATGAATCACGGCATCGCATTCCAGGCCATTTTTCGTGCGGAAATGGTACACATTGCCCCCCAGGGCATCCGCATAGACGCGTAGATCGCGAATACAAAGCGTTTCAAAAAAGAGCCCACAGGTCTCCAAATCATTCATAAGGTCACCGGGACCGATGCCCAGCGCAGCAGTAGCAATCGACGGATCAACAAAATAGCGTGTATCTGATGTTCGAATCGCCGTTTTGCTCCGAAGATTCGGACTCCATGCTGGACAATCCTCAATGACAAATATCTTTTTGAGCGCATTTGTATAGGATGCGACTGTATCCCGACTTAAATTCCTATCTTCACAAATATGAATGTCTTCTTCAATGGTGGCATTGGGTGCCTGTGTTCCCTGATGACGAGCCAAAGAACGCATCAGGAGACGGGCTCGCGTCTCATTTCTTGCGATACCATCGACGCGGCAAATGTCAGACTTTACAACCGCATCAAGATAATCAAAAGATTGAACCAGGGCATCTTCTCCCTGCAAAAATGTCGCCTGCGGCCATCCACCACGGCAGATCAAAAATGCAATCTCCTTCAGCGCCCCCCGGTTTTTTGCAAAGACTGGCGTATCCACGGAGCAAAACAGTGTCCCAAGACTGACTTCCCCCGTGGAATCTCCCGATTCATATAGACTCATGGGGCGCATTCTTAACCAGGCAAAACGCCCCGTACCGGTATGATGTACGTCCCCCATTTCCGCCGGCACAGAAGATCCTGTGAGTAAGAAATGCCCAAAAACCTCGCGATGATCTACCTCGAACCGAACTGCATCCCATAGCTTTGAAGCCATCTGCCATTCATCGATCAGGCGCGGCGATTCTCCCAAAAGAAGCGAACGCGGGCTGATTTCTGCCAGTTGGAGATTATGCTTTGCCCTGTCCGGATCGCTCATATAAAGGATGCTGGCCGCATGTTGCTCACATGTGGTAGTTTTCCCGCACAATTTTCCCCTTCCACAAGAATTGCGCCCTTGTTTTTCAATCGATTCTCAATGATCGCATCAATGATTCTTGGCCTGTACATGCACATTCCCTCCACCGAACCCCATTTTGCCTCTTGGTGTACGCAAAGTCCGCAGATAACGCATTACATAAAGCCCGTTAGAGGCCGTCCGAAAACTGTCAAGCCGCAAGTGGGGGCAAAATGTCTTTTTTCTGAATTCCCATGACACATTCTGAAAAAAGCCATTCAGCAATGTGATCGAGTATCTTAACAGTCTTTCATGAATGGATTAAACTGAAAATAAGCACAAAAATCGTGAATAAAAGCGTGTACGTGCAAATACACATATTGCTTTGAGCAGTTCAGGGACACCTATCCTCTTGACTGCATGTCTTATGTTATAGGCAAGACACAGCATCGCGGTTTCCGCCTCCACATGTTTCTTGCCACGGGTTAAGAAATAGCTTCCGTTCAATGCTCTTTTAATTGTACCAAATGGATGTTCTGACAATCCTTTGCGTTTCTCCATGAAGCGTTTCTCAGGGGTAAAAACAAAGGTCACTACTTTTTTGGTTGTGATATTTGATGGCTTTGACGTTTTTCGATGAGCTTCTGTTTGCCATCCCCTTGATTCGACCCGACACTGTTTTGGTTTGAATCTGACTTTGCGATATTTTTCCTTTGTGCATTTGTTATGAAATGGACATTTCTCACAAGCTTTTTTGTTCTATGTAATGCTATTGTCAGGCCTTATCGCTGCACGCCGTAATATCTGACCTGCAGGGCAGTAAACCTTATCATCCTGTAAATCACGGATAAAACACCCTTTGGATGCCTCTTCAATGTATTCCTGAATGGACATCTTGGGATCATACTCTGAATCGTCGAATGTTCTTTCCTTTTTTTTTCTGTGATTGCGGCGTTTGACAATACGTGTTTGAGGGCATCTGGTATGATACCAGATTGGAGCATTTTTTTGAGATCTACTGGTCGTGTACTTGTACGCATCTGCTCGGTTATTGGAGACGGATCAAACTCAACTTCCAGCTTATAACTGTCTTTTCCTTCAGGAGGGATAACATTAGGAATAATCCCATTTTCCAGACAGGCTACGATATCTTCCTGTTTTTCGTATCCTTTATCTGCTGTCGCATTGACGATGCCTTCTTCATGGTCTTTACGAATTTCTGCCAGAGTGGGAGCTAAATGACCATGATCTGTTGAACTGGTGGAAACAAGGAAATCGACAAGATAATGCTCAGAATCAACTGCGGTCTGAACATTGTACCCTACACAGCAGCCATTTCCGGTTCTCATGATATTAGCATCTGGATCAGTCAGGGAGAGTTGCGTTTGATCGGATTCATGTAGAGTGTCGAGATATTTTTGGTATAGCTTAAGGTTTTCTTGCGTTTTCTCTATCTTGGCTAATACTTCTGCCTTTGTCATAGATTTGAAATCCGAAGCATCAGGCTCTTGGTCATTATCAGTCTGGTCATTCTGATCTAATAAAGACAAATAATCCTCAAGCTTCACTGTCAAATGAGCTATATGCTTATCCAGCTCGCATGCTGTAAATACGCGCGAACGACTATTGCTTGCCTTGAATTTGCTACCATCAACCGAATACAGCTCTGGATTGCCTTTACCACGAATGAACCGGTTAAATTCCTTAAACAGATTAATCTGACCCTCTGCATTGTCTTTACGAAAGTCCGAGATTGTTCTGAAATCTGGTCTCAGATCATTGAGCAACCACTTCATCTCAATATTTCGACAGCACTCTTTAGCAAGCCTGCGGCTTGATCGGATACAATTCAGATTGCCGTATACATAGAGTTTGCACATATCGCAAGGATCGTATCCTGGACGTCCTTCGACAGCATCCCTCATTTGCGAAAATCCACAC
>DGWW01000138.1 GCA_002395385.1 Myxococcales bacterium UBA4248
AATTCCATCCTTTTTGTGCTTTTTGTCTTTATCTGCGTGCTTACCACCTTTTTCTACACAGTCGATAGAGCGGATCTCTGCAGCCGCTTCGCATGCGCGCTCGCAGTCCTTTTCGTCTTTGCCCGAAAGGGCATCGCAGGCTTTGTCGCAGGCTTCTTCGACGACTTCACGCTTGGCGTCCTCGATATCTCTGGCTCCTTCGGTGATCGGGTAGACATTGCCATTGTACACGACCTCGGCGGTACATCGCAGGATGTCATCATCGGCTGCCGCAGTGGATGCTGCAGATACCAAAGCAATTCCAGAAATCAATCCAAAAAATACAAGTGTTTTAAGGCTTCTCATCCAAATCCTCTTACAATGGGGGTTCGATGTCGGTCTTTCTGCCGTGCATGCATAGACACGTGGTAAGACCATGCACCAGCAGTGAAATGCACCCATTGCATTTCTAATGTTCATTAGCAATCGCATGTGGGGCACGCAAATCATTTTTTACATCAAAACACTGCTTAACAAATCAAACTAAATCACAACGTAATCATTCTGTAACAACCAAACCTCCATCCAATCTCAATCAAAAGTGAGAACTTTCGAGGAGATTGAAGAAGGCGGTTTTCTTTTACACAAGTGCGCAAAGAAAAGGGCTGAGGAAAATAGACAAACTATTTTTCTTCAAAGAAAAAAAGCTGTGTTGCCTGTTGAACTAATCGTTCTGCCCCATACACACCATAGCGCGTAGATTTACTATCGAGATGATCATTTACATAAAAGAAACCTATTTCTTTTTCTCTTGGTTGACCGTTATACTTATACCCATTCTTATATGTAAATATGTTATTTGGATCATAACCATATATTGTAATATAATGATAATTTTCCCAATAGCCAAAAACAGGATTTTCAACATTACTTTTCGTTTCGCATCCAACCCGCGCAACTACATACCTGGATTTGTCAGCATTTTTAGAAGTAAAAAAGTCTTCCAGTTTTATAAACAATGAATCCGCTTCTATTTTATTATTACTTTCTGTTTTTTCATCACACAGCCAGTTCCACGATTTCTTATCTTCTGCACAATAATTCGCAATATTTTGACATCTTGTAATTTCCCAACCAGAAACATTTAATTTTTTTAAATATCCGTATAAATTATTATCGTTATCATAATCTTCTATTTTAAAATCCATCTCTGACCTTTTCATTGCCTTTAAAATATCATTAAAGGCGATATCTCTGGTTTTTTCGTTCAATATCATCTACATCTACATAATATTGAAATGATGTATCGTTCACTTTTATAGAATTATTACTAACAACATTTGACACATAAACCTTCGTATCCTTGCACTGCTGTCCCACAAAAATGTGGCTTTATAGTTGGTTCGGAACCGATTCCTTGCTAAGCGGTTATGACTCAGGTTTGGTTCGCGCTTTGTTTATATTTAATTTTAGCCTTCATTCGATTCATATCCAAAACCGCTCATTCAATGCGTGAAATTTTGAATTGGATACGTATTAATTTGTTCTCAAACGAAATTCTCGACGATTATCTCATACCAAATATGACGGAACCCATTGCAAATACTCAGCTTGCGCTGTTCTGAAAAGTTGCGGGACAGCAGTGCCTTCAGGGTAAAATTTGTTGATGGAATCTCATCATCCTGGAATTGCGCTTTCGCTTCACCCCAGACTACGACATTTCGCCCCGTCAGGGCGAAATTTAACAATTAACATGGCTTTATCAAATAACCTCTTTGTCAATCGTTTTAGAACTGGACACCTTGTATCCTCGGCAAAACCCGGCTTAACAATAATGAAATAGATTGAATATCTTTGCGACATTTGCTAAATATGTGATTTACTCTCGGAAGAAATGCATGCCTGCTTGCTAAGCATGTCATCATTGATCGAAGCAATCGTCAACTCAGTCACATTGATCCAAGCGTAAGGAACCACCATGAGAAAAAAATTTATCTATTTATGTATGATTGGACTTTTATTCACGGCATGCAATGATTCTTCGGGGCATGTCGTGGATGATTGCGCTGAAGGGATATGTCGCGAGTATCCTTCGACTCCAGTAGCAGTGCCCGATAGCCCCGTGCCTGTTCAGCCGACGCCAGAGAATCCCGGCGATCCGCAAACGACACAGCCTGAGCCTGGTGAATCGGCAAATCCGGGCACGTCGTCTAGCGATCCGCAGACGACGCAGCCTGAGCCAGCATCCCCAGGGACGACGCCGGGCGATCCACAGACGACACAGCCGGATACACCTGTAATTCCCGATGTGCCGGATGCTCCACCACAGATCGATCCCAAACCGGCTACGCCGCAGCCCATCGACCCGATTGTCACAGAAGAACGCTGCAATGAAGAAAACAAAATGCGCTGTCACAACGATGTCTGGCATGGTTATATCGAACGTTGTGTCGGCGGTTTTTGGCAAAAAGAACAGACCTGTGGCGAATATTCGTGCATGAATGATAAAGAATGCGGCGAATGCCTTGGCGGAACGCGTACATGCCAAAACGACATCATGACGTGGTGCCAGAATGGCAAACAATATCACAAAAAATGCAACCGTTGTCTGGGCTCGGGCAATATCTGCGAATATTTTGATCACGAGGAATTCTGCCAGGAACTTACGCCGGGCTATGGGATCGAATATATCGGCGATGTATGGTACACGCCTTATGTATGCGAAGGGCCATGCAATGAGGACGGCACCGCATGCGCACAGGGATATCACTGCCAAGACGGCGAAAGTTATTGCTTTGACGATGGCTATATCATTGGCAGTGGCGCAGAATCGATACAACAAATGACCTGCGTTAACGGCGAATGGAAATACGAACGCTGTGTGATGGGATGCAACGCCGACCATACATCATGCAAGGAAATCGAAGATATCAACGACTACCGGTGTTCCGATAACGATGATGGCACCAAACGGCACGAATGCTATGAGGAAAACGGCATTTCATACGAACGAAGCTGTGATAATGGTTTTTGGTCGCCGCCAGTACCATGTGACACCCGATGCCGTAACGATCATCAATATTGCCTGACTGCTTTTACGGGCGGATGTTCCGAAGAAGGCAAAAAGATTTGTAAAAACGACTCCGAAAGCCATCAGTACGGTGCCATCTGGACTTGTCTGAATGGCGAATGGACCCAAACCCAAAGCTGCGGCGCGCGATCGTGCGAAGGCGATCATTGCGGTGACTGTACTAATTTTGTGAGTACCTGCATCGACGGCAGTGAATTCATCTATTGTCACAACGGTCATGAGTTCCACGTGAGCTGCGCGTGCAATGCATCGAGCTGCCTGAGCTGCCCTTATGACGACACTTCGACATTCTGTTTTGACCGGACTTTCGGGAATGGCACTTTATATTCGTGTGAAAATGGGGTGCTGCAATCGAAAGATTGCGATTTTCATGGCAGTACCCCATATTCATGTAATGCCGAAGGGACGGCATGTCGATTGTAGTATCATTGATATATCGCTATGTTTAACCTGCGTGGATAGGCTTTTTTAAAATACCCCGATTCGCCACAGATGGTATCATTGGTCACCAAATGCCCCTGGATACCATCTTTTTGGCACAGCCGCGCTCATCGCTACAAAAAAATGAGAGTCGGGTATTTGTGACAAACATGAGACCTAATGCCTGATGGCCTTAGCATTGCAAAGACTTAGTCTAAGGCTGAGTTGTTACAGTTCCTATTTCGTCACAAAAAACAAATCTGTATTGCGTTCAAAAAATGAATCAAACGTTTCAGAGAAATGGAGCCCCGCAGGATCATCAATATAGAGTATTTTTGCATTCTTATCCATGCCGTAAATAACAAATGCACGATAGTCACTTCCCCAATAGTCGCTTTCTTGACCTTTGTTCATCTTGGCGATGATAAAACCACCTTCTTTTAAAACATTTGCCATACGATCAACAATCTTGTCCTGATCTAGGTTGGTGCTTGTTTCAGTTGAAGAACATTTGCCATTTTCACACGTTTGGGATGTATATTGATGGTCATTATGGTGCCAGTAATTACAATCTAATTCGTATTTTTCTTTAAGCAATGTGCAGATAATACCATTTCTAACACCATTCGGACTCGTAACATTGAATTGATTGTTATATTCCACGATATTATCAATCAAATTCTTAAAAGAGTCTGTGATTTTATTTGTTTTAGCATCATAATAGGAGCAAAGTTTACCATCCCCTTGTCGCGTTGTTTTTTCTATCAGAACACACAATACGTCCATCAAGGCAACTAAAGCCGAAACGCTTTTCCCGACAGCTTTTTCATATACAGCTGTATGAGAATCCCACATTGATATTACATAGTTAGGCGTAATCGACGAAATGAAGATATCATAATCGAGTAAATCATTAACATTTGCGCCAGAACTGAACTTAAAATTCGAATAGGCCGTATAAAAAAACTTCGGGTCAACATCATCATAATTAAACAGGCAAACGTGAGTCGTCCCCTCAATGTCTTTTCGCTTTGTACATCCCAGCACACGAACCTCAGTACCTTTTTTGATAGTCCCAACTCGCTGTGTCTCCTTATTATTATTATTTATTTTATCTTCAGCATCATCAATAAACTGCCACTGGGGCGAAAGTCGTAGCGAAAGAGTGTTTTTTTCTACGTTCGCTTTTGTCATGCAGACAGCAGGTGAGAATTCGTTCAAACAGCCGCCTGTACATTCCTTAGCAGATGCAGAGGTTAGACCTTTGCATGAATAAGATTTGTTATCGATTGTTACGCATGACTCAGTGTAAGTTTGGGATGTTTTTTTATCTTTACATTGAATGATATGACCATCTGTGTCACAATATACGCCATCAACCAGGTCTTCACAAAAATCCTTTGGCGGTTGCGGTGCAGTTTGACATTGATCGCCATCACAGCCGTTTGCACACAATTCACTAAATTGATAGCTGCCATCGGGCTGGCATGAAAATGTATAACTTTTACCCTTATAATCCACGCAGCGCTTTGAGCCATTCGTGCAAGGCTCACATGTCTCATTATCGTAAAATTTGGTGTCCAAAGAAGTTAATAGCAATGTCTTTTCCGACTCCTGGATAGTTTTAAACTCTCCTCCCATACAAGTGCTGCGATAGAACCAGCGCATTCCATCCGAATCCAGAATTGCCAAACATCCGAAATCACCATCATGGCAATCCCCGCACTGAGTTGTCCCCTTGCAGTCTCCATTGGGGCAGCGTTCCTGAACATAACGACCGTCTACACAACGGTTCATATAACCATTGGCACAATAATCCCCGCTGGATGAATCACAGGACGCACATTGAGGGATACCATTCTTCAAGATACAGCCACGCTTATCTGCGCATGGTTCAATCATATAGGCAAGTTTGCCATTTTCACAATTGACGATTCCATCATCTGAACATTGAAGCTTATGATCAATACATTCCCCGCAGACACCATTTTCCTGATCATTATTACCATAATGACAAGAGACCTGAGCACATTCTTCGTGATCCCGAAACTGTCCATCCTCACAGCGCTGCAAATGCCCAATAGAAGCCCCCGTTTCATCAGGGACATTTACACATCGTGTTGCACCTTCCTTACACAAGCGTCGTTCGGCGGTATTACAGTTCAATCCATCGGCGGTACACCCACTGTCTATACATGGATTCCCAGCACAATTGCACACACCATAAATATAAGTCTTGTCAGAGGATTCATCCAGCGTCCCTCCCGTCATCACACAATAAGCATCAAAATGCTCTGCCATGCTTTGGGAAGTGATTGAAACAGAATCACTACAGCCACACAGAACAATGAGACAACCTACAAATAACAAATATCTATTATACATAACAATCGCCACCCCTAATTTTTCTTTGTCAAAATTACAAACTCACTCGATTGCTTCAGCATCTGCTCTGAATCTGCCATTCCATATCGCATGAGTGAAGGATCATTGATATAAAAGAAACCAGTTCTATTATATTCTTTGAGCATTTCATCAAGAAGAGAGTACCTTCGTACTGTAAACTTAAGACTTCTATCATAACCATAGATAGTAACATATTTAATACCATCCCATGCTCCCCATTTCGTGTCTTTAGCGCATCCGACATTAGCTACAATATATTTAGAATTATTTTTTAAATCCGTTACTTTCTTTTTCATATCTTCGAACTTTACTGCTGCGGAATCACATTGCCAACTAGATAACGATTCATTACTGCAAACTACATTGGTATTCTTACAGAATTCGCACTTCCAATCATTGTCTAATTTACTACAAACAGAACTCAGCTCACTAACCCCCAAATCTTTCTTGACTATCGTTTTTAATACTTCTTTTAGATTACCACTCTTGGGTTTATCCAACAGAGGAGAAACAAATTCAACATCCTTAATTGCTTCTAGATTTCCTATAATATCATCGGCCAGAATATAGTAGTAGTACATTTTATCTTCCAGTTCGATTCTCTCTTCACTCCAGCATGCCAATCGGTCTTTATCCCAATATGCACTATGGTCCTCTAAATTTTTACATTGTCCAGTTGACTTATTATAGTTATAGTCATTATAATCCCACTCATCTTTATGTATTTTATCTTCTTTGAAAAATTTAACTCGATACATTTCAACATTATTATTTTGCAGTGATACGACTTTCCCTACTACATCCACGATGCTCCCCTTGGAAAGAACAGCAACAACTTGTTTTACCTCAGGTTCATCAGAACTGCCATGGAGTTTATTCTCCATATTATTTATTTTATCATCACCTGACCACACCTGTGGTGTCCGCCGCAATTTGGCACCATCATTTTTCACAACAGCCTGTCCTTTCAGCAGACAATTAGAACCATCTCCAATGTCTACACATCCACCTTCACAAAGGTTTTGTTCCTCTGTGCCATTAATACAGATATACTCATCATTATCTTTACACTTACGTTCTCCATTTTTACATTCACCGCATTTGCCATCTGTGCTGCATGAATTACCATCGCAATCCACTTGTACGATCTGTTTTTCCTTTTCGTCCCAGTAACTGTACTCATTAAACGCTTCTGTGCATAAAGATGTTAAACAGCCCTGTTCCTTTGCACAGAGATCGCTTTCACCATTTGCATTCAAACAATCAAATGGCTCCACTGTATTTTCATCCAGATTGCACAGTGACACCACATTATTGTGGCATACGCTTTCAGTACATTCAGCACACGCCGTACCATTAAAACATTGCCCACTCGAACATTCAGTGGTTGTTCCATCATCATTGCATTTAAGTGCAATACCATCGATCACATTACATTTTTGATCCACTGTATGCTCGTTTTCGACCTTATGATTTGAACACTGAACAATCTTTCCGCCATAACAATAATATCCGTCTTCTTTGTCAATGCAGAAATCGGTACATCGTTTATTATCTTCGGTACAAATCTGACCTTTTTCACATGTCTTGACATCGTCAAAATCGGGTTCAATTCTGTCTTTTTTTACACATTGGTATGAATACGGCTCTCTGCATAAAAAAGTACCTTCCGACTTATCCGAACATTGCCTTAACATCTCTATGCACAGTTCGCATTTATCATTACAGAAATCGACACTCGTATTATTCCATGAGCCATTCGTACATGCCTGCAAAGTGTTCTTTTCGCAACGATAATCTGTATCCAGACAATTCACGGCATCTGTCGTTGTACTATTATCGTTGCAAGCATCCCCTAAACATCCAAAGAGACATGGGCGCAAAAACGTATAGGCACTGCCATTGCTTTGATACATATACGAATTGCCATTGTACGTAATGCAGAGCGAATCTTTTGCTGGTGCATTGCACGTATCAGAATCATAAAATAATAGATCCGGCGATTGCAAGGCGGCATCTATATTTATGTTTTCATCACTATATGCATACTGTCCATTCTCACAGGCAGCCTTGATATAAAGCATCTGGCCAGTCATGAGTTTATCATCGAATTCCAGCAATCTCGTACATACAGTATTGCCATTATGACATTTACCGCACTGACTGCTGCCGTTTTCGATAATACAACTATTATTATCCGCGCACTTTCCGTCATACGTTGTATGCTTGTTTGCACAAACCATTTTAATGCCATTGCCATTCTCATCAACAGCACAAAACGCAGTATCACCTTCGCACATGGCACAATGAGGAACCCGATTAAATTCAGGTATGCCGCCTAACTCCACACAGCCATTCAAATTTGTACAATCCTGTACCATCTCATAATGACCATTTTGACATTGCTCAACACGTGCATCCTGACATCGCATGGTGTAATTCTGACATTCCCCGCAAATGTCGAATTGGTGTTTGTCTGAATAAGTGCAGCTTGCGTCTTCACACGGAGCGTACCTTAACTGGCATATTTCTAAATCAGTATCACAAAGGTAGCCTGATTTACATTTTTCATCCTTACATTCATTAGATTTTTTCAGGCATTCAGTATACAAGTCCTGGCAGGCCTGCAAATCAGTTTCATCCGTATCTTTCCAGACACCTCTATCACATTTTTGTTTAAAGCCTGTACTCTTACCTTTTTTTTCATCCATGCGGTTTATGCAACGCGTATCACCATCCGTGCATTGTGTTTTTTCGATAAAATTGCATTGTTTATTATCTTTATTAGCAGTACATCCGCTATCAACGCAATAATAAGACTCTCCGCACTGACATATACCATATTTATAGTTATAGCTTGCCAATTTTTCCCTGTTCGAATCATCCACAATGATGGACGTACCATTGCTATCGACATAGGCGGCAACCTTTCCACCGCTCATTTTACAGTATGCATCAAAATGCTCTCCCTGGTCATTGGGTGTGACAATAACACTATCTTCACAGGCCGTAATGGCAACCAAACATAATACATAGATGATATGAAGGTGTTTCATACGATATTCTCTTCATTAAAAAGTGAGCTGCATGCTTGCGCCAAGTGTTCCCAAATCAAATGCCAGACTGACATCGTCTCTCAGATCAATATGGGTGTATTGATACCCAGAGATAGCCGTCATAATTGTCCCGGCCAAAGTCAAACCTCCTCCCGCAGCAAGCATTGCAATACCACCTATATACATTTTGTCATTTGCAAACGTCCAATGTCCTCCGCTATCGTCACTTCCAGATTGATATTTAATATTTGGGTCACCACGAGTTGCGAGGAAACCAGCGCCAAGTCCAACAAGTGCCAGTCCGGCTATCCCCATTGCCGTTCCAGTCCACAACGTCACGCTAGCGGCTCTTTTTCTATCGGCCACATCCGAAACCTGGGTGATTGCAGTCTGCGTCTGACTGGCACCGCATCGTTCGATCTGCTTCTTCATTGTTTCGAAATTCTTTTGCGTCAGCTCTGGGAACTCTGCTTCGTAGCGGCCATACCAGAGTTCTTTGGTGACCTCGTCCGAAGTCGAAAATTTTGAGAGATTATCCGTCGCCTTCTGATAAAATCGAAGCGCCTTGGTGCGTTCTCCCATTGCCGTATAGCTTTTGGCGATATAGTAATTATAGATAGGTGAATCACTGCAGATGCTCTGCATAGACTGTGCGACATCGATGACTTTTTGATACTCTCTGGCCTTATATGCCACAGTCATCTCCTTTAACTTACTGTTCCAAACTTCATTTGACTGCAGGTTATCACACGAAGCATGCGCTACTACACATGACAACATCATGTTCATGAAAATCGCAATCGATAACAGGCACATTCGGCCAACTTTGATCATTCTTCACCTTCTATACACGCATCCCCAGTTTCCACTCCCCCCCAAAATCTATTGATTTATATACCATAATTTCCGATTCCACTCTAGAGCTTTATTACATCTTATCCAATGAAACAAATGTCCAATTTAATTAGCAAACGTGCCACATATTTGTGTCACCTCCCACGATCATATCATCATGAATATGTGATTGATATCAATTTCCACATAAATAAGAATTCGTTTTACCAGTTAGTATATCCTACTAGATAAATCATTTCATTGTTTGTGCTTTGAGCTTTGAGTGGTCAATCCAGTCTCTATGCTCAAAGCTCCAAGCTCTAAGCCAGTGTTTAATTGCAAAAGTAAGAGATAATATATGGAATCCCTACGGGGTTCGATTTTGTGGGATTCCATTGATCCCCCGGTAGTCGCCTTCGGCCCCAGCCGGGGGCTACAAATCTTGAAGCCCTACGGGCTTCTTTTGTCAATGCAATCCCGAGTAACCTGTTCTTAAAAAGCGTTTTTCGAGTTCGGACATAGACAGCACAAAGTGGACGGGTCTGCCATGCGGGCAATTGGAACGGAATCCAGTGGCATCCATGAGCCGGAACAATTCTTTGACTTCTTCGGGTGTCATTTTATAACCGGCACGAATGGAACTATGGCATGCCATAGTGGCGAGTATATCATCTCTAAAACTATCGAATTGGTCAGCCTGGCCTGAATCTCCCAAGTCGACCAATGCATCGCGTATCATGGCGACATAATCGTAGCCGACCAGAGCCTCAGGGACAGCGCGGATGGCGTGTGAATGATTGCCCAAAGCATCGATCTGAAAACCTATCTTTTCGAAGAAGGGCATGTATTCATTTAATATATCGGACAAGCGCGTATCGAGCTTGAGCAATACGGGAAACAACAGACCCTGGGATGCCGCAGGCAAGACATCATCGGCAACCTGTTTAAGACGTTCGAAATTGATGCGTTCATGCGCAGCATGCTGATCAACAATGACGATATTATCGCCATCGGAACAAATCAGATAGGTCAGGGCATGCTGGCCAATATATTTTAATTTTGAGAAATAGCCCTGATATTCGCGCTGTTCGAGCGGGAGAGATGACTGAATATAATCGGGCTCACAATGGGCATCAGGCAAAAGCCTGAATTCGGCTTTAGATTCTGTTGAATCCTGTTCAATCTGCCGATTGTCGGATGCACTTGAGAATGCAGGAGTGCCAGGCCGTTCGAAAACATCCAATTCGGGCAATTGTTCAAAATAACCAGCCCCTGTACTATCTTTGCGAGTATCTTGATCTGGCGAAGATGACTGAAATGGATTTTGTGGGTACTGCGGTGGTAATTGCCAATCGCGGCGGGCATTTTCTTCGGGTGTTCGAAAAGCCGAGTCCGGAAGCATTTCGAAAAATTTCCCCGAAGTCTGTACATCAGGAGACTCGCTTCGTATCCAGGGCGTTTTTTCGAGGGATTGGCGAAGTGCCCGATAGACGGCTTTAAAAACGACATCCTGTTGCTGAAAACGCACTTCATGTTTGGTAGGATGGACATTGACATCGACCTGATCGAGCGGAATCGTCAAAAAGAGAATAACACAAGGCTGCCGGCCATGCAGAAATTCCTTATAGGCCTGGCTGATGGCCGAATTGATCGTCTTGTCTTTGACAATACGCCGGTTCACAAACGTATAAATGCGCCCCGATGTCGATTGTGAATATTCGGGGGAGCAGAACAGTCCTTCGACAGAGATATCCCCCATGACCGTCGGTTCGACCGGATACAGGTTATCATACAGTGAACGCCCAAATACGGCGAGTGAGCGGTCGGAGAGATTTCTGTGAACCGGCCAGTCACATTTGATACGTCCATCGAACGTGAGTTTAAAATGAACTTCGGGGCAACTCAATCCGAATTGTTCAATGACTTCGTAAACGCGCCGCAGTTCAGTGGCTGTCGTTTTGAGGAATTTGAGTCGCGCAGGGGTATTGTAAAACAGATCTTCGAGTACAATTTGGGTACCGACAGGCGCAGCCGTTTCGCGGCATTCGAGCATTTCAGCCCCTTCGACGTGCAGAAAAGTCCCTGTTTCATCTTCGGGCCTTTGTGTCGTGATCGACATTTTAGAAACAGCAGCCATCGAAGCCAAAGCCTCACCTCGGAATCCCATGGTTGCAATTGCAGCCAGATCTTCGGTCGTCCTCAATTTTGAGGTAGCATGGCGCAAAATCGAGAGTTTGGCGTCTTCCATGGTCATGCCACAGCCATTATCGCAAACAGCAAGGCGCTTTTTTCCACCATCATCGAGTTCAATTTCGATGGCTGTTGCACCGGCATCGAGAGAATTTTCGACGAGTTCCTTGACGGCACTTGCGGCTCGTTCGAGGACTTCGCCAGCTGCAATTTGATTGCACAAAGCCTGAGAGAGTACGTGTATTTTGGACATGGTTAGCAGTTAGCAGTTAGCAGTTAGCAGTTATGGATGCAATTGCGCTGGAAATTGAAAGATTCGCAGAGATGGGAATCGCCAGGTGGATTTTTATTTTTACAAACGGATTTGTTCGCATCTAACGATGCTCACTTTGTTAATTCGTAATTCGTAATTCGTAATTATGGATGCAATTGCGCTGGAAATTGAAAGATTCGCAGAGATGGGAATCGCCAGGTGGATTTTTATTTTTACAAACGGATTTGTTCGCATCTAACGATGCTCACTTTGTTAATTCGTAATTCGTAATTCGTAATTCGTAATTATGGATGCAATTGCGCTGGAAATTGAAAGATTCGCAGAGATGGGAATCGCCAGGTGGAGTTTTATTTTTACAAACGGATTTGTTCGCATCTAACGATGCTCACTTTGTTAATTCGTAATTCGTAATTCGTAATTCGTAATTATGGATGCAATTGCGCTGGAAATTGAAAGATTCGCAGAGATGGTAATCGCCAGGTGGATTTTTATTTTTACAAACGGATTTGTTCGCATCTAACGATGCTCACTATTTTAATGCGGAATGGTTTTGAATGTGCAGTGGGTTGTGTCGCAATGCGGCATAAAGCAACGCCCGGCGTATTGGTGCAGCCAATAGCCGGGCGCATGCCTGCCGTATGCCGCCAGGCAAAGGCAGGCCCTTATTAAGGATCTTTTCGATTCAAGGTCGGCACTTGAAGTCCCGGATTTAAACCAGCAGGATTTGTTTTTTTATTCAAAGTGGGCAAGGGTGGCGGTTTTGGCAAAGGCGGTTTACTTGCCGGTGGCGCGGCCGGTGCAGGCTGAGGTGCAGGATTTGGAGCAGCTACAGGCACAGACACGGCCTGGACAATCGTGATTGCTCTTTTTCTCTGAACCGGAGTTCTTGGGGCAGATGCGGAGGCTGTAGGCTGAGCAGACGCCGCATTGGAATATGCCGACGGAGCAACGGCCTGTCTAAGCGAATCGGGCGGCACAGGCGAGATCCCCGAAGCAGGTGATCGCAAACCAGAAGCCGCAGATGTTGGTGCCTGTGGTGCAGCGGGAGACCCAATGGCGGGCTGCATGCTCGATCCAACAATCGTCGGGCGGCGACTGCGCAGCATCGCGCGCGTATCTCCCGTGTTCGTTCCGCTGCGGGCATCCGAAGCCGACAATTTTTCGAGGGACGGCTGTGGTTTGGGTTCGGGCTGAGTGGCGGGTTTGGGCTGTTCTTTCGGCTGCCCCGAAATGCCGAGACTTGCCAAAAAAGCTTCTGCTTCATCCGCAACCGCCTGAGTTTTCTCGACATGATGAACTTCCGCAACCGTCCTGTCTTTTTTGACTTCGATGGGCTGATTGCGTTTTGCTTTATCGATATGCCGTTTATACCGGCCATCCTCAATTTCCCGGAGGGTGCGGTTCCAATAGGTCGAATAGCTCGTAAATTTCTGGATACACTGACGAATCTTGAATTTAATCGCGGTGTTCTTTACCTGAACCTGTTCGAGATCGCGCATGATTCGAACGACATCCATGCGCATCACCGAGGGGGCAGTTTTTTCGACTCCAATAAAATACTGCTCATAGCGGACGCGGAGGATCTCCAGTTTTTTGGCGAATTCATCGACCTTTGCCTCGAGTTCTTCATTCGATATCTTGTTTGCATTACCCAATTTCGCCATTTGCCGCTCCTCCTAGAAATAGAAATTCAGCGAGCCCGATAATAACTCATTTGAAGTATCTGCGAAATGGTGTTGATAGGCAATATCAAGTCCAAAAATTCCTTCCTGATGACGGTACCCCAACCCGACAGCGAGAACGTGATGATCATCGCATTCGTAGCGATATCCGAGGCGAATTGGCACCAAACGTCGCAAAACGTATTCGAGACCGACCCCATAGGAGCCCGTATCGGCAATATCTTTGGCACTGATATTGAAGGATGCCTCGAACATCACATTGATGCCCCAGTCGATACTTCCGGCCATGGCACCGAACGACATGGTACGCGGCATATATGCCTTATAATCGCCGACGATGAGGTTTTGTGCGGCAAAGGCAACAGCAAGCCACTCGAGCGGCCGCACAATGATGCCGGTATCCATCGTAAACTGGGACAACAGTTTTTTGCCGTCGTATTTAATGTAGGAATATGCCCCGGTCACCCCGAGACTAATCAGATTTTTGGCAAGCGGTACAGCAATGCCCAGACGCGTATGCACCAGGTGCTGTGCTTTGCCATTTACCGAACCATGCTGATAAACAAAGCCGAACCCAGCGCCGACATAAGGATTGCTCTTCATATCGACGACATTGACTTCGAAGCCGTGGCCTTCGTCATCGTGTTCGTACATGTAGCCCGCATCGACAGAATACATCATGGCAGAAGCGATACCGGCCGGATTATGCCAGACGGCGGTCGTCCCGGCACTGCTGGCGACCATTGCATTGGCAACGCCATATCCTCGCGAAGTACTCAACAGTTCACGCGATGTCAGCCAATCTCCTTCGGGTGTTTTTGCCATCAAAACACTGGGAGCGAGCAGAAATAATCCCATTAAACCTAAGCCAATCAATGTCCTTCGCATGTTCACTCCATGAATTGCGAAAACCAGAATCGGGCACAATTGCCCATGCGTAATTTACATGGGTTTAGGATGAATGCGAATTTTGGGGGTGCGCGCCTATGCCTTCGGCATACGGCTGCGCCTGCGCCGCTATGCCTTCGGCATACGCGGTGCATTTTTATATTGGAAATGAACGCACACCCATGGCCACAGATGACAGCTTAGAAAGGTTCCACCCCATAGAATTCCCGAATAACTTCCTGAAGTTCAGCCAAAGAAGTGTCTTTGCTGCCAAGATAGTAGCTGAATCGATATTTATTTTTGTCATAGCCATCGATTTTATCTGTTTCATTATTAAAATAGGAAACATAATCCTGGTAGCGTTTCTTTTTAACCTCCGAAGAGGTATATTCCCAATCGATTTCCATCTGGACGCCGATTTTTGTGGCAGAATTCTTTTTTTCACCGACGATTTTGCATTCGTTGTCGCCATCGCGCAGCCATGTCGCAGCCTGTTTGTATGTGCTTTGTTTGATAGCATCCAGATTTTCGGGCTGTTCCTGCTCTGTGAAATAGTGGCTCGGCTGCATCAATACTTCATCGAAGATGGCCGCTTTGTTGATGACGCTCCCCATGGTAAGGATATGTTCCTGAATATATTCTTTGCTAAAATATTTATTGTGGCTATCGGGATAATAGGGAGCCCACAGGAATAGTTTTGCATTCCACGTGAACTCATCCGATTTGACGGTACGATGGACATTGTTCGAAATGTCCTTAAACATTTTAACATGCAGGTGACCATTTAAATTACTGACATCTACGGCTTTATAACAATTGGATATGTAGACTGCTTCACTGTTCATGTAGATGCCTTCGACGTAATTATTCCAAATTTCTGCCCCCAGCATAAATCGTAGATCATCGATATATTGATTGATAACTTCGGTATGTTTTGTAAAGAATTCGGCATCATCCAGACCTTTTTCTTTGATGTCTGTGCAAGGCCGGATAGGCGGCGTTCCAATCCAGACGCGTTTATTTTTGCCATTCGTCGAATGGATAATCGTCATAATGGTTTCGCGCATGGTTTGTATGAGTTTGGGATAGAGATTTTCTTCATTACCGAGGCCATAGGCAGGGAAACCGCCTGTCGGGCTGAGTACGAAATGCGTGACCCCGAAATTGTCGATATCTTCGGCAGTATATTTTTCGTATGTTCCGGTTTTTCCATTATCGGTATTATAAAAATCACCGACATACAAAAAGATCATTTTATTGGGACAGCCATTGGCACACGGGTGTTTGTCGGCACAATCTGTTTTGCATGAGGCATAGTTTTCGTCTGCATCACAGGTACCATTGCCGCAGGGCGGGCACACCTTGCAATCGGCTTCACACGTCAGGCAGGTTTCCTCGCCATTACATTCGCCATCGCCACATTTCGGTTCATTCGGGCATGCATTGCAGTCCGTTTCGCAATTGGAGCAATCTTCGTATCCATTGCAGATGCCATCACCGCAAACGGGCTTGGGATCCTCACATTTGCCGCAATCCTGTTCACATGAAGAACATGTTTCGCCATCTTTGCATTGGCCATCGCCGCAAATTGGGAGTGATGCGCACGGGCCGCAGTCTTCTTTGCAGCTGGAGCATGTTTCGCCATGACTGCACTTGCCATCACCGCATATCGGCGAATCCGTAGATTTGAGTGTACATTGCTGACCATCTTTTTGATAATGATTCTCGCAATCAAAGTCACATCCATTTGAGGTGCATTTGGCGATACCATGTTCTGGCGCAGAGCATTGACTGATATCGCAGTTCCCCTGTGCCAGAGGATCTGCCACGCATCTGAGCAGTTCTTTATCGCATACAGGTTTATCGCCGGTACAGGATGCGGTTTCGTGCCATTCGCCATTGCGGCATGTCATAATATATTGAGAGCCATCGGTATGTTTATCGCACCGAACGGTGCCATGTTCGCAAGTCACACTGGCAGGATCGGGGGTGACGATGGGCTCCGATGGAAGGTTTCGGCTGTCATCTTCGGAGCAGCCCAAGCAAAGTGCAAGCAGACAAGATATGAAAGTCGGACGATAGCATTTCATGCTGTACCTCACGTGTTATATATCCCCCGTTTTTGCATCATAAAACAAGCAGGCCGTACGTATTTGCGCAGCAAATAGTACGGCCCAATGAAGGCGTATTGCCCCGCAGGGGCAATAGCCGATAAATATATATTATTTACCGAGAACAACGATCGTGCGTGGTTTGACACTATACAAAGAGTTGACCGTTCCGATGCCGTTGATATTTGCATTTTGGGTTTTATATTTATCGAGTGTTGGATCTTCAATAAATTTATTATAATCAAAGTAGGACTGTGTATCGACCAGGATTTTCCATTCGCCATCGGGCAAAGTGAATTCGCGGTCGATGTATGCTTCCATATTAATCATAACAAACAGTTCGGGTGTATTTGGTTTTTGTTTATAATACATTGCGATGGATTTTGTATTCCAGACATCGTTATCCGAAACGCCATTGGGGTTCCACCATATAAAATCTTCCGGGCTTTTAAGATATTCTTTTGGGGAGAGATGTTCTTTATATTTTTTACGGATTTGAATCATTGTACGCACAAAATCATGCATACGGATTCTGTCATCCGAAGAATTAGAAGTCCAGTCGCCCCATCGGAACCAGTTCCATTCGTTGTCGGCCTTATCGGTATAGGCGTTATTGTTTCCGAACTGTGTCCGCATATATTCGTCGCCGCCGAGGATCATGGGACTTCCGTGGCTGATCATAAGGAAAGCAAAGTAATCGCGGATCATCTGTCGTTTGCGTGCTTCGCTTTCGGGTTTTTCGCACCGTCCGTCGCTGCCGTCGGCGTATCCCTGCCAGTACCAGTGCTCGCCATTTTCATTATCGCCCTCTTCGGCGCACCAGTTGCGCGAGACGTTGTTTTCTTCGCCGCTGGTCAGGTCGCAGAATGCGTTATAGACATCGCCGCAGCACAGTTCATTGAGTTTGCCGCATTTGTTCTGATTTTCCCAGTAGGTAGCCAGATCATAGAGGGTAAAGCCGTCGTGTGCGGTCAGGAAATTGACCGAATGATAAGGTTTGCGGTCATCGCCAAATTCCTGGAACATTTTGCTCGATCCGGTCAAAACGTTTCCAACCGAAATATCCATATCCCAATTGGGAGAGCGTGACTCCGTCGAAGAGAGGGGATAATTATCTTCCTTGACCAATTTTCGTATCATGTCGCGGAAGCGCCCATTCCACTCGGACCATGCGAAATTGTCTTTATTGGTGGCTTTTGGGAAGAGACCGTTGGCGTACTGGCTCAGGCTCCAGGGTTCGGCGATGAATCGCGTGTTGTATTTCTGCATGCGTTCATCGTTAATGATGTCCTGAACGACGGTATTGGCGATATTGTTGGCCCAATAGTTATTGTCACCAGCGGAGGCATCGCCATTGGTGGTTACTTTTGCATCATCGACCCCGAGAATCGAAGCGAGGTCAAACCGGAAGCCATCGACGTGCATTTCCTCGACCCAGAATCGGAGGTTATCGAGGATGAATCGTCGGAATGGCTTGTAATTGGTGCGAGTCTGATTCCCGACGCCGGTTTCGTCGAGGTATCCCTGATTGGGTTTTCCGGAGCTGTCATTGATGAGGTGATAATAGGCCTTGTTATCGAGTCCGCGCCAGGAATAGATGGTCGCCGCAGTCATGTCATCGAAGTTCGAGTAGGTGCCGTAATCCTGATATCGTGACTGCACTCGGCTGCGCCAGAAGCCGCCTTCTCCGGTATGATTGTAGACGACATCGAGAATGACCTCGATGCCGGCCTGATGGAGCTTATCGACCATTTCTTTGAATTCATCGTGAACGCCATTGGTTTTGGCCTGATCGATAGCAGTTGCAAAGCGTTGTTCGGGCGCAAAGAAAGCGATGGTATTGTATCCCCAGTAGGTGCCGTCATCGGGTTTTTCGCCGACGGGCATGAGTTCGATCGCCGTGATACCGAGATCGGCGAGGTATTGTGCTTTTTCGCCGATTCCCTTCCAGGTGCCAGGATTATTGACGTCGAGGGCTTTCATGGTAAAGCCCTTGGGATGAACTTCGTAATAGATGAGATCATTGGCGGCATGGCCTTCGAAATCGTCGCCTTTCATGCGGTTCTCGCGCCAAATCGTTTCATTGGCGCTCCACTGGTATTCGCTTTTAATGACGACAGATTTGGCGGCAGCTTTCCAGCTGGAGACATCGCGCGCGGTACCCGAGGCAGGGTTGCCGGACATCCAGTCAAAATCCCTGTGGATGCGTCGCGTATAGGGATCGAGCAGCAGTTTGTTTGGGTTATAGCGGTTGCCTTCTTGATCGCAGTCGGTAACAAAGCCGACAGCAGAGTTGGGGTAGAACGATTTATCGTAGGGCCAGTTGGGGCCGAAGGCGATATAGCCGTAATGTGTTCCGACGCCCAGACCGTAAACATAAAGCGTCCAGATACCGCTGGTCTTGTCCTTGACCATGGGGAGCCGGATATTGGGTTGTGCCGTATCGGGATTTTTGCTGTCGAAGATGAGCACTTCGACGCGCGTGGCATGTTCAGCAAAGACGGCAAAATTGACGCCTTTGTCTATGACGGTTGCGCCCAGGATATCGTAAAGCTGATCGCCTTTTAGCCCTTTTGCTTCGAAGGAAGGCGCGAGTGGTGAGCTGTCGTAGACACTTGAAGAGCTGTCTTCACAGGATGTCAGCGCCATGCCGGAGAGAAGGAGTCCAGAAACCAGCGCCAGACGGCGCGCCCATGCAAAACGTCGAAAAATACTCATGCGCTTAATCCTTTAGTTTCCAAACGATGATATGTCGGTCTTTGGTCAAAGTAATCGTATCTGTTTCATAGACGGGCTCATTTTCATTGAGCAGATTGATCCACCCTTTGGTGCCCACACTCACGGTATATGTCTGATCTTCATCGCTGTCGCTGATCCCGACCAGAATTGTCTCGCGATCTGCCTGCATCAAATACATATAGGAGCGATCATAGGCATCGATATTCTGGCGTGTACCGCGATAGAGGGCAGGATGTGTGTGTCGCAGGGTACCCAGTTTTTGAACGAGTGCAAGTGTTTCGGCCTGTTGCGGATTGAGCGTATTGCCGAACTTCATCATGCGCCGGTTGTCGGGATCGTTGGCACCTTCGAGCCCAAACTCATCACCGTAGTAAATCATGGGGATATTGGGGCTGGTCATCAGAAACACCCACGCCAGCTTGAGCTGCCGATAGGCCCATGCTTCTGTCACCTCGGGATTTTTCGATTTTTTATCTTCGGCATCGTGATGAATATGGGATATGGCGCGTGCGACATCGTGGTTGCCCAGGAAAGTGCTCATAATTGCGCTGCCATAGGAGCCATCCCCTTCCTCACCGGTGACAAAATCCTTGAGATCCCAGAATTTGCCGTCACCTTTCATAATGGTATCGCGCAGTTTGTTGTAGAGTGGGAAATCGAATTGTCCGTGCAGCAAAGAACTTCCGATATACTGTTTGATTTTCCATGCGCCATCGAAAGTTTCGCCGACGATATAGAAAGTCTGTCCTGTGGGAGCCATCATCTCGTCAATGTTCATGCGCAATTCGCGGATGAACTCGATGGGCATGTGTTTTACGGCATCGAGGCGGAACCCGTCGATTCCGGTCGTTCGAATCATCCATTTGGCGTGATCGAGTACAAACTGTCGCACTTCAGGCAGATTGTAGTTGAAGTCGGGGAGATTGGGATCAAACCAGCATGTCTCAGGAATGATGTTCCAGTTCGCCTGTGTCAGATTGCCCTGAGCATCGTAGGGGCCTTCACACAGAATGGAGTCATCTCCGGCACGATCTGAGAAGTTGAACCATTCTGGATGTTTTTGATATACGGGGCTGTCATCGGCCACGTGATTGGCAGCAAAATCGACGAGAACGCGGATACCTCGATCATGGCACGATTTGACCAGAGCCCTGAGTTCATTGAGCGAGCCAAAGTGCGGCTCAATCGGAGAGAATGCCACGCCGTTTGACTGTGCGTCATCAAACATGGAGGATGTCTTTTCTGAATATCCGGTCGAAATTGGCCAATATGAATGATATGCAGAAGCGGTTCCGGCAGCCTTCTGTGTGTTCATACTTATCGACGAAATCCAGAGTGCCGTCACCCCAAGGCGGTCAAAATACCCAGCCTCCACTTTTGCGCGAAGCCCTGCAAAATCACCGCCCATCCAATCGTTTGCAATTCCGAGAGGGGCATCGTTCTGAGCGTTACCGTTAAAGAAACGATCCGTAAAAGCAAAATACAAAACCGCGCTGCGCCAGTCAAACGGTGTGGATTCGTTCCAAACCGGCACGTAGAGCGGCTCTATTTCCACGTCGTTGGAAGTCGTTGCTTTAACGACAAAGACCGTTTTTCGCTCAGCAAGCGGATTCTGGAAATGGAGGGTATTTCCATCCACAGATGAAATTTCTGTCCAATTGGATTCGACCTGAATCTTTACATCTTTTGCATATCCATTGGGGTCGTCAAGCGAAACATCGAACGAGACGGTATTATTGCTGACAATGGGTGAAGAAGCCAGCTTGAGTTTTGGACTGGCTTTCTTTGCACATGGCTGAACCCAGACCGCAAGATCCTCGCCATTGTCATCGCCATTGGTTTTCCAACCGTTATCGCCCCACCCGGCGACATAGAATTTGTAGTTATAGATGCCCGGATCCAAAAGGAAGGAACCGGAAAAAACGCCGGGGGCAATCTCGTCCAGGCGATAGGTATTGTGTTTCCAATCGTCAAAGCTGCCGGTCACATAGACGGTCTGCCCAGCTGCATTGGGATTACGATAGACAAAGGCCGTAAAACAAATATCCGTCGGAGAGCATACGTCCATCTTTTTCGAGCCAACATAGCCCATTTCGCATCCGCATTGCGGGGCATTGTTGACGACGGTGCACGTACGGTGTTCACCTTCGCATTGGTCAGTACAGACGCTGTCCGGCACACATTGGGCGTTGAACTCATGGTATCCCGATTTGCATACCGAGCAATAACCATTGCTGTCCAGTGTATATTCCTTCTCGCAATAACACACTTCGGCAGTGCCGTTATAGTAGCACATACCGTGACCACAACTTTTATCGCATATTGCTTGCTTCTCGTTGGAGTCATCGCAACCAATCATACTAAGACATGCCAACAATATGAGCCCAGCCAATTTTCGCATTCATCCCTCCACGCATTTGAACAAGTCAATTGCCTTCCCTTATATACGTGAATTTGGGCTCTGTGTTCAAGTTTGGGGGATAATTTTTCGCACTCCGTCAGGAACGGTTCAATGTCCAAAAAAAATGCGCATCGTATTCGGTCGAAAGACCGAACAGATGCGCAAGGCGCAGCGTATTCGGCCATCGGGCCGAATAGCGCGCAATCATAAACCATAAGATCAATTAATGGGTTGATAAGTTTTGGGTGGGACCACGAAATACACGATGGCGGAATTGAGTACGGAACCATCGCCTTTAACCATCACGCGAGCCTGATAAATTTTGGTTTCCTCGGCGGGTTCAAACTTGTTTTGTTTTTCGACGGGAACCACATTGTAGCAAACGACTCTGCCTGGGAGCATATTGTCGATACCATCGCATTTCGTGATGCCGTTATCTTTTTCGCAAGTCTGTTCTTCCTGAATGGTTCCCTGAACTTCGACGCAAAGGCGGCCCTGTACGACTTCGCCGCCGTCGGGAATGACGTCCATGAGCTGAACGAGTTCGGATACGCCGGGAACATCGATATCCTGAACATCCGAAGTGACCGTCATCGGCATGTGTTTGGCGATGGAGCGCACACCTTCGGCGGCTTTATCGGCGAGTCCGTCATCAAAAGCGAGATAAATGAAGGGATTGCCTTCGGAATCGACAGACCCGGAATCTGTTCCTATTTTCTTTGCGACAGTTTCCATGGTTTCCTGTTCGTCATACATGGCCAGATTGCTTGCATAAGCCTCACTGTACAGGCCGATGTATCTCACGCGTTTGCTCTGAAGTATAGGTCCCACATCATTTTTGAATCGCATGCATCGTTTTTGTCCTTCGTCCATCCAGATGGCCTTATCCACGCCAAAGTCTTTGAAGAACGAGTCATAGACATTGCTCAGGTAGAGCAGGCACTGATTTTCATCAAACGCATGCAGAATGATTCGAATGGCATTCTTTCTAAATCCGGCACAGCCAACTTTAGTTGCCGTATCGGTATTGCATTCCCATTTCTTTTCATCGGCCGTGATCCAGAAATCCTTATTGGTCGTCCAGATATGGCTGCTCTTGTGCATACAGAGATCCATATTTTCTCCCGGATTTAATACGGCACAGAGCGGTGGCTGGTAAGCGGCCTCATAATTACCGTTAAATCCCCCGGCGGCATGATTGAGAGAAACTTTAGTATTCAGGTAATTGACCATGGTATCCAGATGGGGTTGGTTGCTTTCCTGAATTGGAATCTGAAGACTAAAGGAGTCGAGGAGCGTATAAATCCCAAGTCCAGTCCACATATCATCAAAGCAGCCTTCGATCTTCAATTCTTTTTCGCCGATGGTGACGGTGTCTTCGTAGGCCGGATTCTGAATGCAGACGCCTTTTTCTGAGCAGATGGCCCCTTTGAGTTTAGCCTTTTCCTCGTCAGATTTACCTTCGAGATAAGTGTCTTCGAGGACATCGCAGTCTTTATTTTGTGTACAGGCTTTTGTGGTCTGTACACATTCCAGGCCATGAATCATCCCGGGGAGATTCTTCTGAATGGATGCGGCTTCTTCCTGCATCGTCCACGAAGAGTCAAAGATATACAGCATATCAATGCTTTGGATGGCGGTTTCGAAGCTCATCTTCTGTACTTTGGGAGATATTTCTTCCTGATAGGGTGCGTAGAACACGAATTGGCCATTGGCCTGTGGATTGCTCGTGGGATCGGCAGGATTTGTTTTGAGTGCGCATTCGAGAACGTCAGGTGCGCTGTCTCCGTCAGTGTCCTGTTTGGCAATATCAGATGGGCACTTTTGTTCGACCTTATCGATGATGCAGACGCAATCTATTTCGGCCTTGTCACTTAAACCGTCGTGATCACAATCCTTTAAGGTAAAGCAATATTCGCCAAGCTCATTTTTTATGGGTTCTTTTGTCGTTTCATCGACTTCTTGGGAATCGAGCAAGCCATCGCCATCGCTGTCCAAAGAATAGCGGTCGAGTGTACCATCGCGATTGGAATCGTAGTCGAGTTCGATCAGATCCAGAATGGTGTCACCATCACTGTCGACATCCCTGTAGTCGGGAACCGTATCGCCATCGCTATCCCATGGATAGGAGGGTCCGCCATCTGGGCACCACAAATCTCCTTCATTGCAGCCACATGATTCGACGCATGCGCGTCCCGGATGTGAATCGCCATCGGGATCGGACGATTTCACGCCGTGAATTTCATCCACGTCGATGATGGAATCTCCGTCGGAATCACGGTCTATGTAATCGGGGATGGTATCCTTATCGATGTCCGACAAAGCCAGGATGAGATCGACCTGTTCCCCTTCGGCGTTTGTCGTTTGAACGACGTTACCCGACGCATCGATCACTTTGCCGGTAGCGGTGTCGATGTAAGCCCCAACATCCTCGACGGTGCCGTCCTTTACGCTGACGATCTTCCATTTTCCGCTGTCTGAATCCAAAACGGCATAGTACTTAGTCGAACCATCACTCCCTTCTGCAACCCAGAAGGCTTCCGGATTGTCCGGTGTGTCACCGCTGTAAAGATAGGGATTGTCAGGAATTCCATTGTTATCGCTATCCTGATTTAAGAATGCATACATCGGACAGAATGCATCGCTGCTGCATTCGTACAAGATAGATTCATCTACTTTGACGGGTTCGACCAACAGATCGCCGCCATTACCGGCTTCGAGGTAATCGGGGATGGTATCGCCATCACTATCGAGATCTTCACAATTGACGGTACCATCGTTATCTGTGTCTTCCTCGCAGCTTTCGTAATAATCGGCAATGGTATCGCCATCCTTATCGGATATTTTGGCATCTCCATTGGGATCATCCGAAATGCACACGCCATTTTTGCATTCCCCAAAGGCGCACCAGGCGAATTCGCCGCTGCAATCGCCTTGATTTTTCACAGGCTGGACACATTTTTTGTGTTCCGGTTCACAGACGAATCCCTTTTCACATGCGCTTTCCGAACAGTCTTTAGCTTCATCCCAATTGGGCTCGGTGACGACAGTTGCCTTTTCTTTACATTGGCCGTCGACACATACCAAGCCGCCTGAACATTCTGTATCATTTGTGCACTGGTTATCGGACGTCTTTGCCTTGCATGTGCCCTGCACACATTCGAAACTGTCTTTGCAGATTCTTATTTCATTGCAAGACTCACCTTCATCAACCACAACAGCGCACTCACCTATTTCAAGACATATCCCCGATGCGCAGTCAGAGGGGCTTGTGCATACGATATGGGAGTCTCCGCCTTTTCCATTTGAATCATCGCCGCATCCATATAAAGTCAAAAGCCCAAGAATGGCAGCGAAATAAACTCTTTTATTTGTCATACAGCGCCCTCTTTAATTGATAATAATTTCGGCATCGCAACTATCGACGACGCTCGTATCGGTGTTGTTATCGGTATTGCATTCGACAGTACTTGCATTGCCATGCTCATCGAGGTTCGAAACCATGAGAACAGTTTTGCCAGCAAGCTCTTTAAAATCTTCTTCCTCGATTTTGCACCCGACCAGACTGCATTCGCCGATGCCAACAACTTCTTTGGTATAAGAAGTACAAATCGTCTTACCCTGATGGTTTGGAGCACTCTCATCATAGTAGAAGAATGTCGCCGGCAAATTCTGTCCGACAGGTTTCGTACCACGATTGCAGAGTTTACCGCTGATGAGATGGTATTCCTTGCCATCCTCGCCCGTGGTGGTACCGCAAATAGACCCCGGAAGGAAGCGGCCTGTAATATCAGGTGCCATGCCTGCACCATACTCGCCCTGACTGTTCAAACGATAATTGTTATAAAACGGTCGTTCCGCGCCGGTGATTTCGATCTTGAGATCTGTATGCTTTTTGATCCAGTTGTTGAACCACTGGGTTGCGGTGGGAACTTTGCCATTATCCTCGATATTGATGATATTATAGGCGTGCTGATTCCACATGGTACGGGAACTCACCCAACGGTCGAGACGATCCTTGAGGATCATCATATCATTGTGGCCGATATCCGTCGTCTTGCGCGTGGCGCGGCAGACTTTATAATCATCTTTATAGCCATCCGGTTTCGCACCGAAATTCTTAACTTTGACACGTTTACCCTTAGCGGCATCGTACTGCATCATACCGACCATAGGATGGATAGGAGTCGTACAGACATACTGCTGCAGATAGGTCGTCTTGCCCGGGGCAAACTGCGTGTTGCAGTCATCATCCGTAGTACACGTGCACAATTCGATGGTTTTATTGCAATTCTTGCCGAGCGGACAATCCTCGTCAGCTTTGCAGCGAATGCCCTCATGAATGGGATCGACAGCGTTATTGCTGCCATCTGCATAATTCACTTTTGCGCCCGTATCATTATAACATGGCTGATCGCCGTCCGACCCCATGACGATTTCGGCGCTGCCATCGCCGTCGATATCGGCAATGATCGGCCCTTCGATCGATGTAACAGACGCGCGTTTTGCACTAAACAATACGGCACCGGTCTTACCATCATAAACTCGGGTAAAGCATTCATCGGCATAGACGGCCTCAGCCTGTCCATCGCCATCGAAGTCAAACAGAGACGACCCCGTTGTCCCCGAGCTATTGTCCTGACTCCAACGCTCCCAGAGAACATATTTGTCAGCGCATTTCCCCGCTTCATAACCTTTGCATTTGGGATCGTAAACGCCAAACAGACCAGACGATGCGATGCCAATTTCGGGGAGGCCGTCTTTATTGAAATCGCCGATGGTAACAGGACCACCCCATGTAAATCCCTCGACATGCATGATTTCCTGGCTCTCGTAGGAGTCGGTTCCTTTTTTGATGACAGAAAAGAGCATGATGCGATTTTTACCCGAAATCACGATTTCCGGCTTGCCGTCGAGCTTGGTAAAGTCGAAATCTGCAGCGGTCGCTCCGGGGGTACCAAAATCGGCATAGGCAGGGAACTGTCGCACCCAGGTTTGCGTTTTGTATGAAGGGAATGGATAGGATATGAGTTTTTTCCAATTATTTGCAGATTTATCCCAGGTATACAGCCCCTCACCGGTAACCAGCTGAGCAATTCCAGGATAATCATCCGGAAGCAGATACCCGAGAGCGGCATCATTACCGGCCTCAACGCTGTATCCCGAACCAGTAATATCTGAATCTACATACAAATCCTTATTAAAGAGGACATCCGTCTTGCCATTGGGGTGAACTTTAATCACATGTCCCATCGGACCAACAATTTCTGCAAGGCCGTCGCCGTCGATATCAAACACCATCGGGGTCGAGCGCAAATCGGCATCCACGGCTATCCACTGTTTGTGTTTCTGTTCGGCATTATCCCACTTGTACACATAGACCTTGGTGCTCGTCACTGTGATAAATTCCAGCAAACCATCGCCGTCGAGATCTGCCGATGCCGGGTAATTGTACCAACGTCCGGCCAAGCCCACCTTAATGGATTCGAGTGTATCGCAGTTATCGGGATTGATAAAGCGAATGACCGTGGGACTATACGAATAAACGGCAATGACATTCTTGAGACCCTTTGAGTTGCCAAAAGGCCCGACGAGCGGCGGCATTTCGACATTGACCGAAGCCGCTTCCACGCCATCATTGGGCTGCCATCGGCATTGTATCTGTGCTTCGAAAATGCCGGGTTTTGTCTTAAATCGGCACATCTCATCGTGCGTGACGGTTTCATCATAAGGAATGCAGTAACCGTTGGCACCACACGAATCATCCCGGCAGCAGAAGGAATCCTTTTCGGTGCAGTCTGACGTTTGGGAGCATTTGATTCCTTTGGGCGTACACTTGGTATTCTTACAAAAGAACCCTGTATCACAAACGATATGGTTGCCTTCGTCACAGGATTCGCCATCGCCTTTTACCGACAGGCATTTGCCGTCGATGCAGGTCAGTTCTGTACTGCACAGCTTATAGCTATTGCACTCATTGCCCAGCTGAATGTCATATTCCATGACCCGGCAAAACCCCTCGACGCACATCATCCCGTTGTCGGTATCGCAAACATGAAGACTATCGTCGGGGTCACAAGGATCATCCTGATGGAGCAATTCATAGCAAATGCCCAGACACTCATAGCCAGACTCACAGTGTGCATACGCATCACAGTTTTCTCCCAGACCGACGTAATGGCCGCATGTATTGTCAGGCATACAGATGCGATTGATCTCCTCTTCGGCACAATCTTCATCGGACAGGCACGAACCATCGCCCGGCACATGTATTCTCTCACACGAACCTTCTACACACGTCTCACCGTTATCGCAATCCGTATCTTCCACACACCCCTTGGTTTCGGCCTTGCATGTCCCATCCGAACACTTCTGACCTTCATCGCAATCCGCATCCTCCTCGCACTTTTTGCCAGAGGACGGATTGTCATTGGGCTGACAACTCCCCGAAACACATTTCAGCCCCCCTTTGCAGATATGACTATCATCACAGGAATCGCCTTCTCCAACCGATTGGGCGCAGATGCCATCCGGCATACATTTTCCCGAATCACAATCTGAATTCTGGGTACAGTTCGAAGGCGGCTGGGGAACCTGTACCGAGGCTCCGCCGGAATCATCACTGCATCCGTAAATGGAAAGCACACCAAGAATAGCAACGAAATACATGCGTTTTGTCGTCATATTAACCTCAATGTTGAAAATGTCTCAGTGAATACTTTTTTCTATCAGGGGGCAGTCGCCCCCTGCGGCGCTATTTCAAAGCAGAGACGTCCCCCTGGAACGTCTCTGCTTTGAAATACGCGCCTACCCCCACTGCGGGGCAATCGCCCCGCAACGCCCCATGCAAACTCTTTTACGTATCTTTTTTAAAAAGATAAATACTTACCCTTTGTGTATCTTAGCGTCCAAGTAGGCAAAAAGAAAGTATCCGTAAAAAAAGTCCAACAACGGGTGTAACTGTTCTGCCGGAGCCCCGGCTGTTACCAGCCAACTGCTAATTGATGATGACAATATCAGAATTGCATTCATCCACCTTAATGACATCCGTATTGTTATTGTTATTGCATTCGACCGTGCTGGCATTGCCAAATTCATCGAGATTGGTCACCATAATGACGGTCTTGCCGGCCATGTTCTTGAGTTCATCTTCAGACACTTCACAGCCAACCTGACCGCATTCACCCACACCAACAATCGTTTTGGTATAGGATGTACAAATGGGATCACCACGATGATCCTCTTTCGACTCATCATAGTAGAAGAATGTTGCAGGAAGTTTCAGGGCAACAGGTTTTGTGCCACGATTACAGAGATTGCCACTGATGATGTGAATGGGTTTGCCCTTTTCATCGACGACGGGCTTGCCTTCGCTGTCTTTTTTGGTACCGCAGATCGAACCGGCAATAAAACGTCCCGTAATATCAGGAACTGTTCCGGCACCGTATTTCCCTTGACGGTTCATGCGATAATTGTTGTACACAGGCCTGCCGTCCGAATTCTTGGCCAACCAGTTCATCAGCCATTGTGCAGGCGTCGGTGTCTTGCCGTTATCCTCGATATTAAGGATATTATAGGAATGTTGGTTCCAGATATCTCGCGACGATACCCAGCGATCGAGTCGATCCCTGAAAATCATCAGATCGGCAATCCCCAGATCGACCGTCTTACGCGTAGCACGGCAAACTTTATAATCACCGCTATAGCCATCCGGGCGAGTCCCAAGGTCTTTGACGAGTTTGCGCACGGTATTATCGCTATTGACCATCATGCCCACCTGAGGATGGATGGGCTCGGCGCAGACATACTGAGTCAAAATCTCCGTAGTTCCCTGTTTATACTGGGTATTGCACTCGCTGTCCTCTGTACAGATACAGAATCCAATGGTTTTATTACAATTCTTCTGAGCCGGGCAATCCTCGTCATCTTTGCACCGAATGCCTTCATGGATAGGATCGACGCAATTGGAAGTACCGGGATTACTGGGATTGGCAGAGACTTTGTTATCATCGAAACATGCGGCATTCGTATCGGATCCCATCAGTATTTCGGTGCTGCCATCGCCATCAATATCAGCCACGACAGGTGCCTCAAATGAAGTACTCGAAGAGCGTTTTGCACTAAACAATACTTTGCCCGTTTTGCCATCGTACACACGGGTAAAGCACTCATCCGCATAAACGGCCTCTGTTTGACCATCGCCGTCAAAGTCAAACAGAGAAGAGCCCGTCACCCCCGAGGACTCATCCTGGCTCCACCGTTCCCACAAGACGTATTTATCGGCACATTCGTCAGCCTTATATCCTGCACACAGCGGATCGTAAACGCCAAAAAATCCCGAAGAAGCCACGCCAATTTCTGGCAAGCCATCTTTATCGAAATCGCCGACAGTGAGCGGGCCGCCGAGCGCGCCTTTCCCGGTCATAACGGATGGCATTAACGTCACGTGCATGACATCCTGGGTATCGAATGTGCCATCCCCCTTAGGTATCAGTGCATAAACATAAACATTGCCGCCGCTGCTGGATACAATTTCCGGATAACCATCCAAAGTCTTGAAATCGAAGCTGGCAGGATCGGCACCGGGGGTGCCAAAATCTGCGTAGGCTTTATAGGTATGCGCTGGTATTTTAGCAATGGTATCCCACACATGGCTGCTTTTGTTCCATTTGAGGACGGAATCACTGATCACGAGCGTGGCGACACCTTCGCTGTTTCGGTCAAAATTGCCGATAGCCCCATTGCCACCAACTTTACCACCCTTATAAATAAATGATCCATCCTGGCCATTGACGACCGTCGTTCCCCAGACGACTTCCGGTTTGCCATCCCCATCGACATCATACACATTCACATAATTGTTATTCGATGTAATTTCCTCGGTTTCCCACATGACTTTATGGGCTTTCTTCTCTTTGTCCCACGTATAGGCGGCCAATTTCCACTGGTTGGTTATCGTAATAAATTCCATCAAACCGTCGCCATCGAGATCGGCGGCCGCAGGCTGGTTATTCCCCTGATACATCACTTGATTGTAGCCAACAGATTCGAGGGTTTCGCAGGTTTCGGGATGAATAAAGCGAATTGTACCCTCAAAAGACGCTTTGGGATAAGTATCTGACCAGGAATTGCGTGCATTATAGGAAAAGAATGCAACGACCGTATCAAGACCGGCTTTGTTGCCGAAATGCCCAACAAGAGGCGGCATTTCTACTCTTGCTGAATTTGGATACGCATCGGCAGGCGGCTGCCATCGGCATTGCACCTGAGCTTCAAAGATACCGGGTTTTGTTTTGTATCGACAGCTTTCATCATGCGTAATATTCTCATCGTATGGAATACAATGTTCCTTGGCGCCGCACGAATCCTCCAGGCAGCAGAAAGAGTCTTTTTCGGTACAATCTGTTGTTTGGGAACATTTCTTGCCCAGCGGTGTACATTTGGCATTTTTGCAAATCAGCCCTGTATCACAAACCTGGTAATTGCTCTCATCACAGGATTCGTCTTCCTTTTTAACGGACTGGCATTTCCCTTCCAGACAGGTCAGATCATCACTGCACAATTTGTAGCTATTGCACTCATTTCCGGATTGAATGTTGTATTCCATGAGGCGGCAATAACCTTCGACACACATCATGCCATTATCCAGATCGCAGACATGCAGAGAATCATCAGGATTGCATTCTGCATCCTGGCTGAGTACTTCGTAACATACGCCCATGCACTCGTACCCATCCTCACAATAGGCATCAAGCCCGCATGTATCGCCAAGATTGACATAGTGACCACATAGACCGTCAGACATACAGGTGAGATTCACGCCTTGATCCGCACAATCTTCGTCACTTTGGCACGTTCCATCCCCAGGGCCTGGCATCTCCCCGGGCACACAATGGCCACTGACACAGGATTGATTTCCATCACACTCCGAATCCTCGGTGCATTCCGATTCTAGCTGTGTATTGTTTTCACATTTTCCAGCATGACATACCTGATCGCCGGAACAATCCGAATCCTCGGTACATTCCGGTTCCGGCTGTGTATTGTTTTCGCATTTGCCTTCATGACATACCTGATCGCCGGAACAATCCGAATCTTTCTGGCAATCATTCTGGACAGGGGTCTCTGCCTGACATATCCCCGAAATACATTTTCCGGAATCACATTCCGAATCGTCCGTACATGCACCGGGCGTTGCACTGGTGTCTTTTTTGGAGTCATCACTACATCCGTAAATTGCCAGCATACCAAGAATAGCCGCTATGTATATGCGCTTTGTCATTGTAAAACCTCTATCCAATTCAAGTGGCTGATAGTTTGTCTCTCCATATCCGGGAGTGAGTTAAAACCGGAATACTCCCCAAAACATAGCAACATGATATCCGATTGTCATCATAAATGCCTTCATATCTCCCCTCAACCGCATGCGGGGCGTTGCGGGGTGTTTAACCCCGCAGTGGGGGTAGTGGCGTAACGAGCTTTTTGGGCGGCCACATAGTGGCGCACAAAAAGCGAGTAAGCCACGTAGGGGGCCACTGCCCCCTCATAAAAAAACTCTGTACGGCCACTGTGTTGATCACAGCTCAGAGCTTATCAACACGCTCGTCATACAGAGTCATACAATATTAGGCTTTAATCCGCGTGGATATGAGATTTGCCTGAATGAAAGCTCCAATCGCACAAAACGCCACTCTCGTATAACAGAGCCATATATTATATCGGCTGAATCAGGACTTCGCGCGGCTTCTGGCCTTTTTGCGGTCCCACAATGCCTTCGCGTTCGAGCTGTTCGATCAATCGTCCGGCGCGTGGAAAACCAATGCCGAGGCGGCGCTGCAGGAAAGAAGCCGATGCCTGTCGTGTCTCAGCAACGAGCTGCACGGCCTGATCGAACAGCGGGTCGAGATCGCTCGAAGCGCTCGACGATGCGCCATCTGCATCATCGACCACCTCATCTTTTGGGGTGGTAATATCGAGATTGTATTCGGGCTGTCGTTGATTTGCGAGGAATTGTACGACCTTCTGAACTTCTTCGTCCGAGACGAACGCACCATGGACACGCTGCAAAATACCGGTATTGGGCGGTAAAAAGAGGCTGTCGCCCATTCCAAGCAGGTTTTCGGCCCCCTGTTGGTCGAGGATTGTGCGCGAATCGACGTAACTGAACACACGAAATGCAATGCGCGTCGGGAAATTGGCTTTGATCACGCCTGTAATGACGTTGGTCGAAGGCCGCTGCGTGGCAAGAATGATGTGGATCCCTGCTGCACGGGCTTTTTGGGCAAGGCGTGCGATGGATTTTTCGATTTCCTTGCCAGCGGTCATCATGAGATCGGCGAACTCATCGACGACAATGACGATATAAGGCATGTGCTGGTATTTGGGCTGCCCGTTTTCGTCGACTTCCTGTGTGCATGCGATGGCACTTGGCAGCGTAGGATTTTTGAGCTGTTCGTTATAACCAGCGATGTTTCGAACGCCGAATGAGGCCAGTTTGCGATAGCGTTCGTCCATTTCTTCACATGCCCAGTCGAGCGCAGCCGCCGTCTCGTTGGGGGTTGTAATCGGCGGCACCAGCAGATGCGGAATCCCTTCATAAATGCTGAGTTCGAGCATTTTAGGATCAACCAGGATCAGCTTGACATCGTCGGGGCTTGCATTGAACAGCAAGCTGCATATCATCGTATTGATGGCAACGGACTTACCGCTTCCCGTTGAACCAGCGACCAGCAGATGCGGCATTTTGGCCAAATCACTGACAACCGGCTCGCCCTCACTGTCTTTTCCCAGGGCGATAGTCAGCAGGCTCTTGGATTTGGTAAATTGCGGGGAACCTATGATTTCCTTGAGGTAAATCATATTTCTATTTTCATTCGGAATCTCGATACCGACGACACCTTTGCCGGGAATTGGCGCGAGGATTCGAATAGACACGATCTCAAGTGCCATCATCAGATCGTCCGAAAGAGAGGCTATCTTGGCGACTTTTGTCCCGGGAGCGGGCTTAAATTCGAATCGAGTAATAATCGGTCCCGGGCAGATTTGTACAACTTCCCCCTGAATATGATATTCTGCGAGTTTTTCTACAATTTTATCTGCATAATGCTGGAGCGCATCGTGATCAAAGCCCTTTTGGGTCGACGGATCATAATGTAACAGAGAGAGTGGCGGGAATTGATAGGCCGCCTGTTCTATTTTTTTTAATCTTTCCTTATTGGCCCGATCAATTTCATCTTCACTGATGCGTTTCTTTTCGGCAGCTACTACAAAAGAGTTTTTAGGCGTTATATTATTTTTTTTTATAGTGTCCGGGCGATCCTGAATGATACTATCGATTTCGTCGCTCAGACTGTCGTCTTCCAAAGATAAATTGCTGTAATCATTTTTAGAGTTCTGTTTTTCGGATGCATTGAGCAGTGCTCTGATTTCGGATGATACAGGAACGACGGTTTTATTTTCATTCTCAACAGGGCGATGAATATGATTCTGCCCTGGTGCCGGAGCGGTCACAACTTCGTTCTCTTTCCCCCTCACCAAATCAGATCCAAACTCTTTTTTATCTGCCGGCGCATTGGGGACATTTTCCAATTCTTTTGTCGAGGCAAAGGCATCCTTGAATTTTTGAATGCTGCTGTCCGCAGAGGCAATTCTCGTCACAGCCGATGCCGGTTTTGCAATGGATATATCCAAATCCTCAGTAGCAAGCTGGGCGAGCAGCTCTTTGGTCATATTGGGAGGAATTTCCGGGGCAGGAATGGACTCTTTTGGGCTGGCGAAGGTATCATCCAGAGCAATCGTGGGCCGATCTGAAGCCGGATTGGCGTGACGATTCTGCTCGGATTTGGCACTGCTGTGGGAAATGGAACGTGGTTTCCAGTTGCCCAGTACCGATGTCTTGCCCGTATGAGAGGCTTCCGTGAGGCGCGTTGTACCAATTTGTTCCGGAGCAACGATCGAATCAAATTCGAAATCCGGTTCAAGTGCCGGAACCGATTTGGATCGCTTAATCGAGCGGGGTTTTGGGCTCGATTTGCGAATTTTTGCCATGATATCGCCAAGTGCTTCGGGAGTCCCTTCTTTGGTACGCTCAGCTCTGGGCGGTTCAGCCGTTTGTTTTGCCTCTGTCTCACGATTTTCGGATTCTTCTTTGACCAGTTCCTCCTGACTCTCACTACTAAAGACACTGGCGAGTTCATTGTCCGATTCATCAACCAAATCGGCAGAGGGCGTCTCTTTTTCTACCTCAGAGACAGAATCAGTCTCGGAATCTTGTGAATCTTCTTCGGTTTCGGCGACCAGTTGTTCTTTCTGGGACAGTGCCTGTCGTTCTTCGAGATCAGAACTTACCTCGTCGAGCAGTTGTGAAGGTGAATCCTCGTAAAAAATGCTCTCATTGATAGATTCATCCGGCAGAACTTCGGGAGCAGTTTCTGTAATCAGGGACTCATCTTTTGATTTTTTAAAAGGTTCGGCGAGGGCGCCGCCAATCGTTTTAAAACACCATCGAATGGCTCGCCAAATCCCCAGGAAAAAGCTTTTCAGTTTGGTATCGGTGACGAGCAAACTGCCAAAGATGATGAGTACGAGACAAACGGCAAAGAATGCTGCGCCCGGCATGTGAGCCACTCCGAATTGGGCAGCCCATGTCCCCAATGCACCTCCCGGATCGTGTTCAAAGATTTGATCCCCCTCGAATCCCCAGGCCAACATGGGGGCCGCGCCAAAGATGAGGATGCAGACGCCGACGATTTCTGCCGGTGTGACGTCGAATTGCCGCCCGCATGCGGTACGAATGCCCATGAGAAGACAAACAGCCGAAAAAATGAATGAGGCCGCACCAAATACGGTGAGCATGACATTTGCAATATAGGCCCCGATAACCCCGAATAAATTGACGCTCGTTTCGGCATCCTTGGCAAGATCTGATGACGAAAACGTAAAAAGCATCAAAAACAGAATAATCCCCAGGACGATAAACAAAACAGCAATAAAGATTGCGTACAGCTTCGATTGCCTTTGGATGCGTCTTGGATTGGGAACATGCAGACGTGGCGCATCAAATTTGACATTTTTAGCCGTCGATTTTTCGAGCGATCCCTTCGCCCGGGCAACATTCGTTTCCTGTTTGCGCTTTGAAACCGGCTGCTGTTTCCTTTTTTTTGTCTCGGTTTTCTGTGTTTTTTTCTTCTCGGGCATTCCTGCACTACCTCATGGCGAATCCGTTCGCTTAGAGATATCTACCACGCTTTGGGGGTAGATAACAAATTTTGCGAATGCTTTGTCATTCGGAATGCTGAATCGTAATGATTATTTGATCCCATCCGGGCGCGCCTTCGGCACACCCGGCTATTTTCTACGAATGAAACGCCTTCCAGGCGT
>DGWW01000267.1 GCA_002395385.1 Myxococcales bacterium UBA4248
CGGGGCAGAGCCCCGGCTGAATAGTTACGAAAGGTGCGCAACCAAAATCGCTATCCTGTTGACGACAATCTGTATCGCATGGTATCTTAAAGCGTCGTATTCTGAAAGGGAGGCCCAATATGCAGCCTGGCATGGACAGAAAGCGCCTTTTACTCGTTGATGACGATATCGATATGCTTCGAAATATGGCGATTATGCTCTCGCTCGAAGGATATTATGTCATGACAGCATCCTCCGGGGTGGCTGCTTCTGTTTTGCTGAGCGAACATGATTTCGATGTCGTCATCACGGATCTGCGCATGCCCATCGTCGATGGCTATGAGATCGTCCGGCGGACAAAAGCCATGCGGCCTACTTCTTCGATTATCGTCACGTCGCGCTATCTCGACGATGAAACGCGCGACTGGATTCATTCCAACCAGCTCGTCGGACTCGAAAAGCCTTACAATGTCCACCAGCTCAGCGCCATGCTTCGCAATCTGACCGAATCCGTGTAACTGCTGTGCCCCTGAATGCGACGATACTGGGCGAAAGCTGTTTTTTTTCGTTGCACGCAACGCAATTAAACAGCATAATCAGTGCGGCTTTTTCTTTCTTTAAGGGGGTGAACCGTGGTTGATCTTCCGCAACGTTTCGTTCCGACAACGAGTAGATTTGTCAGTCCCGTCAGGATCGTCATTCAAAGCGGCCATGCTTATGCCATCACTGCCGTGGCATTCTCGCCATGCCTCAATTTCTTTGCTTCGGTCGACTGCAATGGATGGGCACGGATCTGGGCCGTCGAAACGCTCGACATCCTCGGTATTTACAAACTTAATTTCGTTTGCAAATCCATTGAGTGGGCCTCACTCGGTGAAATCACCTTTATCGGGGACGACGCCCGAAGATCTGTCTCATTTACAGAAAACAAAGACAACCATGCGCAGCAAGATGAACCGCTTGCCGGTTACGTCATCCGTCTGCTGACATCCCCTGAAGTTTCCCGCGACGGCGACACCATCCGTATTCTGTACAATGAAGAGACTTTCGAGCATGAACTGCCCGGGCTCATTGCTTATGAACTCGACCCATGCGAACGCTTTGTCGTTGCACTCACTACCGACAAAGTTATCGTTCTCAATACCTACGCCGACGAGATCATTCAGGACCTGGCTGCGCCGCAAAATCACCATTGGATTGCATCCAAATGCAGTTCTCGCGGGGATTTTGTCACCGCTGTGCTCGATGACGGCACCGTATGGCTGCTCAATCCCATCAAACACAGCGAAGCCTGCATCCACAAAGGAAATGCACACATCACATCGTGCAGCTACGGCCAGAGCAAGCTCATTCTCATGGGCGACGACCGGGGAAGCGTGGCCATCTTTGATGTCGAAACGCGAAGCATTCTCCTTCGGACCCCGCGTCAGCAACGCAATTTCGAAGCCGTTTACCCATCCCCAGATAAAGTAGGCCTCGTCGCACTCCGTACCGAAAGCACCACGGCTTACCTTTGCCAGTCTCAGGAAATCCTATCGTCTGCACCACTGCCTGCCGCACATGTTGCTTCATGTCCAGGAATGATGACTTCCGAAGTCATCGTCGCATGCGCAGATAACGCGATTTACCGAATCAAACTGGATGACAACACCATCCTAAAACTCTGCGTTCTCAATAAAAGCGTCAGATCCATCGCATGCCATGGAGAGCTGATTTTCATCCACTTCAAAGACGGTACTTCGGGAACATGCATCGGTAAGAATTATTCCGACTGCGCCTGGAAATCCGAAGAAGCAGAGTCATCATTGGCCATCTCCGAAGACGGAAAACAGATCGCAGCACTCTTTGAAAATCGCTTGGAATGGTTTTCCCTGGATGATCCGAAAAACAGCAAAAACGCAGAACTTCACGGAGCCGCACAGATCGCCTTCGGAAAGGAAAAAACAGCCGACTCCATCTTCGTTTTTATGCAGGATTTCCGCGTCCTGACGATAAACACCAGCACCTGTGAGCAAAAAGAACTCAATCGACTCGCGATTGAACATGGACAGATTCTATCGACTGCACCCGCCGCAAAATCTTTTGTGTTCGTCCTCATCGCCGGTGAACATGGTCATCTGTGCGTCCTCAAAGTCGGCCTCAACACTGCAAAATCCTCGCTGGTCCTGCGAGTTTTCTCTGTCGGAACTCAAATCTGGGGCGCAACCATGAACGACGAAAGTGTCAGCCTGCGCAATGACGCCAATTGCCTGCGCATTGTTCAGGATCTCAAATCCTATTCCGTCGATGACTGGACTCGCAGCGAACCGCTGGCGCTGTTCTGATCAAATTGAAATTGCTTCGGCTTTCGGCCTCCGGCCGATACGCCTTGCGCGCGGCTATTTCGGCTTACAGCCTCAATACGCCGCGCTTTTTATTTTGTATCATCCAACCCAAATAAATTTCCCCACATCCCATTGCACATTCATTCCGATCCGGGCGCGCCTGCGGCACACCCGGCTATATTCTACGAATGAAACGCCTTCCAGGCGTGTCGAATCTATTGGGGAATTGCATTCCAATTGCACATTGCACATTGCTAATTCAAAACAATTCCGCATTCCGCATTCCGCATTCCGCATTATGAACAATTATACCATCGCAATCTCTGGCCAATTCGATCGTCTTTCGGCCAAATTCGTCAATTGGATCACACACCGCTCATCCCCTCATTACCACATCATCGGGATCAGCCGAACACAGTATGAAGGCATTCATCACCTGGATTGGCGTACAGGTTCCCTGATGAGTCCCCGGGATACAGACGGTATGCTCGAAGGCGTCCACGCACTCGTCATCTTTTGCCTTACCCCACCCGAGCTCTCCAGAACTTCCGAAGGACTCGGTATGGACGTTGCACTCGCCTCTGCCGTCAATCTGGCCAAATGTGTCCAGAAACGCCCCAACGTGCGCACCATTCTCGTCATGCGCAGACTTCCTAAAAATGCCGATGAACTCATGCCAATCTATGAATTCTGGCTCGAAATAAAAAAAATCTTTGAGGATCGATGCCCAAAACTCTGTGTCCTCGAAACAGATCCCATCTTAAATGAATCCGATGCCATCACACTCGCCATATTCGAACGCCTCGGATCATTCAACCCCAATGCAGTCGATTTGACAAACCATCGCATTAGACCTGTCTCCATGTACCAGCTCTTTAATGCCATCGAACAGACACTGCATTCCTCCGAGGATTCCCGTAAAGTCTATGGGCAAGATTCCATTTCGTGGCGCGAATGGTTCGAAACGGCTTCGGATGCCATCCATGTCAAACATAAGCTCAAATATGCCTATCAGCTGCGGTCCGTCCTCAAAACAGAAGCTCAACAGCGAAAACAGCTGCTCAGCGAAACCATCCTCATTCCTGATGAAGGCGAAGAATACACTGCACAAACAAACATTCTCAAAAAAATCCTTCAGTTTACCATCGATATGATGGACGACGAAATTCCACTCACCCTCCATCTCAAACCACAAAAATCGCACACTCTCAAACACACATGCTATGTTCAGCGATTAGTTGCCCATTCAAAGCGCAGTGTCTCCGAGACGACCGATTTGCTCATGCTCTGGCTCCCGCGTTATTTCAAACGCCTCGTGCGAGTCGATGAATTGGGAATGGGTAGAATGGCCTGTCGCTTTGGAGTTGTGCCGCTTCTCGAACTTGAAAAGATCGTCGAATCTGAATCACAGTGCAAAATTAATATTCGTTTTCCATGGGGAAAGAGCAATCCCACACCCACCTCACTCGTACTGATGACCACAGGATTGGGCCAGGATTTAAGAAAGCTGCTGATTATCGTCGAGGATGCACCGGATTCGAACGCTCTGATTACTGGTTTAAGAGGCATGATGATGGCGTTCGGACTCTACCTCAGGGAATATGGTTAGACGAGGAATCCGATCTCTCCAGCTTCCTCCTTCAGCTCTCACAAAGTGAGCTGCGTTAGCAGCGAACAAATCCATTTGTAAAAAAAAAGATACGCCTGCACTGTAATAAATAATCCTATACGGAATAAAACAAAATGTGGTATTGTTGCCTACATAAGCATAGTTATCCTCCATGCAATAGAGGTACTTTGCTTTCGGACGGAACGGATGCCCAGTGGATGGATAGAGCATGTTGCAGCTTCAGGTCATATACGGAAAAGATGCGGGAAAATGCGTGCGTTTCCAGCAAAGCGTCGTGTATATAGGCTCAGATCCTGGCAACGATTTTCAGCTCAATGATTCCGAAATCAGCGAATATCACGGGCAATTTGTGTGCAATCACGAGGCCGGACACTATGCCTATTGTGATTTGCAAAGCACGCGCGGTTCCCGAATCCGATCATCCAGCCTGGATGTCGAGCTCTTCAGTCATCAAATGCCTCAGTCTGTCGCACTCGCCGGCGAATGCATGCTTTGGGTCGGTCAAAGTATGCTCCGATGTACCTATATGCCGGGATCATCTTTACCCACTCCCTGTGAAAAACAGCGAGTTGGAATGATTTCGCTGCACGGTTTGCCGGCAACAAATGACGCTAGATTGCTTTCTTTTTTGCTCGACACATCTACTGCCCTCTCGATGAGGACTTCATCACAAAATGTGTTTACACACCTTGTCCGGGCTTTGATGACTCTGATGCCGCATGCAACACACGTCGCAATATGGCGTTATGACAGCTGTCGCGATGGTTTTACTTGTGTCTACGAGCGGTCCAAATCCAACACGGTGATTCTCTCACTCATCCGCGAAAACGAGTTTCGCGAAGCCATCCGTTCACGAAGTGCCTTTTCTTTCTGCACACACGAGTCTTCCAATCCAGTTGTATCCATGGTTGCACCGATCGTTGCATCCAATCGGGAACTGGGCGTCATTGTCGCAGATTCTTCCGAACCTGATGGTCTCGACGACAACGCACTCGAAATCATGGCCAGAATCAGTGTCGTTTCTGCCTACGCCATCGAAAGAACCTTCCTCAATTCCGATTTCAGTACCGTCTTCGATGGCTTCATTCGTGCCATCATTGCTGTCATGGACGCACGGGATCCGGCTTCCGCCGGGCATTCCATGCGTGTGGCAAAATATGCTTTATTTACGGCGCAGGCCATCCACTCCTCTCAGGATCAACCATTCAAAAATATTACATTTTCAAGCCACCATCTGGATGAACTCCGATTCGCCTCACTGCTGCACGATATCGGAAAAGTCGCTCTCCGGCGTGAAATATTGCTCAAGGCAAACAAACTTACGCAGTCCGCGCTCGACCATCTGCTAGAACGAATTGATTTGTTTGCTGCATGGTTCGCCACACAATCCCCAGAAACATTGGGACAGAATTATCGATCACCACAGCAATTCGATCACTACCGGGAAATCGTCACCCGCGTCGTTCAGGCGGATACCAGAGCTACAGCATGCGATAGAGAATATATCTCTGAAATGGCGAACACGTTCATCACGCCATGCCCGGATCGCCCCCTGCTCAGCGCTGCAGAAAAAGAATGCCTCCTCATTGAACGCGGTACACTCAATAGCGAAGAAAGGCTCGAAATTGAAAGGCATGCCCTGATCTCATGGCAATACCTCTCTAAAATTCCCTGGCCTGAACGTTGGGCAAATGTGCCCGTTTTCGTCCTTCAACACCATGAAAAGCTCAATGGATCCGGTTATCCTTATGGCATCTCGGGTGACAAAATTCTTTTGCAAAGCCGAATTATCACCGTCTGTGATATTTTCGATGCCCTCACGGGGGGAGATCGTTCCTACAAAACACGCCACTCCTTCGGGGATGCAGCTCAGATACTAATGAAAGAAGCTCGTGAGGGGGCGCTCGACGGAGATATCGTCGAGATTTTCATTTCTCAGGTCATACCTCAAATCAGTGACCCGGATGTCGCCAGCGGTATCAATATGGCTGTCAACATCGATTAATATTGCTATTCCGATAGTCCCCCTGTCTGGAAACAGATATCTCAAAAAATAAACCAACGATAGCATCGCTGTGTTATCCGGGATGAATAGTAACGATTGATATGCGCAATAAAAATACAAAACTTCCAGTCATTGCCTGTTTTATCTTAGCACTGATCGCCATGATGGCCAGCTTCATTCTGTTGGGACAACGCAATGACGGCGAACGCATTACGTTTCCAAATGAACAAAAGCCTTCGCAGGACATGACACAGGCTTCTTTCGACTCACCAGTCAACGGAAAGGTTGCCCTCTTTGTATGCGCCCCAGAAAAAAATAGACAGGAACTGGAAGCCCTCACGGAAATAGATATCCAAACCGTAAATGAAGATGACGTTTTATGGGATGTTGACCGACTTACGCTCACTGCCCCCATGCCATTGGAAATCCCGACCGACTTTGCCCAAAAGAATGCTTTGCCAAACCAGGTCGTATGCAGTGACTCTGAACTTGTCAATCTCGATGCTGCCAATCCGGAATCGCTCTCTCCCTCCACCGAATCATCTGTAACAAGGAAAGACGCTACCCGAAAGATCGACATCCCCAGCGAGGCGTTTGTTGTTGCTGCGGTCTCCGAACCAGGATCCTTACTCAACGAAAAATCATTATTCTTCGCATTTCTATTCTCTATCTGGATCGGAATTGCCCTGCTCTCAAAAAAAATCAGGCTTTCTGCATGCCGCTTCAAACGCTACGACTTTCTGCTGGCATTCGGTGGCGGAAATCTTTTCGCAATGCTCCTGCTCGAGGCCATCGCCGCTCTCCCTTTCGAAACGAATTCGCTTCTGCCTGGATATGACGAAATGCTCGCCATGCTGATCGTCAATTTTGTCGGATTTCTTTTGACTGCGGTGTTCTTTGTATGGTTACGACAACCCAGACAATCCCCATGGTTTCGACCTATCACATCAACCAACAACAGCCTGTCTCCCAAAACAACAGGCAATACGCCTGCTGAATTAGATGAAACCAAGTACAATCCTTCCGACGATTTGCTTCCTTTAAGTGATAAAGAAGACAAACTCTGTTCAAAGAGCCAGGTCAGTTCAGAATCAGAGACGACATCATCCCAAAAGGGCTCGATGTCACAAATGCCTGATGTCCCCGTCAATTTGATTTATCCCGTCATCCTGGGGATAGGTCTTGCGATCGTCGGCACCATTGTGGTGTTTCTCCTCGTCAAACAGCCTGGATTGACGACGTTCACAATGGCATCCCAACTCATATCGACACTCTTTATTACCGGAATTTTTGCCATTCTGGCCGCCATCTCAGAAGAAAGCGTATTCCGTGGAATTATTCAATCCAGCCTCGAAGCCAAACCAAATTCCAAAAATCCAATGATGATGAATATCCTGGCTATCGCGGTTGCCTCGCTACTTTTCGTTGGAATGCATGTACCACAGTCGATCGATCACCCTTGGGCACTCCTGCCCATCGCCGCTGTCTCAATCACCTCGGGAATCCTAAAAATTCATTATCAAACAATTTTTCCATGCATTCTTCTTCACATGACTTATAATGCGACCTTGGTTGTGCCGGGAATACTCATTGCCTGAATTTGTCTCTTGGCACGATAATTGACCGTTATCGTGCTGCGGTGTCCATTTCTTTGCCATTGGTTTGCTATGTCTGCACGTTTTATTGCCATTGCGGGAAACATTGGTGCCGGGAAATCGACGATGGTCGGTTTTCTTTCCCGGAAATTCGGATTGTGCCCTCTGTATGAGCCGGTCGATGATAACCCATACATTGCCGACTTCTATCAGGACATGCATCGATGGGCATTCAACTCACAGATTTTCTATCTGTCCAGAAAATTTGCCCTGCATCTCGAAGCGCAAAAATCCGAAAAACGAGTCATTCTCGATCGCACCATCTATGAAGATGCCGAAATCTTTGTCGAAAATTTAAAACGAAGAAGGGGAATCGAAAAACGTGATTACGAGACTTACATGGAGCTGTACAAAACCATACGCAGTGAGCTGCAGCCACCCGATCTCGTCATCTACCTGAGGTGCTCCGTTCGAGGTGTTCGAAGACGCATCAAAAATCGTGGACGCGCAGCCGAAATGGCCATCCCACTTTCCTATATCCAAAAACTGCACGCGCAATATGAAGACTGGTTCGAACGTTACGACCTCGGCCCCAAAGCCGTGATAGAAACCGAAAAACTCGATTATTTGCGCGATATTATACATCGAGTCGATCTCATTCAACAAATCGAAGAACTACTTAAGTAAAATGATGCGCCTTTTATGGCAATATCATTGACCAATACTGCGACAAAATTTAGCAATATTCTCATATCTAAATTCTTAATTTCGATAATTTATAATATTTATACTGATATGCCTTATTACATCAGTATCATTGCAAAATGCAACTCTTACTGTCAATCCCAAAGGCGAACTCAATGAAACAAAGATTCACAAAACCACAGTTATTCCTCATCGTTACAATAGTCATCGTCACATTTGTATTCTTATCAATCGTAGTATGGCATCACCTTTTTTTGACTCAGCCACATGCCTTGGCGCAAACCGCAGTTCCGAACTCCAATACAAATCAAAACGCGCCATCGACGGAATCTCCTCAAATCCCTTCAAATTCGAAACAGGAAGAACGCACGACTCAGCCAGAAGAGACAAGCGTTCCCTCCTCCGAACAAGAGGAAAAACATCCCGAACAGGTTAAGAAACTTATCAGAAAAGAACCGCCCGATTGGGACGATTCAGATGAAGATATAAGAGAATATGATGAAGAAGAGAAGCTGGGACTCCCACGTCTTGTCCGCGGAAATCTCATGCTTCGGATTCAAAAACAAAAATCCGTCAAATTAGAAAATATTCTCAAGCTAAATGATGCAGACAAAATGCACGATGCACTGCTTCAAAGCCTTGAGAAAAATTCATGCAAAACAGACTCTGAAGATTTCATTATTTCATCAGATAATAATATAATGATGTTACAGACAAAGCTGGAAGAAATGAATTACCAGGATTTGTTTGACGCAATTTATGAAAAACATCTCAATGGTAATACATGTAAAGGAAATGCAAGATTTACCAGATGGTCTGTCATGGATATATTGGGACTCACTCATGTTGATCCCGAAACGAACGAAAAGTATCGAACGCGTGTTCTCTCCTGCCACAATGGATCGTATAAGAATTATAACAATCTGCTGGATATCAACCTGCTGTTTCAGGCTGTTCTCAAAGGCGACAAAACACAAGCGGTTTTGGTCTTTCTCATGTGGTCTGAGGCATTCTTGGATAAATTAAAACATTACGAAGATTATGAAATGGATCCGCATCTCATATTCGGCATTGATTCAAAAAAAACGAGTGCAGATAATCTCATCTTTACCTACGAAGGTGCCTTGCTCATAGCCAATAATGCACTGGATTACAAAGATATTCTCATCGATGCAATGCTACAAGGAGAAAAGATTCATCTCGTCTATGGAAAATACATTCCGGACACAAAAACAGATAAGCTCTATTTTATTCTGTCGTTCAGAACCTATTCTCTCACAGAAATGCGGAAAACGTGTTCATTTCTTGAGAATTATCGTTCAAAAGATAGCACTGCTTTACCAGATGATTTAAGACCTATCACATCCCCCTATAAGTCAAAAAATGATCCTGATCGCTGGAAACATAAGACACACCGCCCAAAACATATAAAATTGCCCTTTTAAATTATTTTTTTGTGTAGGGGGCTGTAGCCCCCTACGGCGCTATCGCAGGCGATACGCGCCTACCCCCACTGCGGGGAAACCCCGCAACGCCCCTCACTCATGCCATAATTCCCTCCATACTCATAAGGCAGGAAAATTCGCCATGACAAAACATGAGTTATCGGCTTCAGGTCATGACAGCCAAGACATTCAGCATCATAATTCCTCAGATAACGATTTAACAATACAGCCTTTTGAACTAAGTCAAATTCTGTGTTAAATACAAGTTGTTGCGCGCTTTAACGCGCAGGCCCGTGCTCCATAGCAGCTAACAAATGAGGAAATAATCAAAAATGGCAATCGTTCAATGCCCCAAATGCGGCGCCAAACAAAAAAGCGGAACACATTGCGCTACCTGTGGCGAATTATTGAATGTATCGCCTCAGGGCACAGGCGCTCAATATAAAAATCCAGCCAAGCCCGAAGCCAATTTTGGCATGTTCTCACAAAATACCGCAGAAACCCCATTGGCATCTACGCAAGCCCCGGCTGAAGTCGTTATCACAGAAAAACACTCTATACTGATCATAGTAGCCCTTCTGACGGTGTGTCTTGGCATTTCGGTAATCCTCGGCCTCATATTCAATACAAATCAGAAACCGGACACACCGCAAGCCCCCGAAATTGTCCAACCAGTAACCGTCATCCCCACGGTCAAACCACAACCCGAAGTAAAGCCCACAAAGACGGACTTCAGCACAAATAATGACAACCAATATATAAACCTGGAGAATGGACGCGAACTGATCTTCAGACAAATATCAGAGCATGCAAACCTGATTTTTAACGAAGAAAACTCAAAAGATCTCGCCTATATCCGTTCCTCCATCGAGGATACGATTGCCAATAATAGCTGTAAAGATAATGCGGAAGACATCATTATTGCAATGGAGGGCGATATCGATAATCTAAAAAAAATTCTCAAGAAAGTTGGTTACAGAAAATTTTACACCAAGCTTTTGAACAAACATATAGAATCCGACAAGTGTAAATTAACAGATTTTTCTGCAGAAGTATATTGGAATGAGAGAGACAGTACCGAACTGCTGACGAATAATAATAAGCCAAATGACCACAAAAGAATCCAGACAACCTGTGCAAATGAAAACCACAGCGTTTCTAAAAATATCCTCAATGCCAGCATCGAATTCAATATTCTAACCGAACCCCAAAAGCCCCCAAAACTTCGCGAAATAGCAATCGGATGGGGAGCGCCCAATGATCATTATTACCGATACTATGATGATTTCGTCATCGATCCCTACATTCTGGTCTATAAAGATCGCTTACAAATCTTCAACCATGTTAAAATCCATGATCGTGGAAGAATCGTGCTCTATCGTTCCAGCCGCGACATGAACAGCTTCATACGTTCAGAGTCGGAAACCGGCTTGGTTTACGGACGATTTATCCCGGACACAGACTCCAACATGTCATATTTTGTCCTGTCTTATCGGATGTACGACACAAGCGAAGCGCGTTGGTGCAACACTTTTAAAGAATATCGGCAGAGACTATTCCCAGAAGAAATAACGACCCGTCCCCGTGATTCCCAGATCGATTTACCCTTTTAAAACAAGTTAAGCATCGTCAGGGCGAACAGGGCGAATGAAAGCCCTTGCAGTCACCAAACAAGTCGTAGCCTATAAAATTGACACACCAAAAAAAAATAAAAAAATGCATTTTTTTATTTGACACGGATCCC
>DGWW01000247.1 GCA_002395385.1 Myxococcales bacterium UBA4248
TTGCTAATTGCTAATTGCACATTGTAAAGCGTATAATCTTTCGGGCATTTTTTTTACTCATGCCGTACCCAATCAATAAGGAAATTTTATGCCTGAAATAATCATTAAAAGTCATGCGGAAATTGATGCTATGCGCCGTGCTTGCCGTTTGGCAGCACAGACACTCGAAGAAGCCGCAAAGCTCGTCAAACCCGGTGAAAATACACTCGCCATTGATGATTTTGTCTATGAATATACGCTGAAACACCATGCGAAACCGGCACCATTGCACTACCAGGGGTATCCCAAATCCTGTTGTATTTCGATCAATGAGGTCATTTGCCACGGTATCCCCAACAAAAAGACGGTTCTCAAAGACGGTGACATCGTAAACATCGATATCACTTCGATCTTGGATGGCTGGCATGGGGACTGCTCGGCCACATTTTATGTGGGCAAACCCTCTCCGGATGCCGTCAATTTGGTCGAAACGACGCGTCGCTGCCTCGAAATTGGCATCGAACAAGTCCGCCCTGGTGCGCGCCTCGGTGACATCGGTGGTTCCATCCAGGAATTCGCCGAAGGACGCGGTTTTTCTGTCGTCCGCGATTATGTCGGGCATGGCATTGGACGGGAATTTCACGAAAATCTTCAAATTGCACACTATGGCCGAAAAGGCCATGGGCTACGCCTCGTCGAAGGCATGACATTTACCATCGAACCCATGATCAATCAGGGTACATGGCGCATGCGCATTCTCGATGACGGCTGGACCTCGGTGACGCTTGACAAAAAATGGTCGGCTCAGTTTGAGCATACCCTCGTTGTGACCAAAGATGGCTGCGAAGTGCTGACGAAATTCAGTGGCCCACTCGCCAATTCTGTAACACCTGCAGACTTCAAATTTTAATGTGTAATTCGTAATTCGTAATTCGTAATTGTGTTTGCCCCCCAACGATCACTCTAAAGCTAAAAACAACTTCAACGCTTTAGAGATAACGTTGAGAATGCATAAATAATTACGCATTACGCATTACGCATTACGAATTCATAACAATACCCGTGAAACCAACCTCCTCGAACGTCCCACCCGAATCTGAAGCTCGCATACGAGCTGCATTGCCATGTACGTGGCATGCTTTTTTTGCGCGTTTTCCGCACCTGAGAGATGTACAGAAAACCGCGATTTTGCCAATTTTACATGGTGAATCCATCATTGTGAATGCTCCGACGGCCTCCGGTAAAACTGAGGCCATCGTCGCTCCCGTGGTTGAGCGTTACCTTAAAAATCGCATTCGAAATCAGGTCTCTGCCACACAGACTGACAAGCCTTTGGCATCATCCAAAAAAGGCAAAGCCGGTCATGTGGATATTGGCGTCGGCCCTGCAATTTTGATGGTTGCTCCGACAAAGGCACTCTGCAATGATCTTTACCGTAGACTGTCTAAACCAGTACAAAATGTCGGGCTCGAAATTGCCGTTCGAACGGGGGATGCGCCTAACTTTAATGCCGAAAAACCACCCGCTTTCGTCGTCACTACGCCCGAATCACTCGATTCTCTCATCGCGCGTAAACCCGCTTCATTGATCTATCTGCAATCTATTATTATCGATGAAATCCACCTGATCTATGCCAATGGAAGAGGTGATCAGCTCCAATGTCTGTTGTCACGCCTCAAACTTTTAAATAAAAATAAGGTACAGATTTGTGCATCGAGTGCAACAGTGCCTGAAATAGAGCAAATTGCACACAACTTCCTGGGCGATGACGGAAAAATGATTGCCTGTACGAGCGGTACTCGCGAAATTGTTGCAAACATCATGAACATCGCGGATGATCCTCAGCTTGCGATGGATGAGACCGTCAAAATTATCGAGTCTATGCTGCTCGAATCGCCCACGCGCAAGCTCATTGCTTTTTGCAATTCCCGTTCGAATGTCGAAAATATTGTCCATGGCCTGCGAAGGAACCCTCGCATAGCATCGCTCGTTTTTGCACATCATGGGAGTTTGTCGAAAGAAGAACGTCTGCGAACAGAAAAACAATTCCTGATGGCACGCAATGCCGCTTGTGTGGCGACCAGTACGCTCGAGCTTGGCATCGACATCGGAGACGTCGATCGCATTGTGCTCTTGGGGCCTCCACCCGATGTATCTTCGCTCATTCAGCGCATTGGCCGTGGCAGCCGCTTGCTCAATTACTCTCAGGTTTGCTGTCTCGCCAATTCGGTTTTCAACGCACACAGATTTATGCATCTCGTCGAATGCGCACGTCTGGAAATGCTCTTTCCCGATCCGGTGACTTTCAGACCTACGACGATTGTTCAACAGGCGCTTTCGATTTGCCTGCAAAATCCTGACTGCTGGATCGGAAAAAAGGCACTCTACGATCGTCTGCCACAGGCGGCACATGATGTCTTTTCGCTCGAGGATTGTGGCGATGTACTCGAAAGTATGACGCTCGGTGGCATGTTCCGTAAAGTCGAACGCGGACGATATGTACCGGAAGCCAAAACACAGTTTCTGTTCAATCGCGGATATATGCATTCCATGATTGCAGATCGACCCGAAACGGATGTTGTCGATGCCGTTACCGGCAGGACACTCGGAAGTGTTTACCTCAAACAATCCAGCAAAAATGCCATCCAGACGGGAACCGGCGTCTCACTTACGCTCGCAGGAAATGCCCATACCGTCTCGTATATGAAGGATCAAAAACTCTTCGTAAAACGCGGCTCCGAATCTTCTGAACTTGGCTTCCTGGCACTCGAACCGCCACGCTATTCCTTAGGATTGGCGCGTAGTTTCGCCAAATACATGCATATTCCGGATAACGCTTTTTATATCAAATGCGTGCCCGCAACACTCGATGTCGTTTCTGAGTTCAATCCCAAATTCGGCGATTTGCTTTGTCCCGAAGTTGCTCTGTCCCAACAGGATGTACCGCCTGGATCGGAATATCTCGTCATTCATTTTATGGGCACCATCGGGAGCATGCTATTGCAGCATTTCTTCGAAAAACAGGGATATGCCTTAAAAAAAGCTTCTCGGACGCCGTTCTTCCTGCGTCTGACTGCAAAACCCGCACTGACTGCATTCCCAGACGAAGAAACGCTCTTTACGCAGTTTCAAATGTATGTGCATGCAAATGTTTCGTCGTTTGCCAAACTTCTTCAGCCTGGACCATGGCTAAACCTCATTCCTGAAACATTCGTTTTGAGATGGCTGCTTCATTCTATTGACATTAAAGCTTATGCCAGAACTTTGGCTAATCTTCCCATCTATTTGATATGACATCCTCTGATTCTCCTGATAAATTATCACATATTCTTGCCGATATTTTTGATACTGCATTGCTGGTTCATGAACAGCTTGAAAAAACAGGCATTAACCCACTCGTCGAATTCGAGCGCTGCCTCTTGCCGGGAAATAGGCGCCTAAGTGATGAAGATCGTGCACGAATTCTTTGGAATCTGCTCGTCTTTACACAGCCGAGGATCGCTTCTCAAAGACAATTTCAAAACCTTCTCAATGCCAAATTGCCGAATACCGAATCGGCCATTATCGTGCGACAGATCATCTGTTCCCCACCACGCGCGTGGAGCTATCGAAAATCGTATCAGCGCGGCTTTGCACATACACTCGCTGGACCCAATGCGCACAATGAAATTTCTGTCAATGGATGCCTGAATACTTTTGGTACACCAGAGGAGGCGGATCACCTCTATGTCATTGGATGGACCATTACATTCGAAGACGAAATTTACCTCGTGTGTGCCGATACCCTGACACAAAAACAAGTCTACGATATTGAGGGAATTAAACCATTCCCGCTTCAGGTACATGATGATGATTTCTGGGAAGAATCCATGATCGCCATCATTCAGAAAATATACGAAGCATTCCCGACGTTTTCGATCTCACCATTGCAAGACATCGAATATACCGATTATGCGCCCGAACGCATGGTCGCACGACTTGGACAGATATTGGCCTGCTCCACACAAATCGTCAAAACACCGCTTCAGGTCACGGTGGCACTTCAATCTCCCGAAAAAATACTCGCTGCTGTGCAACAGATGATCAAAGAAAAACCCGGCGAATCCGAAACATTTATCCGGAAATTGCGACTCCGACTTCTCGAATCTGTCGGCTGCGATGAAAATGGCAATATGCCACGTGCCCACGCTTCACTTCTGGCTGCCGATCCCATTGCACTTTTGCTGCTGCCAGATTCGCATCCCGTCTTTCAAAAACTGAATCCGCGCGACCCCATTAAGCTGGCGCTTCAATTCGAAGAAACACAAGAGACTTCCGATATTTCCGATGCTTTTGAGGTCTATCAGCATGAAAGACGATGGCTTGCCGCCTTCCCGTGCTGCGATTTCGCCTGCGAAGAACATGCTTCCAAGTTCGGTTTTCCTGTCGATTCTATCCGAGCTGTTTTCGATCCGAGACTTTTCGAAACACAGCTGCCGATCGCTCCGCAAGGTGAGTTCTTACGCCAGATTCAACGAAAATACGGCTATTATTCATCTACGGATCAGAATTATTCATTTGGCGTGTTACTCAACGCGGCGGGGGCGGTTTACGGAAATTTGGGCAAAAATACTGCCGACTTTGTGCAATGGCTGATGAATTGTTGTGAACGCTGGCGTTATTGTCTGAGCCATATCGAACCCGATACCGCCAAACGTACACTCAATCAGGATAACCAAAAGTTGCTTCATAAAGGTCTGAAAGAGCTTTCGGCAATGTTTAAAAAGAAATCCTGAACGCTGCTATTGGGCCTTTGGCCCAATACGCATCGCGAAGCGCCGCTATGGTCACGACCATACGCGGCGCTTTATTTGGGGGGGGGGCAGGGCTGTCGAGTTCTAAAAATAGTTGACATTGAGGATAAGTGCAGGAAACGGGATAATTGCATTATAATCGCCCTGAAGGGGCGAAATATTACAGCCCGGGGTGAGCCCGAAGGG
>DGWW01000299.1:0-1370 GCA_002395385.1 Myxococcales bacterium UBA4248
CAACATGCTCGTGCGCACCTACGCATGGATGGGTATTTTGCAGGAAGGCGGCATCATTTCGAGTATCTGTGAGCTCTTCGGCATCACGGGGGTGTCGCTCATACACACGCACTTTGCCGTTGCCCTGGGCATGGTTTACAACTTCCTGCCCTTTATGATTCTGCAAATCCACACCTCTCTGGCCAAGATGGACAACAGCCTGCTCGAAGCGGCAGCCGATCTCGGTGCCAACAAAGTCCAGAGTTTTCTGCATGTCACACTGCCCCTGTCCCTGCCCGGCGTCGTCAGTGGCATCACCCTGGTTTTCCTGCCTGCAGTGAGTTCATTCTTTATTCCAAAACTCCTCGGCGGCGGTCAATACGTCCTCGTCGGCAATCTCATCGAGAGTCAGTTCCTCTACACAGGCGAATGGCATTTTGGTTCGGCCATTTCCCTCATCATGGCCATTATCATCATCATATCGATGTGGTTTACCCGCAAAATCGATGCTCAGCAGAGAATGGAGAAATAACCATGCAAAAGAAAAGCAGATTCTGGAGCATTTTCTCCAAAACCATGATCGGCATTACCCTACTCTTTTTCTATCTGCCGATTATTTACATCATGATTTTCTCATTCAACGGCAGCAAATCCCTGACGCGTCTCAGTGGATTTTCGCTCCAATGGTATGAAAAAGTCTTTAATACAAGTGGCTATCTCGATGCAATATGGGTGACCATCGCCATCGCCATTCTGGCAACGCTCATCTCTACGATCCTCGGCACGATTACCGCCATTGGTCTGAGCAAATCGGGCAAAATGCTGCGCAATTCCGTCGAGCGCATCAACGAACTTCCCGTGATGAACCCCGACATCGTCACCGGCATCAGCCTGCTCATGCTCTTTTCGGCAGTCAGCTTTATCCCCAAAGGTTTCGGCACCATGCTCATTGCGCACATCATGTTCTGTACGCCATTTGTCATTCTGTCGGTTATGCCAAAGCTGCGATCGCTCGATCCCAATCTCACGGACGCCGCACTCGATCTCGGCTGCACCCCAATGCAGGCCATGTTCAAAGTCATCATCCCGCAAATCGTCCCCAGCATTGTTGCGGGTGCGCTCATTGCATTTACCATGAGTTTCGATGACTTCGTTATTTCCTATTTCGTCACCGGCGACGGTGTGCAGAATATCTCTATCCTGGTATACGCCCTTACCAAGCGCATCAACCCGTCCATCAACGCACTATCGACCATCGTCATTCTCATCATCCTGGTCGCGCTCATCATCATCAACCTCATTTCCATCCGGATGACCAAATCCAAATCCAAACCCTAAAAGGAGTCAACATGAAAACACGTCTTTCTTTCCTCGCCAAAATGAGTCTCGCC
>DGWW01000299.1:1438-6447 GCA_002395385.1 Myxococcales bacterium UBA4248
GTTGCCATTGCCGGTCTTTGCATCGGCGTAGCCTGCAAAAAAGCCCCCGCCGAAAAAACGATCAAAGTTTATCTGCCCGGTGCCTACATGAGTGAAACCCTCGTTCCCAATTTTGAAAAACAGTTTGGCGCACGCGTCATCATCGAAAACTTCGACAGCAACGAGATGATGTATGCAAAAGTACAGGCCGGCGATAAATACGACGTCCTCATTCCCTCCGATTACATGATCGAGCGCCTGCTCAAACAAAAACTGCTCCAACCCATCGACAAGGCAGCCATGACCAATGCCGGCGAGCTCTCGGATGCCGTCAAAAACTTGAGCTTCGACCCCGATAATACCTATTCTATGCCCTATTTCTGGGGCAATGTCGGCATCGTCTACAACACCAAGAATGTCCCCAAAGATGTCGTCGAAAAACAAGGCTATTCGATCTTCCAGAACACCGATTACGCCGGTAAAATCTACTGGTACGATTCGGAACGCGACAGCTTTATGATCGCACTCAAAGTCCTCGGCTATTCGATGAACACCGAAAATAAAGACGAAATCAACAAGGCATACGAATGGCTGCTCAAAATGAACGACACCATGCAACCGGCCTACGTCACGGACGAAGTCATCGACAACATGAGCAATGGCCTTAAAGATATCGCCATCGTCTACTCGGGCGATGCCGCTACCATCCTCGAAGAAAATAAAGATATGGGTTTCTGGGCACCCAACGAAGGTACCAACGTATGGTACGACGCCATGGTCATCCCAGCCAATGCCGAAAATCCCCAACTCGCCAATCAATTCATCAACTACGTCATCAGCTACGAACCCTCACTCGGCAACACACAGGCAGTCGGCTATACTTCCCCCAACGCCAAAGCCTATGCCGAAATGACCAAGGCCGGCGGCCAGTATGAGAACAACGCGGCCTATAAACCGCGCACTGGCAACGCAAAAGACGAAATCTTCCACGATAACGATGTCATTCGCAAAATGATCTCTGAACTCTGGATCAAAGTCAAAGCACACAAGTAATTATTTTTTAAACTCGCTATGGCCTGAAGGCCATACGCTTCGTATGCATTGCTATGGCCTGAAGGCCATACGCAATGCATTTTTTTTGACATGCACAGCACTTCACCTTAAAATTGATTAGTTTCCCCTCGTTTTTTGGGGTACATAAACTCAATGCATGATGCCAGACATAATTCTCACAAGGAGAAAAAATGAAAAATCAATTCGCTATTAAAATCATCCTTTGCTCATTGATCAGTGCCTTGTTTCTCGTGTCTCTTTCCGGATGCAATCTCATAAAAAAATTCAAATACGACAGTAAACTCTATGTGTATAATTACGATAATTATGTCGATAAAGATGTCATCAAACAATTCGAAGATGAATATAAAATAGAAGTCATTTACAACACATACGCTACCAACGAAGAGATGCTCGAAAATATTCAGAAAGGCGACATTCAGTATGACGTCATCTGCCCATCCGATTACGTTATCCAGAAGATGGCTCAAAATGGCATGCTCTCCGAGATCAATCGAAGCAAAATTCCCAATATTCGCCATATTGATACCAAATACATGGAGAAATCGGAAGGTTTTGATCCTGGCAACAAATACTCTATTCCCCATTTTGTCGGCACGGTTGGCATTATCTACAATGAAGACATGCTCAAAAAAAAGAATCTCCCGATCCCGACCAAATGGGCAGACCTATGGAATCCCGCATACAAGGGCGAAATCCTCATGCAGGACAGCATGCGCGACGCAGATATGGCCGCCCTTAAAGCGCTCGGCTATTCGATGAACACCAAAGATCCGGATGAAATCAAAGCAGCAACCGACAAACTCATCGAACAGATTCCTCTCGTCAAAGAATATGCCGTCGATGAAGTCCGCGATATGATGCTTAAAGAAAAAGCGGCCATTGGAATGATCTATTCAGGAGAATATCTTTATATCAAAAATGCCCTCAAATCGAAGATGTATAATTTCAATCTCGAATATATTATTCCCGAAGAAGGTTCAAATGTCTGGATCGATTCATGGGTCATTCCCAAAGATGCCAAAAACAAAGAGAATGCCGAGAAATGGATCGACTTTATGAACCGCCCCGATATTGCAGTTCGGAATTTCCGCTTTATTACCTACCCGACTCCCAACAAGGGTGCGTATGCGCTCGTAGATAAAGAGCTCCAACTCAACAAAGTGCTGTTCCCCGACGATGACGACATCAAGAATTGCGAAGTCTTTCAATACCTGGGCGAGGAAACCGACAAAATCTACAAAGAAAACTGGGAACGGTTTAATAAGAGCAAATAATCATTCTCGATACGCCGAATTGTACGAGTTTTGTGCAATGCGCAGTGCGCATGGAATGAACAATAAAAAACGCGGTGCGTATTGGCAACGCCAATAGCACCGCGCTGGCGAGCCGTAGCCCATTGATGGGCTAGGCGAGCGAATTTATATCACTACAAACTATTATATCCGCGCATGTAAATATCGTATGCGCCATTGCCATCGCTGTCGTCGTTCCAAAGAACGACATTTCGACCGCCCTTATCGATGCCAATTGCGGGTGCAGAATGGCCGCTGTAGGGATTGTTGTTGACGCGTTCAGCTGTTTTCCAAGCACCGCCTTTGTAGTTGATACGTTGAATGTCATTGCATCCGGCGGTGGCTGAATTCTTATAATCGCAATACTTGGCGTCTTTATTCGGATCACCATCGACAATTTCCCAGACGACGCCGAGATTGCCGCTATCATCCATGACGATGTCGGGATGTTTGGTATTTTTCCCTGCGGGTGAAACTGGTTTTTCGGCGATCAGCTCCGTCGAGGTTCCGGCTTTAAAACCGCGGACGTATGTGACGAATACATTCTTTGTCGTGCGTTCGTCGAGCCAGGCAATGGCATAATCGCCCTTGGAATTCATGGCGACGGCCGGCCGTGTTTGATCGCGCGTACTGTCTTTGTTGACGACGAAACTGTTAAACTGTGAAGTGCCATTAATATTAAAGCCCTGGGCTTTGAGCTGTGTCGCACCATTGCCATCATTATCATCTTCCCATGCAACGACGAAGTGGCCGTCCGAAGACATGGCAATATCGGGATAGCGATAGGTTCCGGAGGCACCGCCTGCAGCAACTTTTTGCGCGAACAATTCAGAACCATCGGCTTTAAAACCGCGCATAAAGACTTGATCGTAACCAGCAGAACTATCCTGCCATACGACGACAAAGCGCCCGTCGTCGGCCATGGCGATTTTGGGATATTTCTGTTGACCGTCTTTGACAGTATTGACTTTTTTACGTGCAAACAGCTGTGAACCATCGGCCTTGTATCCGCGCATGTGGATTTCGTATTTGCCGTTGCCATCGTTATCATCAGCCCAGACGACGACAAAATTCCCGTTGGCATCCATGGCGACGTCCGGTTGAGCCTGATTGCCCGCGGTCAGATCATTGACATAGAAGAAACCGGATTTGTTACAGCCACCGGTACAGGAAATACGCGCTCGGATATCGTAATTGCCGTCGCCGTCGTCTTTCGATGCATCATCCTCCCATACGGTAACGAAGATACCATCCGTTTTGGTATTTCGATTCATGGCTATCGCGCCGTTCATCTGATGGCGCGAGCCTGTTCCGATCTGCCGTGTCGTAAACGCATAAGTGCCAACTTTATAGTTGTCGGTTGGGGTTTTGCCGAAATCCATTCCAGTCATGGCCGGTGTATGTCCGGTATTGGCATCTTTCATTTTGGTTGGATCTTCAGGATAAAGATTGGTGCAAAACATTTTGGTGAATCCGAGCATCGATTCCGTCGTGGCCTTCATCGTTCCTTTTTTAGGATCGATTTCAATGCGACGCACCCAGCCATTGCCGCCGTTGTTAATGTCACTATCGTTTCCACTGCTGTCGCACATTTTGGGCGATTCGCTTTGATAGTCGACGAGCATTTCGCGAATCAAATTGCCATTGGTCCCCTTGACGGTTTCGCGATAGAAAGACCCGGAGACATGTCCGCCAACGACGAGAAAGACATTTTTATGGCGTTGCGCAAGTTCTGCAGATGCATCATCACCACGAGCCCCATATAAGACATCCGTGTAATTGTGGGTGCCATGGCCGCTCTTATTCATATAATTATGCATCGTGATAATGACGTGATGGTCTGGATGTGAGGTTATGAGCCTATCGGCTTCGCAGAGCGTTTCTTTGCGTGCTGCATATTCGAGCGCAATGATGAGGAACTTGATATTGCCCACCTTGAACGTGCCATACATGGTATTAGCCGAATTGCTAAAGACCTTGGGGGCCCAGGCTTTTCCGCTGTAACGCTTGGCATTGAAATACTCACTAAAGTGTGAATCGCTATGATTGGTAAAGACATCATCCGATTTACATTTGCCATTGGTTGTATCCCAATTGGCTTTTTTGTAGTCGTGATTGCCGGTGGCGGGAAGATTCGGAATATCGGCATCATCGAGTACTTTATGTGCCTTGCTGGCAAGATCCCATTGGGAACGTTTGTTATAGTCTTCGACAATATTCTTTTGGGTCATATCGCCAAGATGCACGACATATTTGATATTCCAGTCCTTCTTTTTGGCAGCAAGTTTTTGCATCTGCTCAATATTTCTCGACTCCGATTCGGGCATGGTGGAACAACCTTTCTTTCGGGTATAATACTGCGTATCGGGTACGAACACGATCGAGAAAGGCTTGCAGTCAGCCTCTGATCCACAGGTATAAGTGCACTTGCTGCTCTCGCAGCGCTGTCCCATGCCACATGCGGTTGCGGCAGACCATGTCGTGCAGAGGGCGCCGGATTTCTTTTCGCAAGTCATAACATTATCGCCGCTGCATTTGGTGGCACCGAGTGTACAGGCATCCGTGCAGTCTTTGACGCATTGATTGTTCTCGCATTTCATGCCGGTACCGCAGGACGCTGCGGCAGACCATGTCGTACAGAGTTCACCGGATTTCTTTTCG
>DGWW01000212.1:0-18769 GCA_002395385.1 Myxococcales bacterium UBA4248
TGTTAAAAACAAAATTCACCCAACAATTACCATTTCAACGCACCTAACAACGCCCTGCGCAATTGCATCCATAATTGCGCATTGCTAACTGCTAATTGCTAATTATCTAAAGTGAAACGTAACCAACCACTCAAAATATATTCCGGAATTCCCTGGATTATTGCGTTCTGTGCGCTGCTCTCGTCCTTCGCAAACCTCATCACAGGTATCGTCCTGCTCGCATCCAACTCATCGGGCGGCGATATCGCACTCGGTATTCTCACGATTGTCTTTGCGGTTTGGGGAATTTCAGGTTCACTACTCGCCCTTGTCTTTATCATTCGCCAAAATAGATATAATCGTTCACAGGCGAATTTCATCGCACAAGTTTCACACGAGCTCAGAACGCCGATTACATCCATTCGTATGTATGCCGATACCCTCAGCATGCATCGTTATCATGATGAAACCGAACACGATGAACTCATTCAGCACATGGACGAAGAAATTGTCCGCCTCGAACATCTCACAGAGCAGATTCTCGAAGCTAAACAACAAAAGATGCTCAAGGATCCCGATCGTATCGACCTCGCAAAAGCCTTGAGCATCGCGCTGCAGCCTTTCATGGATGCGCCGCAGAATGCCGACCGCCTCGACGTCACAATCGAGGAACATTTGCCGCTCGTTAGCGTCGATCGCGACGATTTCACGAATGCCGCGTCAAATCTCATCCGAAACGCACTCACGCATGGCGGCCCAGGCGTCGTCCATGTCTCCCTCAAAAAAGAAAGTGGAAAATGCAAACTGGTCGTGCGAGACGAAGGCACCGGAATCCCAAAAGAGTGGCAAAAACAAATCTTCGAACCCTTCGAACGCGGCTTCAATACAACCGAATCCGGCATTCCAGGCTTTGGGCTCGGCCTCTCTATCGTCAAGGATTTCGTCAATCAATATGACGCAGAAATTCACGTCGACAACCACCCAGAAGGTGGTGCCGTCTTTACATTGATTATTACACCTTAGTTGCCGCCGCTATTGCTGCGCAATACGCTTGCGGCTTGCGGCTATGCTGGCGCATACGCCGCAATTTTTTATACGCGGCTTGCAGCCGCCGTCATTCAATGGGTAAAACAATGATTATGAAAATAAAATATATCCCCTTTATAGTATTCTGCATGCTCGCATCCTCGGCTTATGCCGAAAACAATGCACAACTCGATATCATCCCACCGGACGAAAACCTCGTCACCGAACTCGGTGATTCCCAATCGTTTGCGGTTGCACTCAAAGAAAAACCCGATTCCAAAGTCATATTAAAATTGTCCGTCTCCGATGCTTCCGAAGCAAAAATTGATAAAACTGAACTCACCTTTTTACGTGAAAATTGGAATGATCCTCAAGTAATTACCGTCACTGGACTCGACGATACCGAAGTCGATGGCAACAAACCTTTCGATGTATCGATCAAACTCGATTATACAAAAGATAAAAAATATCAATCTCTGGCGACGCATACACTCTCGTTCGAATGCCTCGATGACGAAAATCCACTGCAATCACTCGTCACTACGACACTGCCCAAATCGGATGCACCTAAAGCCAATGCACAAAAAATTAAAGTGAGAATAGTCACAGCCAATACCACATCCGGCGAAGATCAATCCTACGATGAAGGCGAAGGTATCCGAATCTTTAAAGCACTTAAACCTGATATCGTGCTCATTCAGGAATTCAATTATAATAAAAATAGTATAAAGAGTTTTGTATCAAGTACATTCGGCCCAGAATATCAATTCTACCGAGGAACCGGTGACATTCCAAATGGCATCATTACGCGTTATCCCATCCTTCAAAATGGTTCCTGGAAATCCAATAAAGTCAAAAATCGACAGTGGGACTGGGCTGTCATTGATATTCCAGGCCCACGCGACTTGCTTGCTGTAAGTGTCCATCTATATACACAAGACAACGAAGCTGAAATGGAACCTCTCCGAAAACAAATCGAAAAGAAGATTAAAGAAGATAACAAAAATTACTTTGTCATGCTTGGCGGCGATTTTAATCAGGAAAGCTGGGATCCGATACGAAGGCATTTCAGCTCCATGTTCGAAATTGGCAAAAAATATCAGGATTGGCCTGCCGATCAGGAAGGATTTGTAAAGACCAATGCCACACGCCATAAACAAATCGATTATTTATTGTGCAATCCCGATTTGTGTGCGCTCGAGACACCGGTTGTCATTGGTAAACATACTTACCCCAAAGGCCATGTTCTCGACTCACGAGTTTATAAAAAACTCGGTGAAATGAAAGATATTGCACCGGTAAAACCAGATGACTCCGCAGCAAACAAAATGCAGCACATGGCCGTTGTACGTGACTTCATCTTCACCGAATAATGATTCAATATCCACTCATCTCTAACATCGTTATATCTATTTCTAAAATTGATCATAATAAAAATAATACAAAAACACTTAAAATAAAAGGAATCACTCAATGTTGGAACTAATCATTCTTATCCTGATGATTATCACGGCTATACTCATTAAAAAAAATTATACTTTAAAAAAGAAGATACTCACATTCTACGAAACAGGAAAAATTTCAAAAACCGATTATGCTTCGACATTTGGCGATCTTCCTCCAAAAGCATCGACGGATCTGAGAAATCAATTCCTAAAAACCAATGAACAGGCAGCCCAAGAACTGCCAACTATCCAACCCGTTGCTGCAGCTGCGGATAAACCTAAAGTATCAAATACCATCGCCAAAGTTGTCGCCAATCCTCCGGATAATATATCCAACACAGAAATCCCCCTCAATGACGAACTACAATTAAATGACAAACGAGAAGAAGCAAAATTTAAAGAGCGAGAAAACAATAATTCCGAATCAAACGTGAATTCCGAATTGAACGTGAATTCCGAATCAAACGTGGATTCCGAATTACCCAAAGTTTCATCTGATGGTAATGAAAAAAATGATTCCGAAATAAAACAAGGGATTCCGATTCCAGCCATCCTTGCAACGGGCGTTGCTCTGATTTGCACTGCCGGTGCAGCTTTTGTTACTTCGAGTTGGAATGACCTCTCCAACACAGCACGCATTATTTCTATTTTTTCTGGAAGTCTCATTTTTGCAATTGCCTTTGCACTGGCGCATTTTAAGCTGCATATCCAAAACTCGGCAAAAGCTTTTTATATCATTTCATGCGTGACAATGGCCATCACAGTTCTGGCTGCCGAAATCTTCGAGATGATCCCCTTCTTCAGCTTTGGACCGGCGATGTCACTCCTCCCCTGTGCAATCCTCGTGATTGGGGCTCTGCTTGGATGTAAAATATTTAAAGATACACTATTTACAGTTCTATCCGCTCTGTTGAGCTATGCTTTCCTATTTGCACTCTCCGAGACAGTTTTTGAACCGATTGACGACGGTATGTTCTATGTATTACCTTCAATCGCATCGTGTTTTCTGCTCGTCTTCTTCGCTTACACCAAACATCATCTGCCCACCAAATTACGGCATTTGGATATTGCGCTCTTTGTCTCATCCATTATCATCATGATACTGGCTACATGTTCACTCGATGTTGATGAACATTCCCTACTTTCAATCGCATTGGGAGTTTCTGCATTATGTACTGCGGCTGCATTCACATATAACTACAAAAGACATCACATTCTTTCGGCATGTATGGCAGATCTGTTGGCGGCTAATACAGCAAGTCTCCTCCTGCGAATGTGGTTATATCATTTTTCTGCTTTTTATACCATCTGCATTGCCTTTACGACAGCATTATTCGCACTCAATGATTATTTCTTAAAACGTCATCAAAAAACACTCTCTTTTCCGGCATTTTTTATTCAGACATTTGCCTATATTATCCTGCTGATCAATGGCATTCTTGTAGAAAACAGTAGTTCAGTAAGCACCTCAGGATTCTTCGAAATTGCATTGTTCATACCTGCATTATACAGCTTCATTATAGGACCATATCAGAACAACAAAATCCGAATTAGTTATTTAATTGCGGGTAGTATTTTCTTCATATCATACCTGCTTAATACATATAGTTTAAAAATAACATCACCCATTGTAATATCTTGTGCAGCAGTCATGTTACTCGCAGGTTATGCCATCCTGCCTAACCGATTTATTACAGCCAGAACGCATAGAGTCATCACATCACTCGCCATTCCGATTGTCATGGCAGGCACTTTACAGTGCCTGGGTACAGATATTATTGACAATGGTGCCAAAAATGAATTCAATATTTTAATATCTAATTGTATCTACCTACTTTTTGCTGCCGCATTGTTATTTGTACCACGACATGCCATTCGCTCACTCAAACCAATTTACCAGACCCTCTCTGGTATCGGACTTTATATCATCTTAACATGGTTATCAGTTATTGTCGTTAAACACTTTACCCATGCCAATGAAGATTTGTGGCATTTGCTTCCAGCTGTTCAATTTGCTGCTGCTTCCGCTCTTGTCATTTGGGAAATCCACAAGTATCGAGATGAATCGATCCGCCCCTATCAGATGCTTCATCTCATTGCATGCTGTATATATGGTCTTGTTGCTATAGCTTTATTTACAGAGACATTCTGGGATCTCTGCAGCAATCAACCGGCACTGCAGACGACAATATCACCATTCCCTATACTATCAGCACTCATCCTTATTGGAGCTGGCTGTGCTGCTTCTTGGCAAATAGAACATCACGAAAACAAACCTCTCGATGTCATCCATGTCCTTGCAATCTTAACTGGTATTGTCATTCTTACAGCCAGAGCCATTGTTGCAATCAATGCCAATACCAATGTTGAATTGCAGCTTTATATACCCTGGATCGTTTCGGCTGTAATCGTCGCTGCAATGGCAGCCATCTTTGCATATCCCAAAAAGGGATATACGAATCTCCGTGCCGTGTGGGCTCTGGCTGCGGTTGCTCTCATTTGTGTTCAAAATGACCCATACCATATCGCACATTTTGCAGGTGTGATTGCTCTTTCACTCAACCTTTTGCAATATATCCGCGATAAAGGAACATCTCAGCATGACCAAATACTGATTTCTGCATCTGCAGGAATTACAACGGCCGCGTCCGCATTTAAAATTGCCATACTCCATTTCGAAAGCGAACCATGGCTTTCCATTCAACCCGAAATGACGTTTGGCACTCTCATTGCTGGTAGCTATCTGATTTCTGCTCTGGTTTGGAAATTCAGCGAACCTACTCATAAAATTGCCCATATTATCGCATGGATATCATTATTGGCACTCTATGCAATTCCCGAAAGCGATTCTATCATGCATGCCGTAGTTGTGTCGATCACGGCAATCGCTGCAATCGCACTGGCCATGAAATATAAATTTCACCGCTATTTAGCCATGGGCATCTCCTTAATAGCCATCATTTTCTTTTCTGAAACAAAAAACTTCTGGGCTAATTTACACTGGTGGATTTACCTGCTCGTCATTGGTATTGCTTTGGTCGCCATTGCTGTTTCAAACGAAATTCAACGCCGCAAAGGCAGCAATATCCTCGAAAGTGCCAGCAACAAATGGTTTAAAACATGGCATTGGTAATTACAGTGTAAGTATCATTCATACTTCCATCAACCACTCTTCACTATCCTATAAGTTCCACGATCTGTAGTCCGAACAAAAATTGTCACTCCAACATTAGCCTATTTCCCCCTCCCCAAATCCTCCGGGCAAAGGTTTTACCCTCATCGAACTCATGATCGTCGTCGCCATCATCGGTATTCTCGCGGCAGTGGCCATTCCGGGGTTTATGAGCTATATTAAAAATAGCAAAACCAGTGAGGCGAAAACGAATATTGATGCGGTAAAAACTGGTGCTTTAGCTTATTATCAGGCAGAACATTATGATGATACAGGATTAAAGGCAATCACAAAAAATTATCCACAAGGAGATGGACAAAAGAAAGTTGGTCCTGCGTCAACAGCTAGGAAACCTGGTATAAAGAATTCGCCCTCTGACTACTCAAATGATATGTTGGTTGCTCCATGGTCAGATCTAAAATTTAGTATTCAAGCTCCTTTCTATTATACATATTATTATAATGCTGATGGCAATATGAACTGTACAGGTGCAGGAACGGAAGCATCTCCTAGAAAATGTGAATTTGAAGGGGCTACAATAACTCCTTCACATTTTCAAATAGCAGCAACAGCAAGTCTTTCAGGAGATGCTGATTCTACGTTTTGTTTAAATGGTTATTCAGACGGTAGTACTGGTGGTATGCTTGAAGCTAATGGTAATACTTGTTTGGCCGATCAGGCAAAAGTTCCGTCAGACCCAGAATAATCCATTATTATTTAAATAAGCCCCCTTTGGGGCTTGTTAATTCTTTACATCAGCCCTTGGCGTATATTTTCCGCATACACCAAAGGGGCTTGTTCAACATAACATCCCAAAGCATTGCACAACATAATAAGGTTGCGGCTATTGCTTTGCGGATGCTTTGTCGTTTTTATACGTTCGGCGTATTCGAGAGCAAATAGCCTTTTGGGCAAAGCAGAGGGAAACAGTCCATTTGACTGCTATTGTTCGGAGAGCCGTTTCTGAAATTCTGATTCGGAAATATTCAAGCGTTTTGCAGCTTCAGTGATTGACAGGATCTTGTCTTTCACCAAACCAAGTAGCAGCGTAATCTGACCTTCCTCCATACCTTTTCGATGCGCATCCCTTTCGATCATTTTCATGGTTTCAATTTCATCATACTCTGTCAATAACATAATCAACACACAGAAATTATTGTTCGGACATAAGTTTTTTGAATTCAAACTCTGAAACATTTAAGCGTTTTGCGGCTTCGGGAATCGATAGGAGTTTATCTTTTACCAAACTCAGCAATAATTCTTTTCGTTCTTTGTTCCTTCCGTCCTTCTCGAACATCTTCATCGTTTCGACTTCGTCATACTCTGTCAATAACATAATTAATACACATGGACTATTGTTTGGACATCAGTTTTTGAAATTCTAATTCGGAAATATTCAAGCGTTTTGCAGCTTCAGTGATTGACAGAAGTTTGTCTTTGACTAAACCAAGTAACAAAGTAATTTGGCCTTCCTCCATACCTTTTCGATGTGCATCCCTTTCGATCATTTTCATGGTTTCAATTTCATCATACTCTGTCAATAACATACCTAATACCTCCGACTGGTGTATCAACAAGAATGGCTTAATTACAAAGGAATCTGGCATATTCTCAATTGCCTGATTCACGGCATGTGTGAGATTAGCAGCTGAATCGTCTGAGACAGCTTTGGCTTTATTTTGGCGTATTTGCCCAACAAACCACGAATACTCTTGCAATGGTTGGCAAGCCTTTAAAAGAATAGCATTTTTACCTTGGTTGATATTGAGCATCCTTACTCTAACTTCAATATCCGTGTCAGCATTTTCAGGGAATGAATCGCTTAGCTTTAGAACGATTTCATCTGGTTTGTCGTCCTCACCGTTGTAAAATGCAACTAATTTAGGTACAGGCATTTTCAGCAGGGTGCTACTGTATTTGTTGAGCTTATATTTCTTGAGATACTGCTCATACAGATTACCTGCATACTGCATTTGACGCAATGGCATGTTGGGATTGAACGATGATTGCTGTTCGTAAAGGTTCATCTGGTCCGAAACCATGAACGACACATCGTTGTGCATGCCCATGTAGAGTACTTCTTTGATTGTCGTAATCTGAATGTCATCCGGATTTGCATAATTTGAGCCGTTTACTGCATTGTAAAGGCTCAAAGTCCACGCACGATTTTCCTCACGGCCAAAAATGAAAGTGAACAGCCTGTCCTTATATTCACGAATGACGATTGCCATGATAAGCCCTCACTACTTCGCTACAGACAGTCTTTGCGCTATCAGACTGTCACGCTAACATTTTACCTTTAAACGATGGCATTTGCAACATGCAAGGCAACTTTGAATTTAAGACGGCGTCTATCATTTGGACAGATAAGAAGAAAGACGCCTACTCGCCATTTTTTCATCTCCCCCAAAATTGTCACCCCAACGTTAGCCTATTTTCCCCTCCCCAAATCCTCCTGACACAAGCCTTTTTCGCAAAGCAGAGGAAAAATGTCCATTTGACTGCTATTGTTCGGACATACGTTTCTGAAATTCTGATTCCGAAATGTTCAAACGCTTTGCTGCTTCAGTGATTGACAGGATCTTGTCTTTCACCAAACCAAGTAGCAGCGTAATCTGACCTTCCTCAAAGCGATTGTAGAAGGTGCCAACACTCTTTTTCAGACGGAACATGCTACCGACGCTAACGGTACATCCTTAAAAATGACGATCGACTCACTCGGGAAAAGCTGCTTATTGTAAAGTATGGAGAGCTTTTGGAAGAATGAATCCGAATCATGAATGTCGTGTTCAAAAACATCCCTTACTTGCGCGGAGATGTAAGAAAAATCAATGAGTCGATAGGATCGGTACCCGTTTTGTGCAAACTGCGTTGCAAGAAAACTCTTGCCAACGCGCCTGGCCCCTTCCAGCATGACAACGGTTCGTCCATTCTGTTTTTGCTTCCAGTTCAACAGTTTTTCATGGGCTTTGCGCTTCAATTCCATTGAATTCTCCAGAGAATGTTCTCGTGGATGCACGAAATCAAGAATTGTTCAACATCGGTTTCGCACGAAATCAAGAATTGTCTAACGTCTACCTAACACGAGATCGAGAATTGTTTTGAGAAAACAGAAATCTTCCGATCGCCCATCCTGATGTATTTCGGTGGGTTAAAGGACGTATCTATAAAACATAGAAAAAAAAGTTTTACTTTAAAGGTATCAATCTTTATGCAGATGTTTGATAAAATTTCACAATAAATCATTTTTTTCTGGCCAAAAAATCGGAAATTGTGCAGTATACTGAACAACGAGCCATTGCTATAGGCAATCAAATGGGCAATCCATTGTCTGGTGCTACATCTGTAATTGACTGTTTAATCAAGGAGGACGTAATGATCACCCCACAGTTCTTTCTCGATCGATGCACACAAATCTTTGAGAAGACGCCTAGTTTCGCGCTATTCAATTCCGAACCCAAACGAATACCTGCCTTGCGTGGCATACGTTGCCCGTTGCTTTCAAGTTCACATAAAGCAGGCAGATTCGTTCGAATTGGCCATTCATCCCGGTTAAAGCCCGAGACAGAGAATCCAAACGATTAACATCCTCTTTGCCATCAATTGCACCTGTTGACATGCCTAACATCATGAAGGAATCTCAAACACTATTTTGAGCATTTCCTCACAATCTCCAAATAAAAATTGATGGGGGCCATTTGAAGGTAATAAGCGTAAAAAGATTTTAGCCGTGTAATACTTGAATGCGGCTTTCTTTTTGCCTTCATGCACCTACATAGGTTCCTCTAAAAAAATGCTTTTTGTGCATTTTTTTTGGCCTAAATTTCGAAAAATTGCCCATATATAAGATAGCGGATCATTACAATAGAAGATTACGTAGTTATCCGATAGCTATAGTACTTTATCAAAGGTTCAACCAAGGAGGACACGATGAGCCAGTATTTTAATTTTTATGATAAGTATGTATATGTACTCAACAAGGCATGCCACGCAACCTTTTGCGAGATTGCCCAAAAAAGTGTGCTCGCGGTGCGTCCATCGAAAAGGCGTTTTAAGATTTGTTCGACATCCCCGGAGATTAAAGCAATACCACTCGAACTATTTATACAGCGCATGGCATTCTACGTTTATTTAAACCCAAAGACGCATGTAAAAAAGACATCTGATATGCCATAAATGAATTCACAGCTAAAAGCTATAAGCTATGAGCGACAAGCTGAATTCATATTCACGCTGCTTATACATCGCCTTATATTTTGTTGAAAAAGATATGGAAACGTAGGCAATTCGGGGAATTCGAAAACAAACTAAAATGTTCGGTGTACTCGCAAGCGAGTAGCCGAACATGAAGTGCGTATCGTGCCTTTGGCACGATAGCACGAAAAGCGAGCCGTATTCGCAAAGCGAATAGGCGAACATGTCTATTCTTAATTAATCAAGCACGAGAGATGGTGCGGAATAGATGCGTGCTGCGAGTTCCTGATTGAGCATGTAGAGGCCCTTGGGATCGCTGCCGAATAGTTCCATTTTTTTGATGAGGTCGGTGGCGTTCATTTCTTCTTCGCCCTGTTCTTTGACGAACCAATCGAGGAACTGCATTGTGCGGTAGTCTTTGACGCTGTGTGCAGCATCATAAATGTTATTGATGAGCGATGTTACATATTCTTCGTGCGTGAGGCCGGCTTTGAGAATATCCATGTGGGATTTGGCTTCATTGTGCGGTGCATCGATTGCACCGAGGGTGACTTTACCGTCGTTGTTCTGCAGATATTTGAGAAAAAGCATGGCGTGATCGCGTTCTTCCTGAGCCTGGATGGTGTACCAGTTGGCGAAACCGTTGAGGCCTGCATCTGCGAAATGGTTGGCGAAGTCGAGATAGAGATAAGCCGAATAAAGTTCTTTGTTGATTTGATCATTAATGAGGGCGGCAACTTTTTCGTTTAGCATGATAACTCCTTTGTCGTTGTTTGAGATAACCTAATCCGCCAATGCGGATTATATGATGGTAATCACGAACTCGATTCGTCAAGTGTCGGTTTATATTCCAAATCCGAGATTTCTACGCTTAGTTTCGGGGACGACAATAGTGGCCTGCAATGACGATGTCTCAATGCATTGGGCGTCAGAACATCCATTTTAATGTTCCATGGTTTCTCAAATCGAAGCTGCCTGCGATGTGGTGTGTATACAACGGCATAATGGCGTCTCGCGAATGCTCGTAAACACTCGGCCTGATACGATTCTTCGGGGTTCATTGTTGCCTCCATGGCTATGGCAGATGTGCCTTTTTCTGGGCATGATTACACCCAGTCTGCACCTCGCTATTTACTCACCTTATATATGGGCCATTTTTCGGATTTTAGGCAAAAAAAAATGCCACGAGGTGTATTTTTTTGGGGGAGATGTGAAATAGCCGTGTGAGCGACTACCTCCGATGGTCAAAAGGAAAGAATACTATGCCTCCATTGAGGAGGCCGCATAAACCATGGCCTTGTTAAAAATGTGACAAACAAATTTGACATTTTCAAGGTGATAAAAAAACGCCCCACAGGGGGCGTTATTTTGTAATTTACTGTTGTCTGTGTTTTTTTATTCGACAGTTGCTGTTACTGTAGCTGTACTTTCCCCTGAAACATCAATAATGGCACTCATTGTACCATCCATTGTACCATTGAGATAAAAAATAGAATCAGCTGCTGTTGATAATGAAGCGGCTGCCTTCGCCTGGAATTTTGACGTACCTGGTGTAATATTGGAGGCGTATGTATAATAATAATAAAATGGTGAAGAGATGGTATACCTTAAACTTGTCCAAGGCAAATTATTTAGACCAGTTTGAGTGTTTCCATCTTCGCTAGTTCCAGCGCCATAGTCTGCAGGTGAAAATTTAGTACCTATTGTACTAGCATCTGCTAATTTACCAATTGGGTTGTCGGTTCCTGAACAGTTCGATTCGGTAAATTTTGTAGCAGCCGCATCAGCTTTTTTACCACAACCGGGATAATATTTTGTTTGCGATTTCATACCATTATCGAAATAGTGTTCAGCTTCAAAATAAGCTGCAGCCCCTTCACCGATTGCTTTAAGTTGGGTTTTGGCCTCAGACGTTTTGCTATCCCTAATATATTTCATAAACCCTGGAATAGCGACAGCCGCGAGAATACCGATGATGGCGACGACGATCATGAGTTCGATGAGGGTAAAGCCTTTGCCCGGAGGATTTTGGGGAGGGGGAAATAGGCTAATGTTGGAGTGACAATTTTGGGGCAGGGGGAAAAAAATTCCAATTGTGAAGCGTACCGGTACCTTTTGCAAAAGTTGAATTGATCATCCCTGGCATTGTGAGATAGATTGCGTCGGGGGGATGAGGAGATATACCATGGTTGATATTCTTTCCTTAATAAAAGACGGCGAAAACGTCAATGTTGAATGTAAATTGGCCTCAAACGGTTTACCCAAAAGCATTTGGGAAACCTATTCTGCTTTCGCCAATACCAATGGTGGTGTCATTCTTCTTGGGATTAAAGAGACGGATAAGCGGTTCGATATCGAAGGCGTCGAGCATCCGCAGAAGCTTGTTGCCGAAATTTGGGCTTGTCTTCATAATTCAAACAAAATCAGCACCTGTGTCCTGTTTGAGCGGCATGTCTATGTGACCGTGATTGAAGGGAAATCTGTTATTGTCTTAGAGATACCGCGAGCTGACAGGCATGAACAGCCTGTTTTTATTGGCTCGGACATGTTTAGGGGCACTTATGTGCGCAATGGAGACGGCGACTTTCGATGCTCACGCGATACGGTACTTGCAATGTTGCGCGATAATACCGATGAATCGCAGGATTCGAAGATGGTTAAAGAGATGGACATACATTGCCTGAATGAAGACTGTGTAAAACGGTATCGGACTATGTTCAGCCATATAAAGCCAAATCATGTCTGGGAAGCATTGCCAGATGATGAATTTTTGCTCAAGATTGGCGCGGCCGGCAAAGACCATCAGAATCGAATTCGTCCTACACGTGCAGGCATACTCGCTTTCGGCGATTTTTTGTCGATAACGTCTGTATATCCAAATTACTATCTCGATTATCAGGAAAAGCAAGGCTCTGAAACGCGATGGACAGATCGAGTCTGCGCTTCGGATAGCACATGGAACGGAAATGTTTTGGATTTCTATTTTAGAATCATCGAGAGGCTTCTCTCAAGCATCCGTACACCATTTCGACTCAATGGCATTTTCCGGGAAAGTGGTACGCCCATCCACACGTCAATTCGTGAGGTTTTGGCAAACAGCCTTGTTCATGCAGATTATAATGGCCGTTTTGGAATTGTCATCCATAAAACCCCCGAGATGATTTCTTTTTCCAATCCCGGGCTTTTTCGTATGGATGTTCGGGCTGCAATTTCAGGCGGGCTCAGTGACACCGGGAATCGCAATTTGTTTCATATTTTTAACCTCATTCAGCTCGTGGAACATGCAGGCTCTTGTTTATGTACTTTGTTTTATGACTGGAAAAGAGCGAGTCTGCCTTCACCAACGATAGATGAAAATATTGAGCTTCGTCGTACCACCGTGTCCTTACAATTCATTATTCAAAACCAGGCGGTTTATCAAAACACAAATGTTGATGTCCTTGGCGCACAGAAAACCGATCAGAGCGCACAGAAAACCGATCAGAGCGCACAGAAAACCGATCAGAACGCACAGAAAACCGATCAGAGCGCACAGAAAACAATCGATGCCATCTCGACTCAAATTTGCGCCTTAATGCGGAATAATTCCTCAATTACAGTCTTGGCTATAGCCAGTCAGCTCGGGCTGTCTCGCTTTGCAATTGCCAGGAAAATTAAATATCTCAAGGAATGTGGTGTGATTGAACGTGTTGGACCAGATAAAGGCGGGTTCTGGAGAGTCTTAACTGAATAGTTCAATAGCCAGTTTCGATAGATACATGCCCGTTGAACGTCATTCACTCAATTACACAAGAACTTGCGCAAGAAGCGTTGGGGGATGAAGTGAAACGAGGTCAATCCATACTTTATCGGATAAAGAATTAAGTTGCTGATGGGCGGTATTATCGTGATGAAATGTCCATTTGCTCGCCTATTCGCCTTGCGAATACGGCTCGCCTTTCGTGCTATCGTGCCTGCGGCACGATACGCACTCCACGTTCGGCTACTCGCAAGCGAGTACGCCGAACGAAACATGGTCATCCATCACCGTGCAAACAAAGGCTTGTATTCACAATCCAGTAACTTCTATGAGGAAAAATCTTGTGCATTCAAGGATTTTCCTCATAGAAAGCGGCGAAGTCGTTACTACTCAGCCGGGACGCTGAGCTTTTTTCCAAAGTCGATACAATAACAATGCAACAGGCCACAGGCCTCAGGCAGGAGTAGATCAAAAACAAAGGTTGGGCTATTGTCGGAATGCATGTCTTTCCTCAGAGAATACTTACAGCCGCCTTTTGCCCACTGCCTGATGCCTGGACAACCAGGTTTCAGGTCTTTGCATAAATCAAAGGGGCTGAGTAGTAACTCGAAGTCTTCCAAAACATTTTGCATTGCCCAATACAAACATGGCTAAATCGAAAAAAATACACCCCCAAGTGTAACAATCCCCAACTGCTTGGCATCATTATAATGACACCCTATGGGTTAAGTCGTTCTATGAGCCTGGTCATTTGGGGAGATTTGCCATGACTACATTTATTAGTCCATTTACAGATTTTGGGTTTAAACGCATTTTTGGTCAGGAGGACAGCAAAATTATTTTAATTGGCTTTTTAAATGCGCTGTTTGAAGGCGAATTTGTCGTTATGGATTTGGAGTATCGCGACAAGGAGCAATTGCCGGATCGCCCTAGCGAACGCGGTGTTATCTTTGATGTTTACCGCACCCTCGACACTGGCGAGCAATTTATTTTGGAAATGCAAAACAAATATCAGAAGCATTTTGAAGATCGTGCGCTATACTATGCTTCGCGTGGAATTGCTCGCCAAAGCAAAAAAGGCAACTGGGATTACAATTTTAACGCAATATTCGGCATTTACTTGATGAATTTTACCCATACGGCTTTGCCCAGTCATTTCAGGAACGACTATGGAATTTGCAGACTAAACAAAGATGAAGACGCCGAAACGGCGATTAAGCAGGTTTTGACGCACAAACTGCGAATGGTCTTTTTACAGTTACCTTTGTTTACCAAAAAAGCAGACGAATGCATAACCGATTTAGACAAATGGACGTATATACTTATGAACATGGATAAACTCGACGATATTCCCTGGCGTGATGAAAAAGAAGCCTTCGAGGCCATCGCTTCAATCGGCAGTTACGAAGCGCTATCCGAAGAAGACCGCAATCGTTACGACGATGCCCAGCGAAATTACTGGGACAGTATTGCAGTTTATGAGGGAGCGATCGAGAAAGGAAGAAACGATGAGAAAGTGTGCATTGCAAAATCGATGAAAAATGACGGGCTAAATGAAAAGCTGATTGCCCAATATACAGGGCTTACCCTAGAAGAGATCGATAAGCTCTGATATCCCCTATGCGCTACGCGCATACAGCTCGCTCTTCGTGCTATCGTGCCTTCGGCACGATACGCACTTCTCGTTCGGCTACTCGCTGTGTTCATTACGCCGAACGTATAAAAATGACAAAGCATCCGCAAAACATTGCCGCAACCTTATTATGTTGTGCAATGCTTTGGGATGTTATGTTGAACAAGCTCCTTTTGTTAACGAGTAGGATATACAAAAGGGACTGATGGATGGATAAAAGCCCCTAGAGTGGGGTCAGAACCATACAATTATAGACATATATTAACTACCGCTACTGCTGTTATGATCAGAGGTCAGAGCACCGCTCAGCCCACTAGCTGCACAGTCTGTCTTTGATTCATCCGTTACATCGATAATATTACCAGTTGAACCAGCTGTTCCTGTAACTTTAAACTGTGAGTCACAAGTTGCGCTCAAACTTGCGGCAGCGGATGCTGTAAAGGATGCATTGGATGTGCCGTCTGTTTTAGAATTGGCTGTAGATACATATCCATACGCATAATAATGCGGTTGTGCAATTCCCATTTTTAATTCACTCCAGGGAACTGTTGTCAAATATTTTTGGGTGGTGTTGGGGTCATTCTTAAGACCAACTACCTTAATGGTTCCAACAAATTGCTGCGTACAAGCTGTATAAGCGGCACCATTTGCACCACAGCCAGGATACTGTAATGCTCTTGGCTGCATACACTTTTCGTCAAAGCAATGTTCAGCTTCATAATACGCCTGAGCACCTTTGACCAAAGCATTCAAATTATCTGTAGCTTCAGCAGTCTTGGATTGCTTTATATACCTCATAAACCCCGGAATAGCGACAGCCGCGAGAATACCGATGATGGCGACGACGATCATGAGTTCGATGAGGGTAAAGCCTTTGCCCGGAGGATTTTAGAGGCAGGAATTTGGCAAAAAAGGGGGTGACAATTTTGGGCAAAGAACAGAATTTTATGTGGAATACTGCATTCAAATTAATCCATTGCCCCTCTGAGGATACATTTTTGCAGCTTGAAGAATAATAGAACTTTGTTTAACAGGTTACCAAGCAATAGTCAGAATAACAGACCATTGAACTCAAATCAGCAGAACATGCATGTCCAATACGCCTTTATGACTGTCGCTCTACGTTCACTAATCAAGATGAAGGTGAACGCTTTGTCAGGAGTGGATAGGTTCCACTTCTAAATCCATAACTGGGGGCTGCCGCAGGTTTTCCTGGTAAAGTTCACGATACTCCAATAACACAAATCGCAACACACCAAAAACGCAAACCAGATTACCACAAATAAGCAAAATAAAAGACATCAAAAACATAAAATAGCCGTTGACATCTTGCGATAAATACCTTTATGAAAGAGTTGGTCTATGTGAATGGAGGTAGCTCAAATGGATTATTTGCTGAGGATTGTTGACGAGGAACTTGCATTGCGACTGGAAGCATTTGGCGCAACTTTAATTGTTGGCCCCAAGTGGTGCGGAAAAACCACGACTGCAGAACAGAAGGCAAAAAGCATTCTTCGTATGCAGGATCCCGATCGCAGGGAGGGCTATTTGGCTACGGCAAACACAAAACCGTCACTTTTGCTCAAGGGAGATAACCCGCGGCTCATTGATGAATGGCAAGATGCACCTGTATTATGGGATGCAGTCCGAACGGCAGTTGACCAAAGAAAGGAAGATGGACTCTTTATCTTGACGGGCTCCACGTCTGTGGATCACAGCAAAATTCAGCATTCCGGCACTGGTCGAATTTCTCGCATGAAAATGTATCCAATGAGCCTATATGAATCCAGGGAATCCAATGGTAAAATATCACTCAGCACCCTCTTTAATGATGCCCATTTGGATATTGATGGCGTAATTTCTGATTTATCTATTGAATCGTTAATATTTTCAGCCTGCCGCGGCGGTTGGCCTGCTTCTCTGACAAAAAAAACGGATGCTGCCAAACTGTTCATTGCAAAGGACTATCTTAATAATATTTGTGAAACGGATATTTCAACGGTAGATGATGTCCAAAGGAATCCCGTCTGGACAAATAGAATTATTCGCTCTTATGCTCGAAATATATCAACACTGGCAAAGAAAACCAACATTCTCAAGGATGTTTCCGCAAATGCCGATACGATGACGTCTGTTACTCTGGATGTGTATTTAAATGCATTGGAAAGGTTATTTGTCATTGAAGATATGGACGCATGGTGCCCCGCAATTCGCTCTGCGACCACGATTCGTTCAGGAAAAAAGCGAGAATTCGTCGATCCATCCATTGCGGTAGCGGCTCTCGGCTTAAAGCCAGAATATCTGCAGACAGATTTGAAGACGTTTGGTTTTATTTTCGAATGCCTGTGTATCCGCGATCTCAAAATCTATTCTCAGGCTTTAGGCGGCAGGCTTTCTTACTACCATGACCGATACGATCTAGAAGCAGACGCAGTTCTCCATTTGGACGATGGTCGCTATGCGTTAATTGAATTTAAACTCGGCAGCCGCGAAATTGAAGAAGGCGCAAAACATCTCCTAAAAATTCAGGAACTCGTAAAAAAATATAATGAAAAAGAGAAACAGGTCGCGCTTCGGGAGCCGGATTTACTTTTAATCATCACTGGTGGTGAAATGGCTTATACGCGTACAGATGGTGTTAAAATCATACCAATCGGAACATTGAAAAATTAATTTTATATCCGCTCGCCTATTCGCCTTCGGCGCATACGGCTTGCCCTTCGTGCTATCGTGCCAAAGGCACGATACGCACTCCACGTTCGGCTACTCACAAGCGAGTACGCCGAACGTATAAAAACGACAAAGCATCCGCAAAGCAGAAGCCGAATCGATTACTCGATTGGCTAATGCCTTGGGATGCAAAAAAAGAGACACTGTTCGATTGACAGCGCGATATCAAGTCCCGTTGGTGTATGCGGAAGCCATACAAAAGGGGGGTATGTTGTGGGATTAACAAGCCCCTAAAGGTGCGGGCATGAAAACAATTTCTATTAGCTTGGGTCTGCAGGAACGGTTGCTGTATAGCATTGAGTTGTTGTACCTTCTATCACAGGAGATGCAGAACCATCAGAATAACCATTAATATAAAACACTGAGTCTTTTTCAGCATTTAAACTTGCGCATGCTGTTGCTTGAAAATGTGATTGTTTATAGCTACCTTCGACATATACCAAATGTTTAGGATCTGCTTCTGTACCCGTCCCTACTTCTTTTGTTTCTTGTCCATCGGCAATATATGCATATGAATAATAGAATGGGGATGTAAGTCTGAAATTCAACTCCGACCAAGGTACATTCGTAAATTCACTTTTAATGGCATCCGTAACAGGACTTTGTTTTACCCCAACAGTTTTGTCTGTTGGTTCAACGCCAAGTTTGGCAGCTTCGATTGAACCTGGATACTGTTTTGAAGCTGCCGTCATTCCGTTTTCGCTATAATGCTCAGCTTCAAAAAAGCTAATCGCACCTTTTTTAATTGAATCTAGGTTTGTTTTAGCTTCTGAGGTTTTGCTATTCTTAATATAGCTCATAAACCCCGGGATAGCCACAGCCGCCAAGATACCGATGATGGCGACGACGAT